>JADGEK010000038.1:0-39026 GCA_016744395.1 Gammaproteobacteria bacterium | reverse complement strand
CCCAGATAGGGATTATTCAACACCAACATATCACCTGGACTCCAGGACTGAGTTTTAACAATATCTGACATTGCATAGGCCATACTGCCTAAATGCACAGGTATATGAGCGGCTTGGGCACATAGAGCACCTTCCCCATCAAAGATGGCACAAGAATAATCCAGACGATCTTTGATATTTGGAGAAAAAGCACTGCGCCGTAATACTGCACCCATTTCTTCACAAATGGATTCGATACGACTGACAAAGACACTGAGTTCAATTGCATTCATTCGGGATATATTGCCTATCAAGCGATTTAAATCGAAGTAAAATAAGAGCTTGCAGAGTAAATTTTAGTCACGTATTCTACATGATTACAGCTTTAAAATGACTAAATAGATGGATTTTTTAAATGATTCTCAATAACCAACCTTTTTACTATGTTATTATTATAAAAAATAGTCTATACTTATCTCACTTAATATTTAGATGTATCCAAACCAATATTTACGATCAATTTACGTTAAAAATGGAGCAATTATCATGGCGTTTGAACTACCAGCTTTACCTTTTGAAAAAAATGCACTGGCACCACACATTTCTGAAGAAACACTAGAATATCATTATGGAAAACACCACAACACTTATGTTGTTAACTTGAACAATCTAGTCGCTGGTACTGATTTTGAAAATATGTCTCTTGAATCAATCATTCAAAAATCAGAGGGTGGCATTTTTAACAATGCAGCTCAAGTATGGAACCACACATTCTATTGGAATTGCCTAAGTCCTAATGGTGGTGGTGAGCCTACAGGCACAATTGCTGATGCGATTACATCAACATTTGGTTCTTTTGATAAGTTTAAAGAAGAATTTTCAGCAGCTTGTGTCACTAACTTCGGTTCTGGCTGGACCTGGCTTGTAAAAAACAGCTCTGGTGCATTAGAAATTGTTAAAACATCTAATGCAGGCTGTCCATTAACAGATGGTCAAACACCTGTAATGACTTGTGATGTTTGGGAACACGCTTACTACATTGACTATCGTAATGCCCGTCCTAATTATGTTGGTGCTTTTTGGAACCTGGTAAACTGGGATTTTGTTAACAGCAACCTTTAATTCCAGACCTATTATTGAGTTCAATAGAACTTCAATGATAGTATTTTGATGAGTAGTGACTAATAAGGTCATCATTCAATCAAGTTGGGACGGAGTCCTTCTATCCCAATTATTATTCTGTGCTATAGTTATATCAGTATGACAAAATAAAACTGGTACAATATGGCACATTATAATCTAATTTTTCAAGGCAAAATTGTTGATGGCGCTTCACTTGATGAAGTGAAGAACAATGTCGCTCGTTTATTCAAAGCAGATGCAGCAAAAACAGCAGTACTATTCTCTGGCAAATCCATTGTCATCAAAAAAAATCTTGATTCAGAATCGACTAAAAAATACCTGGCCATAATGAAAAAATCAGGGGCAATTATTCATGCTGTAAAAATAGAAGAAGACCCTGTCAGCAGTCATTCCACACCAATAGCTGATACCGCAATAAACAATAATGAATCCCAAGATGTGGCCACTCAATCACCAAAGCCGCAAACCGCTAGCGGTTTAAGTGCGGGTCTGGCTTCTCTCACAAATTATAATCAATCCACACCTGCTTCAGAAGCTCCAGCTCCAAAAAATGATATTGACAACCCGAATGATGGTCTACAACTTGCCCCCGTAGGTTCAGCTGTTTTAGCCCAGCCCACAAAAGATGACGCCACTGAAATTCCAGATATCAGTCACCTCACTATGTCAGAAGCCGAAACAGGTTCTTTAGAAGAATTTGCACATCATGCAAAAGCAGTTGACTTACCCAATATTGACAGTCTGACAATGAGTGATGCAAACACGGGCAGTTTGGCAGAATTTGCGATTAAAGCAGAGCCCGTTGAACTCCCGGATATCAGTGAGTTGGACATGGCTGAACAAGACAATACCCCTCTTTCAGACGGTGTAGAAAAAGCCTCTCCTGTAGAAATACCTGACACTTCAGATATAACAATGTCAGAGGCTCAGGAAGGAACTCTTGAAGGGATCGAAAAGACACCCAAACCTGTTAAAATACCTGATATTAGCCATATAAGCACTGAACCTCAGGATAAAGAGGTGGATAAAAAAGAAAAAATTACTGGCAAGGCTACTTTTAAGATAAATTAAACAGCTAGAGTAAGTCGAATCTGACAGACTAAATTTCTTATTCATAAGCTGTTTTAGTATAATAACTGGCACCTAATATCTCAGATGTTAGAAATACATGAAGAATCACGCAATATAAAGGTAGCAATGCTTGTGGCATTTTTAAGAGTACAATTAGAAGAGAATATACACAGCGATTTCAACCTGCCACCTGGCCGAACTTCAATCGGTCGAAATGCTGATAATGATGTTGTTCTCCAAAATCCATCGGTTTCAAACCACCATGCGCGCCTTAATTTTGAAGAGAATTATTTCCTCACCGATTTACGCAGTTCAAATGGTACCTTTCTAAATGGCAAAAAGATTTTTCACGTCAAGCTCGTGGACGGAGATATCATTAATTTCGCTGGAATTCATGCGACTTTTTTTGAATAAACACCGATTGATTTTTTAAAATGCAGAGACAAGCAATGCCATATCTCTGCAATAATAGAAGCATTGTTTGTCATGAAGAACCATCCACAAGACCATTTCGATCTAACACTTTGTAAATTTTCTTGCTCGTCTTAGCAATCCGTTGAATCTCACCAAAATCAGGCACTTCACCGCCTTTCAATCGATACTCCCAACCTTCCAGCTCTATGTCCAAATAATCTAATAGTTTCTGAGAGCAGCCGTTACACTGACCAGAGCATAAATTAGCCTCTGGCAAGTCAAAAGGCATGACCGTTCGAACTTGCTGAATAAGTTGCTGCATAGCAGTGGTTCGATTTGGTTTGATTTTAGACATTCAGTTTTCTAACGACTGAGTTGCGAGGTAGGGTGCGACAAGCGCTTTAAATAATTCAGGTTGTTCTGAATGAAGCCAATGACCTGCTGGTTTAATCGTTGAAAATGAGGCTTTGGGAAAGAGTTTCCTCGTCACAATTTGGTTTTCCCGACTCAGGTAATCAGACTGCCCTCCTCCAATGAATAGTGCCCGCTTTGAAAAAGGGGTGACATTTTGAGTATCAGGAAAGCCTGTGATATTCGAGATAGAATCAATAATTGCCTTCAAATTTAAGCGCCAGGAATATTTTCCATTTTTAAACTGTAGATTTTGCAATAGAAACTGACGTAAGCTTTTCTGTTTTATCGTCTGAGCCAGAAATTGATCAGCCTCTTGACGAGAATGTACTGCTTCCAGAGGAGTTGATTGAAAGGCATTTAACACATCAGAAAAGTTATGTTGGTAAGACACAGGGGCAATATCGACCACCACCAGCTTTCGGATCAATTCAGGATGAGACAAAGCCATCCACATTGCGACCTTACCCCCCATACTATGAGCGATAATATCAACAGACTGTATCTCTTTTTGATCTGTTTTACTGTCAATAGAGGAGCGAATATAGTCCACCACATCCTCAGCCATCTGAGGATAATCCATCACCTCAGAATGCGGTGACTGACCATGATTGCGTAAATCAAGAGAATAGACAATGTATTTATCAGATAAAGAACGAGCAATGGGATGCCAGTTTCGATTACTGCCAAACAAGCCATGTAAAATGATAAGCGGGGTGTTCTCTCTCTTCGCAGCAGAAGAGTCTATAGCATTCTTTTCGACTGAAGGCTTATAGATGGTTGCATGTAATTGCATAGTCACTCACATCAGTTGCACAAATATTCTTGCTTAGCAAGTTTGTTGAGTACTGTAATCCGATTTTCGTTGTGCATAAGAGGAAATAACACCGCCTAATTGTTCTGAATCAAATTCACGCAAACCACTCAAAATCAAGTTCTTTGCCCCGTGACCAATTTGTTCACCATCAGCCAAAATAGAAAATTCCAATCTGGCCTCACCTTTTTTGCCATTATTCTTTAAAGATGAGTTGTTTAATTCCAGAGCCACGTTATTGCCTGACAACTTATCTAAATAAATTTCCATATTTTTATAAATGATCAATGGGCGTGTTGGATTGATCATCACATTTTCTTTTTCCATCAAGGGTACCAAAATATCAGGAAATGTTTTGCTGGAAAATTGCACATATTTTTCAGACAGCTTCGAAATAAATTCTGCGTCCTGGGTGCAATCCCCTGACATTGAAATATCCATATAACCTTTCTCATTGATGTCTTGCAAGCTCATAGTATCACTCACCTGCTCAGGAAAAATTAACTGAGTCGTATCAATCACCATGCCCGAAAACTCAAATTTCATTTCCTGACAAACACCATAATAAGAAAGAAACACTGAAAAGAGTAAATCACCTGGAACACAAAAACGTCGGTGCTCTTCATCATGAATAGGATTAAAATCACCCGCAACTCCTTTAGCAAAAGAGCTTGCCTGATTTCGTGTAAAATTGACTTGCGGATCGCTCTCACCAGAGTCAATATTAAAGTAATTAGCTATATTCATTGTATTTACCATCTTAATTCTTCCCTGATGCACTCAAAAAGGCGATTTAAAGCAAGATATAATACCATCAAAAGTGCTTGTTCGGATAGTTTATATGTTTAAAAAAAATGACTGTTGAGCTGAGAGTTTGACGTGAATGGTATCGCTATAAGGCCGCCAGACCAATACAACTTTCAATAAAGTACTTTTTGAGCATTTATTTAAACAAACGCTCTTCATACAAACGATTCATCGTCAAAATAAAAGCCAAGGCTATTTTTTCTAATTTTTTATCATGCTCAGTAGGCACCATTTTTTCATCCTGGTAAATAAAGGTCAGAGCTTCTTTTTCTGGTCTTAAGACAGCCACTTTATCAGCAATCCTTAAAGCATAAGTATCATTAAACTGCATTAAAGACAGATCTTTTTTCTTATCACTGAATACAGAATGTCCTAAGACAGGATAAGTCAGGCTTTGTCCCGTTAAGTCCAGTGCCGTGGCTAAGACATCAGGCTGAGTACTTAAACGCTCCACTTTTTGTGGCTCAACCCCACCACCTAAGATCATCCCTGGAATATGATAAAGTTTGACAGGTAACATATCACTGCCCCTGACTCTAATATTGTGATCAGCAACAATGACAAATACAGTATCATCATAATAGGCTTCTTTTTTAGCCATTTTGATGAATTCTCCGATTGCATAGTCTGCATATTTAATGGCATTTAATTCACTTTTCTCTGGAATACCCTCAATCAAATCAATTTTTCCAGAAGGAAAATCAAAGGGGGAATGATTGGAGGTGCTGAACATCACTGCAACAAAAGGGCGTTGCTTTTCAGACAGTTGTTTAAACTCCTGATTTGCTCTAATAACCATATCACCATCACTCACACCCCAGGTACCAGTGTATTCTGGATTAATGAAGTTTGATTGTTCAATAATTTCATCAAAGCCATTACCTAAGAACCAGCCCTTCATGTTATCAAAGCGACTTTCACCGCCATAGATAAACATGGAATGATAGCCCAGCGGCTTTAACAAGGAAGCAACGGTAAAAAAACCATTCTGTGATTTATTTCTTTTAATGACTCCTTTGCCTGGCACAGAAAAATTGCCTGAGACACTGCCTGCAATGCCTCTGATACTACGAGTGCCATTAGAAAAAAGATTTCTAAACAAGACACCTTCCTGGCTCAGGCGATTAAAATTAGGCGTAAGACCTGCTTCTCCACTCGTTACTTCAACAAATTGAGAGCCTAAGCTCTCCTGTAAAAAAATCACCAGATTTTTAGGTTTAACTGCAGGAAAGTGACTGATTTCTTCTCGGCTAAAAGGGGAATCACCATTGATTGAAAGTTTAATATTCAGCGCCTGACTCACCCGTGCCATAGCCTCTTTTATATCCATTTCCCCATAAATATCCAGCTTGCTATTACCATATTTTGCATCACGATAAAGCGCATAAGCGATACTATAAAGTGAGTTTTTTGCAACTTCATTCACAATGCGATCACTGGAGTACATGGCATCTGAAATATTAGCAGGACGGTGACCTAAAGAAGAGCGGATCCCAAGGGCCAAAACTAAAGCCAGGGGGAAAAACAAAATAAAACGAATGAAATAATGAGTTTCAAATACAGCCTCAAAATTATGGAACTTTTTATTTGTTAAATAAAAATAGGCAGAGCCAATGAGTAAAATAGCCGACAGAAACACTTCCAGTTTATAGGCTGCAAGAATCATATTGAATACTTCTTTGGGGTACGCGAGATATTCAACAAAAAGAAAATTGGGCCTGACATCATACTCAGCAAAAAAAGGCAAAGTAGCGCTTTCAATAAAAATAAAGAGCAAAAATGCAATCAGAAAATAAGTGGTTAAAAATTGACTAACACACTTTTTTGTCTGTTTAGGCAAGCAGCTTAACAAAATTAAAGGGAGGATTAATGCCGCACTGGCAACAATGGCATCCATTTTTAAGCCATATAAAAATGACAACCAATAATTGACATCACTTTGAGCAAATCGCTCAAAATAAAGACTAAAAAGGACAAGTCGCCCTATAAAAAAAAGCGACACAAATGCTAAGAAATAATAAAACAGTGTCTTAATGAGCTTCATTGATGGCTTTACCTATAAGAATACAAATAAAGCAGCAATTTTAAGGCAGTTTTCTTAGCCTTTCCTTAAAGACTAAAAAAGGCACAATGAATTTGACAAGCGTTTTATTTTTTAGCTTCAAAATTTGATTTGTTGTAGGGAAAAGCAACGTTGAGCAAAAAGATAACAGAACCTGCAAATTCTAACATTTCACCTTTCTTTGAAGACGCCATAATGACCTGAACTAAAAGCAACAAGACAATATAAGCAACAATTTGATAGTTTTGGGCAATAGGCACTGCGAATTTATCCATAAATTGCTTAACACCCTCTTTACTTCGATACAGTGGAATTAAGACCGCTAAATAAAGAAATAATAAAATACCAATACCTCGGCCAAATATCACTTTATTCAACTTAGTATCACCAATCATTAAATTATGTAAATTGGTTTCGCCCTGAGCATTGTTCTCAGTAAAAAATTTAGAGCTTTCAACATCAAAAAGACGTTGTCCCCAGGAAATTTCTTCACCTGCACCAAAAAAGAAAAACAGTGCCAACAAAGAGGTCATAAATAAAAATAAGAAAGGCTTTTGCCCTTTTAATAACCAAACTCGCTGTACACACACATAAAGACCAATTAACAAAAAGACCACGGTGGACCACTCTGTAAAACCATCTTCCACTACAAAATAATGTTTGAAGGAATCGTGATCGATATAACTCCAGGCAAAACCAATTAAAGTGAACACAGAGGCATAGCCCAGAGCCAGCTTTTCAAGCAAAGTTATATTTTTCAACACCGTGAGAACCTTTATTTATACCTTAAGTAAGACCTGAAATAAGACCTGAATAGTTCTTATTCGTTCAACCTGATGTAAAATTTTATCATAAATAAGACAATATAAGACCCCCATACTTATTATCTTTAAAAATGCATCAAATATCATGAGTAACGCGACTGCATTTTTCCTATATTAAACAAATTAATAAAATAAGAGGAAAACTCCGTTAAAAATATGTTTTTTGTTATACTATTGTGAAAAAATAGACTATATTCCCCTTTCTGACAGTTTAGCTTACATAATATTGAGGTTCTATGGACAAACCCTGCTTTGAATTAAAAGGAAGCCTGTTTACGCTCACCGTTTTACAACTCTTTGAAGACAACCTGCCTTTATTAGAAACCCAGTTGAAAGAACGGGTAAAAATGGCACCTGGTTTTTTTAATCACACGCCTTTAGTTATCGATCTCCATGAGTTACCGACAGAAAAACAAGAGCTGGATTTTTTTGAATTAAGAGAGTTGCTACTCTCTTTGTCAATCATTCCAGTGGGAGTCAAAGGTGCAGACAAAGCACTCCACACCCAACTGGAAGCCGCTGGCATGGCAGTGCTTGCCGAAGCAAAAACATCAAGGCCGAAAAAACCTGAGCCTGCCCCTACTCCCACTCCTGAAACAGAGCCCGAGCCAGCACCTCCTGAACAACAAGAACCTGAAAGCAAACCTGAAAAAGAAGAAGTTAAACCCGCTGAAACTGAGCCAGACGCAACCCAATCGCTCAACAGAGCAACAAAAATAGTCAAGCAAACCATACGTTCCGGGCAACAGATTTATGCCCCTGGTGGCGATCTTGTTATTATTGGTTCTGTCAGCACAGGAGCTGAAATACTCGCTGATGGTAATATTCATATTTATGGTACTCTAAGAGGCCGAGCCTTAGCTGGAGTACGCGGAAATCAGGAAGCATCCATCTTTTGTCACAGCTTACAGGCAGAATTAATCTCAATTGCAGGAATTTACCTATTGAGTGATGACATCCGAGAGGATAAAATCGGTGCATCAGTACAAGTTTATATGGAAGATGAAAAATTAAAGATGGAGCTCATTTAATATTTTTCAAATCTCACTCTATAAATACAATATTTTCAAACACTTATAGGAACATAAAGAATAATGACCAAGATTATTGTAGTGACATCCGGAAAAGGTGGCGTGGGCAAAACCACAACCAGCGCAGCATTTGGCACCGGTCTGGCACAAAAAGGACATAAAACTGTCATTATTGATTTTGATATTGGTCTACGAAACCTGGATCTCATCATGGGCTGTGAACGCCGTGTTGTTTTTGATTTTATTAATGTGATTAATGGTGAGTCCAATCTAAACCAGGCTCTCATTAAAGATAAACGAGTCGACAACCTGTTTATTTTGCCCGCATCGCAAACCAGGGATAAAGATGCTCTGACTAAAGAAGGGGTTGAAAAAATCATTGAAGAATTATCAAAAACCTTTGACTACATTATTTGTGATTCTCCTGCAGGCATTGAATCAGGCGCTTTAATGGCACTTTATTTTGCCGATGAAGCCTTGATTGTCAGTAATCCTGAAGTGTCTTCAGTTCGGGATTCTGATCGAATTCTGGGCATACTTGATAGTAAGACAAAACGTGTTATTGAAGGTAAAGCACCCGTTAAACCTCACCTCGTTATTACTCGATATTCACCCACTCGTGTTGAAGACGGTGAAATGTTGAGTGTCGATGATATTATTGATATTCTGGCTATTCCCTTATTAGGTGCTATTCCAGAATCACAATCTGTTTTACAGGCATCTAATACTGGTAATCCTGTTATTTTAGATGACGAGAGCGTTGCAGGTCAGGCCTATGATGATTTAGTCGAACGCTTTCTGGGCAACGATGTTGAACACCGTTTTCTCACAGTAGAGAAAAAAGGCTTTTTCTCCCGCGTATTTGGAGGTTAATCATGGGTATTCTGAGTTTCTTTCGTCAAGAAAAGAAAAAAACAGCTTCTCTGGCTAAGGATCGTCTGCAAATTATTGTTGCTCATCAAAGAAGTGGCGGACAGGCAGAAGCAGATTACTTGCCCAAGCTGAAAGAAGAAATTTTAAAAGTGATAAGTAAATACGTGGACATCGATCCTGATCAAATTAAAGTACAACTTGATACCAATGATCAGCAATGCCCTATTTTAGAACTCAATGTTGCTCTGCCCGAGCACAGTAAATTAATGAAATAAAAACCTTTAATTGTAGCAATAAGTATAAGCAGTCATTAGAGTCAATATGAAAATCCCCATCAGGGCCAGCCATAACGGGGAGGACTGAAGACTACGGTTTTTTATTTAGCTTTACGCCTGTAGCCGATACCAGCAAGGCCAAGGCCCATCAAAGCTAGAGTGGCAGGCTCTGGAATTGGGCTACCTCCTCAGCTTCTTCTTCAAATCAACAATACCATGAGTAAGCCTGTTTTTACTTATCGTCAGCTTCAACAGGCATGCCATCATTTAACCAGTGTGTGTAAAGCATATAGCCTATTGCCAGAACAATAGCACCCGTAAATAAGCCCAAAATACCTGACATGATCATACCGCCAATGGCACCCAACAAAATCACCAGCATGGGTATATCCATTCCACGTCCCATAACAAATGGCTTTAAAAGTCCATCAAGGATACCACCAAAGACACTCCATGCAGTGAATATTACCAGAGTAATTGTTGACATATCTTCCTGAGCAAACACATAAACAATAACCGGAAGAATAACCAGAAAAGGCGGCATCTGGGCAATGGATAGAATCAGAACAAGAAGAGCCCAAAGCCCGGCACCAGGAACATCAACAGCCCAGAATCCAACACCAACAAACGTAGCCTGAACAATAGCAATACCAATCACTCCCTGAGCAACACTGCGTATTGTTAAAGTGGTTGTTTTAACAAATTCAGTGCCATATTTTGGTGAAAGTTTTGAAACAAAATCTTGTACCGCTTTCACCGCGCCGTCAGCATTCACCATCAGAACACCCGCAATAATAATAGAAATAAAAAACATAAGAACCCCGGCACCACCACCCATAATGGCTGAAAATACTTTCTTACTGATGGTCTTGATCTGGGGTGTGTATTTTATAATTGCATCATCAATATTCACCGAAGCCAGCTTCCAGGCTGTATAAACTTTATCACCAATCACTGGCCACTCTTTCACATCAGCAGGTGGTGCTGGCACTTTCAAAGTGCCTGTATCAATGGATTTAGACAAATTCTGAACACCATCTATCATCGAGCCTGAAAACAAAAAAACTGGTGTGAGTAACATGGCAAGAGCAACCAGAGTGAAAACGGTGCCAGCTAAACCTCTTTTATCTTTAAGCTTAGGCAACATCATTTGATAGAGTGGATAGAGTGAAACAGCAATAACAACGGCCCAAACAACAGGAATTATAAAAGGCTGAACGATACCAAAACACCAATAAAAAAGTAGCAGTAAAACCCCCAGTTTTATCGTGAGATTAATGACATTTTTTTCAACTTGTTCATTAGATTCATTATCTTGCTGATCACTCATAATCATTCCTAAAATACGTTTTGTTTATAAGAGCTGTCTATCAATATTAGTATCTAAATCCAGTTAAAAAAATTACGTCGCTATTTGCTTTTTATTACTTAAGATATCAACAATTTTAGTAACAACCATGTCCGATGTTACATTTAATGATGTTCTGGCCATATCAAGAATGCGGTCAACAGCAACAATTAATGCCAGATATTCCACAGACAAACCAATCTGATGCAAAATAACCACCATCATGACCAGTGAAGCACTGGGCAGTGCCGCAACACCAACACTTAATGCCACTACAGTGATACCTAATAACAATTGATCACCAAAGTTTAAAACCACGCCAGATAAATTAGCAATATACATCACAGCAATCGTTAAATAAGCAGCAGTGCCATCCATAGAAACAGTCGCGCCTAGCGGTAAAACAAATGCAGCACTTTCTTTACGGACACCACCCTCTTCCTGCGCTACTTTCATACTCACAGGTAATGTTGCCGCACTGGAAGCGGTAGAAAATGCCATCAAAGGTACTTCTTTGATCGCATTTAAATAATGATAAGGATTAATTCGAGTCAAAAGAGATAGAACCAGAGGTAAGGTGAGTAAACCATGGATCAGAAGTACAGCAATCACCAACAGCATGTATTTCCACAAACCGATAATAACATCAATGCCTTGTTCTGCGACGACATAACTGATCAAACTGAAGACACCAATGGGTGTCAGTTTTATAATCCATTCTGCAATTTTAAGCATGGAATTACTCATTGCCGTTGAAAGTTTTAGTAAAGTTTCATGCTCTTCGTCTTTGAGGTATAAACTGGCTATACCTAATAAAACACCAAAGACAATGACCTTCATTAAATCACCCGTTGCCAGCGCCTGAAAGATATTGGTTGGAATAAAACTGAGAAACATTCTTGTACCAGAAAATTCTTCTACGTCATTTGCTTGACTATAGACAAGTCCTTCTGCTGAAGTGATTTCTCCAATACTAAAAATATTCATCATCATAATTGCAAGCAGGACAGATAAAGCAGTGGTGAGCAAATAAAGAAAAATAGTCTTAAGACCAATATTTTTTAGTTGCTCCAATGTACCCAAACCAGAGACAGCAGAAAAAATAGAGGCAAAAACCAATGGTACGACCAGCATCTTTAAAAAATGAACAAAGGCAGTACCAATGACTTTCTGCTGCAATGCAATTTCTGGCAAGACAATACCAAAGGTAATTCCCAGCACAATACCCAACATCACCATTTTATTCAGTGATGAATGCTGTTTAATCAATTGAAACATGAAGATTTCCTGTTATTAATTATATGAACTATACTTTACGTACAATAAAGGCGATCTAAGATACTATCATACAAAATAGTCTTTAAAACATAATAAATACAAGTATAGTATAAAAACTTTCTAGAAATGAGTTAATGGTGAAGTAAAAAATGAGATTCAAGCCAACTTTAACCATCCTCCTTCTTTTGTCAGCTGGCAGCTTATACACCCAGAGTTATGCAGAAGATCAACTGCTTGATAATTTATCTGAACGCAACACTCTAAGACATGCATTAACTCAAGGGACCTTTAAAAGTCTTTTACGTTACAGCGGGCAACATCGTGATAGTAACCTCCACGAAGCTCAGGATAGTTCACAAGCTATTCCCAATAACAAAAAACAGCAATACAGTGCAATAGGCGGTTATTTGGGTTATGAAACGGCTCCGTTGCATTATTTTTCTGTTGGAACAACCCTGTACACCTCACAACCCTTTGGCCATAATCCCGACGATCGAAGAGGTCTGGGTGGGCTTTATGAAAAGAATGGCAAACAGGAATCTTATACTGTTTTTGGCGAAGCTTATCTTAAATTTGAACATGAGGGACACCTCATTAAAGCAGGACGTCAGGAAATGCCTGATTATCGATTTGTATCATTATCCGATGTCCGTATGACACCCATCACTCATGAAGGCATTGTCTATGAAAACACAAATTTCAACCGCTTAAAAATGAATTTTGCCTACATCACTAAAATGAAAGAAAGAAATGCGGATGAGTTTATTGATATGGCAAAAGGTGCTCGCTTAAAAGACTCAAGCAATAACAAACAACTGATTCATGGCAACTATGACCCTTCAGATTATGACAGCAACGGCGCTTATAATGGCAGTAAAAAAGAAATGAATATGGCTGGTCTGGTCTATAATGCTGACACATTCTTAATTGAAGGCTGGAACTATTATATTGATGACTTTGTGAATACCGTTTATTTATATGGTCAATACGAGCTGCTGCCAGAAAATAGTGATTTATCCCTCTCCTTATCGGCACAATATGCCTACCAGTCCGATGTTGGCGATCACATTGCAGGTAATATTGACACCTGGTTTTATGGTCTCAAACTTCAGGCGGTCATGGATCGAACCACCATTTTTATCGGCTACAATGAAGTTGACTATAATGAAAATTCTTATGATGGCGGTAGTATTTTTGTCCGCTGGGGAACCCCGCAAATGTTCAACTCATTTCAGGTCCAGGATTCTGAATTAGCTGGCACACAATCGATTGGTGCTGGAGTGCAATACCAATTTAGTCAGAACAGTTTTATTCCTGGTGTAGTGATGCGTTTACGATATGCCAATTATGATATGCCCAATAGCCTCTATAAACAAGATGCTCGGCAAGATCGGACAGAAACAACATTTGATATTAACTACGCTTTCGCTAGAGAGTCAACTATCGGTAATGTCTCTCTGGACGGCTTAAGCATTCAGTTCAGAGTCGCCTATAATAATTATGATACTGACTATGACTTTGCAGCTTATCAAACAATTCATAACTATGAGTTCAATAGTGTGACGGATGATTTTTATGACCTCAGGTTGTATGTTAATTATAAATTTTAAAGATATTTCAACCAAATAGAATCAAGATTTCTGGACTTATATCCTCGATACCACAAACAAAATGGGTAAAGTAAAATTAACAGAATGGCAGTCACAATATAGGCTGTTGTTAAATCACCCACATTTCTTAAACCAAGATAAGTACCTGAGCCAGTCAAAATAACACGATGCACTAAATAAAATATCATGGCGGTTTGGCCGAAGACGAGTAACACACCATTTTGACGAACACCGATAATGGGTTCTATATAAATCATTAGTCCCAGAATAACAGACATTACACCCAGCTCAAGAAAAGTAAATGATGCTGATGGTGGATATTTACTAACATGCAGCCATTGCTGCCAGCTATTATCATCACGGTATAAAAGCATATTACCGTAGCCATTAAAATAACGAATAACAAAATAAGCCAGAAGAGCAGAAAAACCTAGCCCCAATAAGAGGCGCACTGGATCAATGCTGGCCTTACCTTCCCTATAATTCAATAAATAACGACCAAAAACCCACCCTAAAATCATCATTGCCAACCAGGGAAGCAATGGGTACATGATAACCATATCAGGTGAGGAATAAGTCGAATAAAGTAACGCCTTAATAATAGAGCTTCCTTCCGCTGGCGGCCATGTCTGAGTTGTCAGTAATTCACCAAAAGCCAACCAGGCCAGGGCGATGATAATTAGTAGTGTACTAGACAAACGTCTGAAAAATGCCATACACATCATCGCCACACCAATAGCATACAAAACCTGTATCGTTATTTTTCCAGAAAAAAATGAAATCACAGTAGGATCAAGCAGAGCAATAAAAGCTCCACGAATTAAAATGTCTTTATCAATCTTCCAGCTATCAATCCCTTTTGCCACTTTACGTTCAACACTGATTGCTAAAGCCGTACCTGCAAGAAAGACAAAGACGGGAGCACAAAGATGAGTAATCCAGCGACTGAAAAATTCAAAGGCAGGTAAAGGTGTACCAGCAATATATCTAGCGGCTGAATCAGTACCGATATGATTGACGTTGTAAACCATAGAGACATGATCCAACACCATAAACAACATCACCAACCCACGCATCCAGTCAATTGAGGCGATTCTTTTTGATTGAGGCATGAGAATTTACTCTGAATTAATATCACTGTAGAGACAAGGCATGCCTTGTCTCTACCTCTAATTCATGTAAATATAATCTTAATTTACCTATGGATCAACTTTTGTTATTCTAGTTAAAAAGGTACTCACTACGGAGAAAATTATGGACGCCCTATCTGAAGAAGAGATAATCAATAAAATCAAACAACGTGACACATTTACTGCAACAGTTGATGGCGGTGGTTTCACTCTAAAAATTGAAAAATACGAACCTGCACTTTGTGCTGCCATTCATAATGGTGGAAACCTTCGTAAAGAGTTATCAGATAATTGCTTACTCTCTCAGTCAGAACGCTATTATGAGGAAGATCCGTATACAGGTACATTTATTGCACAACAGGCCATTACCCTCATTGGCAACGATTCACGCTATGAGTACGACTTAAACCGTAACACCGATGAAAGTGTTTATGAAACAGCATGGGGTAAAGAAGTCTGGAAAACCCCATTAACAGAAGCAGCAATTGCCACCAGTAAGGCAAAACATGCACAATTTTATCGTATTGTTTCTGCGATTGTTGAAGCACTGGCAGAAGACTTTGGGCAGTGTATTGTTTATGACAACCACTCCTACAATTATCGCCGTCATGAACGCACAGACTTACCTGTTTTAAACCTTGGTACCACTTCGGTCAAAAGTGATAGCTGGCGCCCTATTATTGATTCCTGGCTTAAAGCACTACAAGCCATGCAAGTGGAAGGTGTGAAAATTACCGCAGCTGAAAATGATATTTTTTATGGTAAAGGCTATTTAGCGGGTCACTGTCATGGTTTATATGACAATGTTTTAGTGCTGGCAACAGAGTTTAAAAAAGTATTTATGAATGAACTGACAGGAGAAGCCGATCCTGTTGTGTTAGCTTCAATGCAGAAAGTTTATAATGAAACAGTAAAGCAACATATCGCTGACTGTGCACAATAAATGCTAGAGACAAGGCATGCCTTGTCTCTAGATATCCCAATTACATCCCCCAACCAAAGACATTACGTACGACAGACCAGCGTGGCTCTTTCTTCTTAGGATCTTCACCAAGTATCCAGTATTGATAAACTTTATCCATAAAACCATTATCTTTTTTAAGCGCTAACCAGGTATTAAAATAAGCAGCAAAGGCCAGTTGATTTTCTGGTAGTTTAAATGCCGCTGGTATTTTGAGTTTAAGTCCTTTTGGCACGACAACAGTATATTCGGGATACAATAAACTCCACGCCGATCCTGCTTCAGTAGAGTAAATGAATGCATCGGCTTCTTTTTTCATTCCCTTAAAAAATTCTCTTGGATTAGCGACTTCAATAATTTCAGCATGAGGAAAAAGTTTTCGTACCATAGCCGTATAATAACCGCCTCTGGGTATCGCGAGCTTCAAATCTTCCTTTTCATTCATATATTGCAGCGAAGCATATTCATCTCTGAGTTTATCCAAAACAATAACACCTGCGGTATGATAGAGATAAGGCTGAGTAAAAGTCACTTTAAGTGCATTCATTGGCGTAATCGCGCTTGCACCAATCACAACATCAAGACGCCCATCAGAGAGCATTTCAACTTCACCTCCCTTTTGTTTTATATGAGAATACTCAATTTTAAAATTAAGATCATTCGCCAACTCATGAATAATTTCCATATCATAGCCCACTAATTCAGCCTTATTATTGCGGAATGAATAAGGTAATGAATTAGAAAAATAACCCACACGAATCACTCCACGCTCACGAATAACATCCAGTCGTGGGCGAGCTTGCTCCTCAGTACTCAGAGCTGTTGGTTGACTGATCTGTTTAATGGGTGATTGAGTACCAATCAGACTCATTGCTTCAAAACTTCGGGTGCCCTCATATTCATACGGAATGATATTCGTTAAAACCACACCCGTTAATATCATAACCCCTGCTGTCACACCAAGATGAAGTGCAATCGCCTGAAGCATATTATGCCATTTCAAACGGCTGACCACCGCAGAGGCAACTAATAAAGTAATAGTAAAGCCATGAAGAGCAGCTAAACCTGTTGCAACCCGGGCAGTCACCACACTGCCCAAAAGATAAAGCTGAAATTGGTCTGCCGGGAGCCCAAAGAAGTCCAATAAAAAAGGAATCGCAACAGCCATACTACCAAAAGCAGTTAATGCACCCATTGTGATAAAAGATGGGTATTGCTCAATCGTCAGTGGTGAGCCCACATACCAGGACGAAAATAAAATAAAACCAAGACCCAGTAAAGTACCTGTACTCGGAAAACTATAGGCTGTCGGCACCAAAACATCGACCGTTGAAATTGTTTCTTCACAGGACATATCCTGCTCTTCCAACATTTCTTTAGTGCGTTCAATGATCATTGGCAGCACCACCAATACTGTACCAGTAGCAACTGCAGTGATCACTGCCTCACCAGAAACAGATAAAATCTGTCGATAAGAAAAAGGCGTTGCCCAATGGAGGATTAATGGCAACAAAACAAGTCCCAATAAAGCCGCTGCAATCAGATAAACCCATAAAAAAACCTGTAAGCGACCCAATTCTTCAGGATCCAAAGTACCTGCAGCCGATGAAGAAATAGCAAAAATTCCCAGAGGCGCTAACTTTGCAACAAAAGAAGCTACCCCCATTAAGGTATCACCGACACTCGTCGTTAAAGCAATAAAAGTCTCTTTCTCTTTAACAGAAATGAGTGAAACGCCCATTAACAGGGAAAACAAAACCACTGCTGGCACGATTGTATTAGACAATGAAGCAAAAATATTGGAAGGAATGTATAAATCAACAAAATTAAATTGTACCGCATCAGTGACAAGGCTGGAGCTGAAAAATCCTGAAGTTTCCCAGTTAGGATAAGCCAATGGCAACAAAACAAGCGTCAACATTACCGCTAGCCAGATAAGAAGAATTACTCGAATTGCCTTCATACCGATCCGGCCAGCCATGTGACTGTCCAGGCGCCCAAGGCCACCAATAATGGAAACCAGAACATAAGGCAATACCGTCATTTGCAACAATCGGATATAGGCAACTCCCACTAACTCCAGGTTACCCATTATTTCACCAAACATCAGACCTGCAGAAATACCAAGAATTAATGCGAGAATAACGCGTTTGAATGGGCTGAGATTGTTATAAAATCTAAATGCAGGCATTAACTTTCCCTTGTCACTATTGACATAACGAAAAATAAAAAAAGAAACTTATTCTATAATAAAGAAGCATAAACCCCAAGAGTTTGAATCAAATTTAGCGCACCGTCAACGCTCCAGGCTTTTTTACTTCGATAACTCAACCTCATCCGATACATCCCACATCGCTTTACATGCTTCAAGACCATCTTCAGGCAAACCTTTTTTAAATAAGCGTCGCACAGGTACATGCAATGGGCTTGTAATAAATGAAACCACCGTTTTTGTTAAGCCAAGTGGATTAACTGATACACCAAAATCATCAAAATGACCTTTCACTCCAACAGGTGTCGCCAAACTAAAAAATTGAGCTTTTTTAGCGGTGGGAGCAATTTTTACCTCAATTGTCCGTTCTTTAAAATTAGCTTCAGCAGTACCAGCCATTCGCATTTTTGTCGTATCCGCAAAAATCACTTTCTCTCTCATCATACCAGCATCAAAAACCAATCGTGCAACCACACAATTAACTTTGGAAGAACTCTCTTTATCAGCACTTTTTAACAATGTGCTCATAATATTAATGGCCCACATTTCAAATAAATCAGCATCCATTGCTTTAGGGGTCCAGGCAAAGTCCAAAAGTCCCTGGCCGTTCACCAACAAAGAATTCAGATCCTTTGCATTATTAGAAGCCAGATCTATGTCTATATTAAGCCTCCCGCCAACTTTACTTTCTGAGTCAATGCGCCGGGCCATAATGCCATAATCAAAATTATTCACGTTTAACTGTAGGGCAATATCCAGACTTTTTTCATCTGATGGATGATAAGTAAAATCAGCACTGGCATCCCCACCTGGCACTTTTAATTCAGCCAATTTCAAATTTAATCGGGCTTTTTCAAGATCCAATGATGCTGCGCCATAACCAAGAGAATCTTTACCTGACATCACATTTTCAACCACCAACCGAGTGTCCACATCAAAACGACTTAAAGTTTCATAGCTTAATAATTTCTTAGATATCGCTCTGTTTTTTTCTTTATTCAGTTCCTGTTCTTGCTGAGTCTTTGTTTGAGAGGCTTTGTCTACTGTTTTTGTAGAGGGAGTCCAATCCCCCACATCAAAATTATTAATTTGAATTTGTTTACTGTTTAAGTCTACTTTCAAAAAGGGTGGTTTTGCCTGAGTATCAAAAAAAAGATCACCTCTTAACTGACTCTCTTTAACCGTTAATAATAGATTTTTTATCTGATAACCTTTTGCTTTTTTGGCAAAATAACCTTGTAACTTATAGGGGCCGATTGGAGGTAAATCCATCTGGGTCAATTGGTTTAAATCATTTAATGTCTTACCCGAAAAGATCATATTGAAGCCAAGATTATCAACATTCATGGACTGAGAAATTTGAGTTTTAAAAGTCAAATTTGTGTTATTGGTTTTTACGGCTAATATCAAAGGCGTTTTTAGCTCTTTTTGAGTATAATCAATAGCTGGAGCCCCCGTAATTTTAATATTAATTTTTGATTTTTCTAAAAGGCCGTCAAGATTTATCTGCACCGCTTTTTGTGGCTTGATTGCAACTGTACCCTGGGTTATTTTTATGGGTAATTGATTCCCCGTATTAACATCTTCAAGGTGCCACCAAGCATTTTTCAGGATCATGGACAGTTCAGCATTGTTAATGATTTCGGAAAGATCCTTGCCTCGAACTTTAGCTTTCATACTCAAATGTTCAGTGCCTGCCTCTAAACCATCAATGATCTTAAGCCAACTTAAAGTAGCACCTATATCAGTTTTCCCCACCGCCAGAGAAGCTTCTAACGCAGGTTGATTTCCACGAGTGATTGCCCCCTCAAGTTTAATATCCGTACCTGCAAGGTTCATATTCATTATCAAAGGCCATTGCTGGGTTGTATCACGAAGTGTCGCCAATCCTCCGCCTTGCAAAGAAACAGAAAATTCTTTATCCGCCAATTGGCCATTAAATGTCAGCTCAATTTCCTTACCTGTTTTTGCATTTCCCTCTAATTGTTGTAATTTAAAATCAATAGAATGATTCCTGACAGATTCAAAGTAGTGTACATTAATGTTTTTAAAAAGGATTTTATCTAATGCTTCAAGATAAAACAGTTGAGTTTTCTCTAACGGTATTTCAGAAGATGGCTCATCTGCAGGTTTACCAGAAACCAGATCAAATTCCCAGTTTTGCAGTCCTTTTGCATCAACTTCAAGATTCAAAATAATTTCCTCTGCAATCATCTCAGCCACATAAATTTTACCTGAGAGTAATGGCAATAAGCCTAATTGCAAACGTAAACGACCAAAGTTCATCATGTGCTCACCTGATTTCCAGGCCACCCCTCCAGGGTTTGCAATGGAGACATCTTGTATTTCCAGTGTTGGCCAAAGCGTTGGTATTAAGACAACATCACCCTTCATTGAAAAATCTCTACCCAACACTTTCTCAACCGCAATTTCAACAGGTTTATTTAACTGATTAAGTTCTACTTTTAGTTCTAATGCAAGAATAATGGCTGAAGCAATGATAAGTAAGAGAAACAGTGAAATAATTCCCTTAAAAAAATAAATTATGATTTTTTTAATTAAGTTCATGATGCAACCTTATTTTTTTGCCAATAAAATTTAATAATGAAACTATTTGCAATGAGATGTAAAATTGAAATGCCAACTTATTTCTAATGTAATCAGACTGGTCAGCTGATTTAATTTTACCATTAACGGTTAACTCAAACATTTAATATAACAGGAGTCATTATGAAACATAATAAATATCCCCTTTTCTCTTTTATTTGTTTAATTAATTTGATCGCTATTTCTTCCAGTCATGCTGAAGTCAAACAACCGATGAAGTCAAATTCATCGGCTTCAGAAGTTATTTTAACTCAATCTGAATTATCCAATTGCAATGAAAAAGCAAAACATTTAGCTCAAATAGCAGAACAACTTAAAGTTCGTTTAAAACAACTCCAGACGGTGAAAAAAGAAATGGATCAATTGGAACAAGAACGAACTCATGAGTATAAGCATATTGATTTTCATAATAAAACAGCCGTGACTGAGTACAACAATACCAACCAACAGCTCAATCAACTCTCTCAGTCCTATACAACAGATGCCACAAACTTTAATGTCGCCGTTAAACAGTATAAAGCCGACAGTCACCAACTCACCAATGAATGCGATGATAAACAGTATTTTTTGAACCCGTAAATCACTCTTTACGTAAAAACCAAAAGATAATACGTATTATTACGAAGAGATCGTTCTCAATACTTCCTTTAAACTTTATCCAGATTTCATCAATACTTTTAGAAATGTTTAACTAAAGTTTAACAATAAGCAGCGACAATACGCACTGACATGCAATATAATATAAATCTCAACAAAAAAGGGAGAGACAACTTGTCTCTCCCTTTTTTATTCCTTTAGCAGTACGTAGAGGCATTGTATGCAACTTTGTGAAGCCCCCTTTAATGAATGTCCATAAATTAGATTTCTCTTGCCCTAAATGCACGTCCTTTTAGTTTGCCATCGGTCAATTTTCTCAAGGCATATTGAGCCACTTCTCGATTAACCGCCACATAAGCTTTATTTGGAAAGAGTTGAATTTTACCGACTTGTTTCCCAGTAATACCATCTTTACCCGTCAAAGCACCCAATATATCTCCTGGTCTCAACTTTTGTTTTTTACCACCATCAATTTGTAATGTCACCATTGATGGTTGATAGGTTGGCTTATCCAATAAATTAATTGAAGGTATTGGCTCAGGATCGATGCTGGTCTGCAAGAAATCTTCCAATTTAGCCAGTTTAAACTTTTCTTTGTCTGTAATGATGGTTAAAGCAATTCCCTTATTACCCGCACGACCTGTCCTGCCAATACGGTGTACATGCACTTCAATCTCTCGGGCAATTTGAAAATTAATCACAGCATCCAATGACTCAATATCCAATCCCCTTGCTGCAACATCTGTGGCCACCAGAATGGAAATACTCTTATTTACAAAGCGAACCAGAGTTTGATCACGATCTCGTTGTTCCAAATCACCATGTAAAGCCATCACACTGAAGCCAAAGTAACTGAGTTCATCGGCCACCTTCTGTGTTTCCACTTTAGTGTTACAAAAAACCACAGCCGATTCTGGCTGATATTGCTGTAATAAAAGACGTAATACAGTCAAGCGATGCAAATCATCATCGGCTTTAAATAAATGTTGTTGAATGGTGGAGTTATCATGAGTGGACTCAACCTGTACCGTCACAGGTTGCTTCATAATGCGTTTTGCAATTGCTTTAATTTGATTGGGAAAAGTCGCACTGAACATCAGAGTTTGTCTGTCCATTGAAATGCGATCAATAATATTATCCAGTTGTGACTGAAACCCCATTTCCAACATACGGTCTGCTTCATCAAGCACCAGTAGATTCACATCATCCAGCCTGAGTGTTCCCTTACCCAGATGGTCTTCAATTCGCCCTGGCGTACCAACAATAATATGGGCACCATGTTCTAATGAACCCACTTGAGGTCCAAACGGCATACCGCCACAAAGTGTTAACACTTTAATATTGTGAATAGAACGACCCAATTTACGAATTTCTTTGGCAACCTGATCCGCCAGCTCTCGAGTGGGGCATAAGACGAGTGACTGAATGCGAAAGCGTTTGACATTAAGTTTTTCCAATAAGCCCAGGCCAAAAGCTGCTGTTTTCCCCGAACCAGTCTGCCCCTGTGCAATTACATCCTTGCCTTGTAAAATCAGTGGCAGACTCTGCTCCTGAATCGGTGTCATGGATGTGTAGCCCAAAGTTGAAAGGTTCTCAACCAGGGCAGGATTTAATGTTAATGAGGAAAAGTCAGTCTGGCTCAAGGGAATATCCTATATTAGTCACGATTGTCATAAAAGTTCGTGGAAGGATACCACTCAAAGAAGATTCTGTCACAAAAACCCTCATTTCAGATACCTTCTATTGTTCGAGGTTTAGTGTAATACAGTAACTCCTCAGCTCTTGAAAGGTGGATTCCAATTGCACAACAAAGTCATTGCCTGTCTTGGTTTGAGTCAAAGGCTGACCAATGATCACATCACAATTAAAAGGCACGAATAAAGCCTCGCCTCTGGGCAGAGCTCGACCCAGACCATGCATCAGGATAGGTGTTATCGGAGTCTCAGTCCTGTCATTCACTATGTGAAACAAGCCTTTTTTTATGGTACTGATTTGCTCTGGCTTACCACGGCTGCCTTCTGGAAAAATAATCAAAACATCACCATTGTCTAAGGCTTCATGGCACCCCGAGAACAATTCAGTTTTTGCGACTCGTCGTTGACGTTCAATAGGAATAATGCCGATAATATTTAAGGAAAACCAGGCTCGAAATGGATTCGTAAGGAAATAATCGGCAGCCGCTACAGGCCTGATTTTATGAAGCTTGCTCAAAGGATACAAACTCATTAACACCAGGCTGTCTAAATGACTATTGTGGTTGGCGGCTATAATTGCAGGCCCGTTTTTAGGCAAGTTATTTTTTCCACGGATGTTTAATCCCAAAATGACAAACACGATGGGTTTAATCAACAATGCAAAAAAAAGAATTTTCAAAATTCGATTGATGAGGTCTTTCCTTTTAAACAAATGTTCATAAAATACTTTTCACCTTGAAGGCTAAGCTTAATAAGAAGCCCAGACTAATAAGCAAAATAATAGAGAAAGTGAAAAAATAAAGGTGCCGTGAAAATTAAGCTATCAAAGCGATCAAGAATTCCCCCATGGCCAGGGATTAAGTCTCCACTGTCCTTGATTTCCAAATCACGTTTAATTGAGGAAATCACAACATCTCCCATAAAACCTGACACGTTGATCAGAAGCCCGGCAAAAAGGCTCAGAGCCATGGATAATGGTGTTAGTAATGGCCCCAGAAATGCAGAAATCAGAGTAATGGTCAACATCCCCCCCAGAAATCCCTCCCAGGTTTTATTGGGACTCACTTTGGGAATAATTTTATGCTTTCCCAAAGCTTTGCCCCAGACATATTGACTGACATCATTAAACTGGGTCATGAATATTAAAAAGATGACTAAGCCCATACTACCAGCAGCCAGGTTCTTTTCTGGCAACACCAATAAATAGGCAATATGACTCAAGCAAAAAACAGTCAGCATCACAGCCCAGTGCATAATACCCGCGGCATGAATAAAGCCTTTGGTGTCACCAATTAACACCATTCTCACAGGCAAGAGAAGAAAAATATAAATAGGAATAAAAATAATAAACAAACCGTACCATTCGATACTGACAAAATAGTATTGCAAGGGAATGGCTAAATAAGCCCAGAAGATCACCCGTCGATCAGACTGCCTGGTGGGCACAATAGAAAAAAACTCTTTGAGAGCCAAAAAGCTGATAAAAGCAAACAAGACAATGGCATAAGTCTGGCCAATACTCATACAGGCAAACAAAATAGCAATCATCCACCACCATGACTGAATACGTTGCCTTAATTCAGTGTAGTCTTTTTCAGGATTGTTTTTTTCAATAAGAAACCGACTCAATGACCCTATCACTAGCAGACAAACGATGACAAGCATGGCCAGCAACGAATTATGAGGAATATTCAATTGTGAGTTCCCTAAAGTTATTAAGCAAAAAAGTAAATAATAGCAAATTATACAATCATTAAGCGGAATTTGGCCCCATTTTAAAAAGGGATTAATCATCAAATGATGAATTTCTTGATTCAAGTCAGCATTTCAGTCGATAGTTTCTGCCCATACACGCATCTCTACTATAATCAGAATAAGCCTAAAATAAATTAATTACCTATAATAATAAAATGAATCGTATAAGCGGATGTTTCTGGAAAAAATACATCGCCATTTCTATCTTGTGGTTAATTCCTTTGATAGGCATTACCAGTTTGGCCTCATACTCATTATTTCACAACAACTTGGATACTCTGGCTGAAAAACAAGATATTTCCATTAGCATTGCCAAGCAAAATATCAAGCACCTTATCTCTCATCAACTCTCTGACATTAATATCATTTATGATGACATTAATTACCGTATACAAAATGACTTACTGGATTTAAAACACTTATCTTTACAATGGATAAGTTTTATGGTGAGTAAAAAAAAATACGACCAGATTCGAATTATAAATGCCCAGGGAATGGAGATACTACGGATCAATTATAACTCTGGAGCACCATCAATTACCCCAGAAAAACAGCTTCAAGATAAAAGTAGCCGATATTATTTTATTGAATCCATTAAACTGGAAGCAGGAAAAATTTATATTTCACCCTTGGATCTCAATAAAGAACAAGGAAAAATTGAACGCCCTTTAAAAGCAATGATACGCTATGCCATTCCATTCAATACAAAGGAAGGAAATAAAGGAGGCGTTATCATTTTTAATTATCAGGCTAATACTCTAATTAAAGAAATCAAAGCGATTAATAAACAATATCTATCAACCATCAATTGGCTTAATTCTGATGGCTATTATTTTGTTAATAAAGACATTAACAAAGAATGGGGCTTCATGTACAACAAGAAAATTGTTTTCAAAAATGAAAATAAAAACCTTTGGGCTTTTATTAATAACAACGACACGCTCTCTGCCTCTTATTCTAATAATTACTATTCCTTTAATAAAATATACCCTTATCATGATATCAATGATTCTTATGAATGGATTTTAGTTTCACACCTGCCGCCTGAAGTCAGGCAAGACATTCTTTATACAAAGATAAAGTCCCTATTTCCTATTTTTATATCCATAACAATCATTCTTTTAATTATTACCTGGAAATTAACAACGTTGAAACTCAAACATCAGGATTTTGTTAACAATCTTGAGTTTTTAGTTGAAGATAGAACAAAACAACTGGAAGGCGAAATAAAAATCCGGAAAAAAGTTGAAAAAAAATTAGTTAAAATGGCCAATTATGATGAATTAACAGGTTTAGCCAATAGGCTTTTATTTATTGATCGTCTTAATCTGTCAATATCATTAGCACAACGTGCCAACGTACAACTTGCACTCTTATTCATTGATTTAGATGGTTTTAAAGAAGTGAATGATAGTTATGGTCACAATGTCGGTGATTTACTGCTCAAACAAGTCAGTAACCGATTACTCTCAAGTATTAGAGAAAGTGATCTGGTGGGTCGAATTGGTGGTGATGAATTTTTAGTTTTATTGCAAAATACCACATCAAATAAATATATTAGTCACATTGCTCAACATATTGTTAAGCAATTATCGGATGACTTTATTATTAATGGCCAGACAATCAACATCAGTTGCAGTATCGGCATTGCTCTTTATGACGGTGAAGATGAAGCATCTAAAACCTTAATAGAGCGCGCCGATAAAGCCATGTACGAAGTAAAAGAGTCAGGGAAGAATAATTATAAAATTTTACCTAAAGCTAAAAATAAAGCCAAATGATGAACATACAAATTAATAAAAATTATGTAAAAGCTTTTTTTGCACTTTTTTTTGTGATCATAGCAGCCTTAATGCTATTCAACAATCACAGTATCAAAAAAAAACAAGCGTCCTTAATTCAGCAAAAATTACTTCAAGAAGCAATCGCACACTTTGATAACATGGTCGATACCAGAGCCTGGAATGCAAGTTTTGGAGGAGTCTATGTTAAACCTCAAGACGGCTTAAAACCTAATCCACATTTAAAAAACAATACATTGATCACTCAAAGTGGTGAACAGTTAATAAAAATTAATCCAGCCTGGATGACTCGTCAAATATCAGAGATTTCAAATAAAAAGCGTCAATATTTTTACCGCATCACCAGCCTGAATCCACTCAACCCCGATAATATGGCCGATGAGTTTGAACGTGAAGCCCTTACCTATTTTGAGACACATAAAGATCAAGCCTATTACTACAACTTTAATAAAAATGGCCACAGTTTTAATTTTATGGGTCGCTTGATCGTCAAGAAATCCTGTCTAAACTGTCATGAACAACAAGGTTATGAGGTGGGTGATATTCGCGGAGGAATTAGAGTATCCATTCCAAGTGATATTTTTCAACAGGAAATGACCGTATTAAATTCTCAGACAAACACTATTCAAATCACCATAATAGTAATATCTATCTCTGCTCTTATTCTCTTCATTTTATTCACTGAATTGTTCTATCGCCACCAGCAAGAAATCGAGTTAATGAACACTTCTCTTGAAATAAAAGTAGAAGAAAGAACACTTTCACTAAAAAAGATGGTCCAACAAGAACAATACATCAAAGAAGTATTAAGAACTGTTTCTGATGTTAATGCTTTACTACTGACCTCTTTTTCACTGAATAACATTCTCAAGGACAGTGTTGAGCGACTTGCTCAGCATCATAATTATCGCTTCATCTGGATAGGGCTTATTAATGAGCATCTCCTGGAAGTGGCCTATAAATCCAGTGACGATAAAAAAATCATCAAAGAACTGGTTTATAATCTGGATGGCGATGAAAAATCAAAAAAATTAACCGCACTAAAAGCCATAAAAACAAACAGAACAATTATTGAACAATTTGGGCAAACGCAAAGAATTCAAGGTAAAAGCCGTCGTGAGTTTGATTATCAAGTTCATTGGACCATTTCAATTCCTCTTAATACCAATGAAGAAAATAATATACTTGGAGCCTTAAACGTTTATATTGATAGAAAAGAAGGTTTTGAGATTGAAGAAATTAAAGTACTGGAAAGCCTTGCCACTGATATCGGTTTAATACTGCATGCCAGTCAGCAAGAGAGCACGCTGAAAAAAATGGAACATGAAAAGGTCTCAAATTATGAAGAAACCATTCTGGCCTTTGTTGATATCATTGAACAACGTGATACCTACACCGCAGGCCATACCATCAGAGTCGCTCAATATTGTAAAACAATAGCCATTGCGATGGGCATTACTCCCAAAGAGGTCAATCGCTTAGAAAAAGCGGCAATTCTGCATGATATTGGCAAGGTCGCGACTCCTGATGCCGTTTTACTCAAACCAGGCAAGCTGAACCTACTTGAATATGAACTGATTAAACAACATTCAAAGGCTGGCTATAATATGTTGTCAAAAGTTGAAATGTATAAAGAGCTTGCTGAAATCATCAAATATCATCATTCAAGATATGATGGCAAAGGCTATCCCAGGACTCATTCACCCGACGAAATCCCATTAGTCTCTCATATTATGATTCTAGCCGACGCATTTGATGCCATGACGACAAATCGAATCTATAAACCCCGAAAAGAAAAAAATGAAGCCTTAGAAGAAATAAAAAAACTATCAGGCAGTCAATTTCATCCCGAAGTTGCTCAGGTTGCCTGTGAAGTATTAAAAGATGTCAAAATTATTCAAACCAGTCAGACTCCCCATTCAGAATTAGAAAAGAAACGCTTTTCATATTTCTTCCAAGATGCATTAACCGAATTGCATAACGAAAGCTATTTTCAAGTGGTTTTATCCAATCCGGATAGAGAACAAAATTGTGTTCACTTTATTCTTCTCAGGGAATTTTCAAAATACAATCGTGTCAAGGGGTGGGATAAAGGCAACCAATTTTTAATCGATGTCGCTAAAACTATGAAGCAAAAATATCCTGACTCACTTATTTTACGCTATCAGGGGGATGATTTTATTGTCCTGAACCAAACACATTTATCCATTTCGGCAGAAGAAATTAACCAACATACTTTATTTAAAGAAAGTGGCGTTTATGTTGAAATTAAGCATATCGATCTCACAAACCAGATCTATGACATCAATAAGCTAATGTATACCTAAATGCGGTTAATGAATAGATTTTAGAATCAAAACGTTTTGTCATTTTTTTGAAATATATCCAATATAGAATATCACTTAATTTTACTCTCATGGAATATTTATGAAAGATGATTCGATCAAAACTGAGCCAACCTACAAAACATACATATTATCCAATGAACGGCACTCAGCCATTATTGGTTTTTTTATTGGAACACTCATGATAGCCATTTATCTCTGGATGGCTTCTGGATTTATTAATTTATTACTCGGTCTGTATCATTCTTATCCCGATAATTGGACTCATGGTGCTGAAGGTATGATCAAAGATACAGTAATTATTCTCGCCTCATTTGAACTCATTAGAGTATTCCAATCCTATTTATTAATTGGGCGTGTAAAAGTCACCTTTATTCTTGATGTGGCACTGGTGGTACTGATTGGTGAATTAATAAGTCTCTGGTATGCCGAATATGGTACCAATGAAGTATTATTGAGCATTTTTGTCATCGCATCATTGATAGCTCTGCGAATAATAACGACAAAATTCTCTCCTGACTGCAGTGAAGCCTAGACACAATGACTCCCATGATATGCTAGCCTCAAAAATTAAAAGCAGATGATAAACTTTACTCAGAAAAAAAGGTGATTAGCTAATCCCATTTGAGCGCCCCACCCGTTTGATATTCTGTAACTCGTGTTTCAAAAAAATTCTTTTCTTTTCTCATATTTGCCTGCTCATCCAGCCAGGTCAGGCGATTTTGAGCACCAGGAAAAGGTTCAATGTGTTTTAGCTGCTTAGCTCTGCGATTAGCAATAAATCGAAATTGCTCAATATGATCCTCTGCGTTATAGCCCAGAATTGAATCACGTAAAATATAATGAGCATAATCAATTTCTGCCGCTTCTGCTTCCTCCCACATTAATTGAATCGCTTTGGGATCTAATTTGACCTGGTTTTCTAAAACAATTTGATTCACTGTTCTTATACCAAAGGCACAATGGAGTACTTCATCACGCATGATATATTGCAGTTGTTCTGCTGTACCTGTCATTAGTCCTCTTCGTTGCAGTGCAAAAATAGGACTAAAACCATTATAGAACCAGCAACCTTCAAAAATACCCGAAAAGAATGTATAAGACATGACAAAATTTTCGAGTTCATCCTTATTGGTTAAATCAATATCAGCTCTCAATACAGAATGAATTTTCTTATTGGCCAATTGAATTTTTTGATTAATGGCTGGAACCACACGATAACGATTATAAATCTCAGCCTGTTCCAAACCAATGGATTCAATACAATGCTGATAAGTCCAGGTATGTAAAGCTTCTTCGTAAACCTGACGTGCCTGATATATTTGTAATTCTGGTGCAGTCATCTTTTCCATCACTGCTAAGCCTATGTTTCTCATAGCAAGAATATCAGACGTTGTCAGATAAGAAAGTACATTTTCATAAACATGTTTCTCTTCAAGAGTCATACGATGCTGGTAATCATAAACATCTTTAGACATATTAATGTCCAGAGGCGTCCAATGATTTTTATTAGCATTTAGAAAAAAGTCCCAGGCCCAGGGATATTTAAACGGTGCCAACTGATTAATATCCGTCTTTCCATTAATCACACGTTTATCATCAGCCCGAACAGGTTCTACACTGGCATTCAATGAATCATTTTGATTTTCTGCTATTTCAGATTCTGATTTTTGATTCGTATTTAAAAGAGCTTCTGTATGTAAATCCTTTTTTATATCAGATTCTAATTGTGTTTCATAATAAACAGCATTGTTAAAATTGGCTAATGGATCATCCCAGTTCAGCATAATTGTGACTCTTTAGTTGTATAGGTGAAAAGATAAGTTAACAATTGATTGTGCAAGCAAATTACTGACAAGCGTCACAATCAGGATCAAGAATAGAGCAAACCTTAAGGATTGTTTCATTGCTCTCCATCAATTCTGACTTGTCATTATTCTTATCAACATGAGTTGCCCCCATTGAGCGCAAATAATAAGTCGTTTTCAAACCACGTACCCAGGCAAGTTTATATAGCTGGTCCAGCTTTTTACCAGAGGGCTCTTCCATATACAGGTTTAAACTCTGGGCCTGATCAATCCATTTCTGACGGCGAGATGCCGCTTCAATCAGCCAACGTGTATCAATTTCAAAGGCTGTAGCATAAATGGATTTTATGTCATCAGGAATACGGTCAATCTGGTGTAAAGAACCATCATAGTATTTCAGATCATTAACCATCACTTCATCCCATAAATTTAATTCTTTTAGCTGATGAACCAAACTGGAGTTAACCACAGTAAACTCTCCAGAAAGATTCGATTTGACATAGAGATTTTGATAAGCAGGCTCAATGGATTGACTGATACCACAAATATTTGAAATTGTGGCAGTGGGAGCAATGGCTAAACAATTACTATTTCGCATGCCCTGTTGTTCAATTTTTTTTCGTAAACCCTCCCAATCAAGTGTACTACTGGTGTCACATTGAAAATAATTTTGACGTTGTTCCATCACTTGATTATTAGAGTCCAAGGGTAGTATGCCTTTACTCCATAAAGAACCTTCATAGCTGGAATATCGACCTCGCTCAGCACTTAAGTCAGAGGATGCTTTAATAGCAAAATAGCTGACAGCTTCCATAGAGGTATCTGCAAAATCAACAGCATCTTGACTGCCATAAGATATCCCCTGTTGATAGAGTGCATCCTGAAAGCCCATAATACCTAATCCAACAGGACGGTGGCGTAAATTCGAATTTCTAGCCTGTGGAATGGAATAATAATTATAGTCGATGACATTATCCAGCATACGCATTGCGGTGCTGATCGTTTTTTCTAATTTTTCATGATCCAGGCCTTCATCATTCATATGAGCCATTAAATTGACGGAACCAAGATTACAAACAGCCACTTCATTGTCATTGGTATGCAGAGTAATTTCAGTACATAAGTTGGAGCTGTGCACGGTCCCCATATGCTGATTGGTATAACGTATATTGCAGGGATCTTTGAACGCAATCCAGGGATGACCCGTTTCAAATAACATGCCCAGCATTTTACGCCAGAGATCAATCGCCTTAACCGTTTTAAATAAATGAACTTCTCCACGAGCAGCTTTCTCTTCATAGGCGATGTAAGTTTTTTCAAAGGCCTGACCAAATTGCTCATGAAGTTCAGGTACTTCCTCTGGTGAGAAAAGCGTCCAGCTCTGCTCTTCTGCCACCCGCTTCATAAAGAGATCAGGCACCCAATTGGCCGTATTCATATCATGAGTCCGACGCCGCTCATCGCCTGTGTTTTTACGTAAATCAAGAAACTCTTCAATATCAATATGCCAGGTTTCAAGATATGCACACATGGCTCCTTTTCTTTTGCCGCCCTGATTCACTGCTACTGCAGTATCATTCGCCACCTTAAGAAAAGGCACAACACCTTGTGATTCACCATTAGTGCCTTTGATTTTAGCACCTAAGCCGCGCACGGGTGTCCAGTCATTACCCAGTCCTCCTGCGAATTTTGATAAGAGTGCATTATCTTTTAGTGCAGAAAAAATACCTTCCAGATCATCTGGTATGCTGCTCAAATAGCATGATGACAATTGCGGACGCTGTGTGGCTGAGTTAAACAATGTCGGCGTTGAGCACATAAAATCAAATGATGATAACAAATGATAAAATTCAATGGTTCGCTGCTCTCTGTCAATTTCATTAATTGCCAGCCCCATCGCAACACGCATAAAAAAGGCTTGAGGTAGTTCGATACGTATTTTCTCATGGTGGATAAAATAACGGTCATATAGGGTCTGAAGACCAAGATAATCAAATTGGTGATCACGTTCAGGTTGAATCGCTTTGGCAAGCTTATCCAAGTCATAACGCAGTAATTGACTGTCCAACAGATCCAGTTCAACAGATTGTTTAATATAAAGTTTAAAGTAGTCACTATAGATTTTAGTCATCATTGATTGTGTGGCTTCATGGGTATCACCATACACAAATCTCAACGCTTCACAACGCAGTTGATCTAATAATAAACGTGCCGTAAGCTGACTATAATCTGGATCATGATCAATCATACTGCGGGCATTTAGAATCAAGCTGGTGTATAAATCTTTTTCACTCATATTGTCATACGCTGAATTCAGCGTATTGTCCAATATAACATCTGTGTCTATTTCATTGAGCCCTTCTTTTGATTCATTTAAAAGCTGCTCCAGCCTTTTACGATCAATAATTTTTTTATGGCCTTGAGCATCCAGTACATGTATCACCTTCAAGTGGGTTGGTTCAATATTCTCATCTGAATCATTGAAACGCTTTTGAGCCTGTTGTTCACGATAAAGAACATAGGCACGGGCAATTTTTTGCTGACCATTACGCATTAGAGCTAATTCAACCTGGTCCTGAATATTTTCGATATGCACAGTAGCATCTTCAGGGAGGTGACGAAACAAAGCATCAATTACTTCAGATGACAGGCGTTCAACAATATCATGAATTCGGCTAGAGGCCGCTGCAGTTCCACCTTCAACAGCCAGAAAAGCTTTGCTCAGAGCAACAACAATTTTACTGCGATCAAATGATGTTAATTGACCGTTTCGACGTATAACCTGACATGAAGAGTATGGTTGATCTCTACCTTGAGCAGAGGAATCACCTTCAATGATTTCAGATTGACTGGGTAATTGGGCATTATTTTGCGATAAAGCAGAATCAGTAGACAGTTGACCGTCTTTAAAGGAAAGATGATTTGAAAAAGTTGGCATAGGATCCTCTGGTATCAAAAGCTCGATCAGTTCCCAGAGGAAGAAGCACTCTCTATAAAAAAAGAGCTTCTTACCCTGAGTCTTTACGCGAGACTCGGGTTGTTGTTATATCCAGGCAGGTAATCGGACTTAAGAGAAAAAGGTTTCTCTATCACCGTTGCGCGACAGTTCCGGATTTACACCGGATTCCCCTGCTTTATTCACTATTATATGATAACAAATCAGATTTAACACTATATCTAGTGTTAAAAATAATTAAAAATACAAGATAATGTAATTTTATCAAGATCGCAAGCTTTTTATTTGATACAAGCTTTCGTTAAATTATTATTTTAGTCATGAAACAATACAATTTCGCCCCTGTTCCTTAGCCTGAAACAGTTTTTGATCGGCTTCAGCATACATCAACAAAAGACTGTTTCGTTTAAGGCTCAATTCCGTACAACCTATGCTGAGGGTAAAAAATATTTCTGATTCATTGTGTTTATAGGGTGTATTTGATATTTGCAAGCGAATTTTTTCAGCAATTTGTTTGGCTAAAATAATATCACTATTATTTAATAAAACAGCAAATTCTTCGCCTCCAATGCGTCCTAATAAATCACTCTTACGCAATAAGTTGCTAATACATGAACTTATATGGATTAGTACTTTATCACCAACTGGGTGGCCATAATTATCATTTATTTTTTTAAAAAAATCCAAATCGATTATTAATAGTGAGATGGCTTGATTATTCCTATCTGCTAGTTCAACATTTTTTTCACCCATATCAAAAAAATACCGTCGGTTAGGGATGTTGGTTAAAAAATCAGTAGTTGAAATTTTAATTAATTCTGTATTAGCCAATTCCAACTCTTTATTTAATTTTTCAATGTGTTTCATAGACTGCAATTCATTACGCATCATTTTAAAGCGATACCTTAAAATGATCGTTATAACAATCACTAAGATAAAAAAAGAAAGACTCCCATAAATAAGAAAGAATTTCAGGTCTTTATACTCAGTTTGCTGTTCTAAACGAGCAAGAATTAAATTGGCATCCAGATGTGCAGCAGCAGTGTATAAGTTTTGTGAAAATTGTTTCTCTCCAAACCGAGAAATTAAGTTCTGGCCACGTTCTGAGACAAGGTATTGTAGAAATTTATTTGCAGCAAACAGGTTTGTTTCGGGGTATTTTTCTGGATTGGGTATAAGAGCGTGATAATAGTTTCGTAATAAAACATTATCACGGAATAAAAGAGCCAAATTTCCTGATAGTTTTTCTTTATTCGCTAAGAAGCTACCTACATCAACAAAGGTAAAACTGTCACTTTTATCCGCGGCAAAAAGTGTTAATTTAGAGCTTTGTCCTGTAGTCTCTAGTCCTTCCCAATTAGGGCTTATTTTCGCATTTGTAAATAATTGGTTTAATTTATTGCTCGTACCAGAACTAAAATGAGGGGTCAAAAAATCCACAGAATTATTTGATAAAATCTGTAATACTGTACTCATATCGGTCTGTTGACGAAGTTCCAGATAGTCATCCTTTGGTCCCACTATGGCAAATTCATTGTACATAATTAAAGTTCTGGACATTGCTAAATTCATATCCATCAAGAGCTTTTCACTGGATGGATAATGAGTCAAAACAAAATCTGATTTTCCCTGGCGCAGATCATCTAATGTTTGTAATGCTCCCTTATGCACTACTGCCACAGAAATATCTGGGTATAAATCCTGGAAATCTTTTTGCAAAGCCAGGATTAGTCCCGTCTCAAAACTGGAGTTGGCGACATTCAAGTGCAATATTGATGGCTTTGCATGAGCCCACGTCAAAACAAAAAAATTAATAACAAGAATAAACATCAATTGCCACATAGCAAAATATCCCGTTGAGAATAAAATTAACAGCCCTTGAACAGCAGAAAATAATAATTTTGAGCAATACTATAAGCATAACCAAAATCTATAAGAATTCAATATCAGATAATTTCTTCAAAACCATAAATAGTTCAAACATAATGCCTTTTTTGACCACAAATTAAACCATTTGTAAATTGACACCAGTGACCGAAAGGTTCTGGTACATCTCTCCATGGGGCAAACTACTCACATTCGGTAAAGGATATTATCCAATGTACTACTATGCTCTGCTTTTTTTAAATCACGAAAGATCAACAGACTTTCAATCAATTACAGCAATGATATGTGAATTTGGAGATAATCAGAGCGATTATTTAAGATATTCGAATCGCTTGACGGATCAATAAATCAGGGAGTATTTATATGAAAAATAACGTTTTTTTAAGTACCTGCAGATGAAGGTCAGTAAGTCATTTTTAAAATGATTCAATCAACTGATACCAGCATGAGAACCCTCAAATTCACTGACTTCAATTGATATCTGAATTCAATTTTATTTTTAAAGCACTCCGAATAAAGGAGAACGGATTAATACGTTTTACTTAACATGGGGAGTCATATCAACATTAAGTACTAAATCTGTTTTAATCTAGCCAAATTAATTTTTGCCTTGTCAAACCCTTGATTAGCTGATTTTTGAAACCAGTGAATTGCTTTTTCTTCATTTTGAGTAATACCATCACCGTTGGCATACATCATTCCAAGATTGTTTTGCGCTGAAGCTATACCTTGCCTAGCAGCTTTTTGTGACCATCGGAAAGCCTGATTGAAATCTTGAACGATGCCTTGTCCTGTAATATACATCATCCCAAGAGCACTTTGTGCTTCAGCATATCCTTGAGTGGCTGCTTTTTTATACCAATAAGCAGCATTTTTATCATCTTGTACAATGCCTTCGCCATAATCATACATCCTGCCAAGACTGTATTGTGCACTAGCATTTTCCTGCTCAGCAGCTTTTTGATACCAGTAAACAGCTTGCTTATCATTTTGAGCGACACCAATACCATTCGCATACATCATTCCAAGATTATTTTGTGCGTCAGAAACTCCCTGTGCTGCCGACTTTTGAGACCATTGAAACGCTTGTTTATCATCTTGAGCAATACCTTCACCACTAAGATACATTATTCCAAGATTATTTTGTGCCGTAGCATTTCCCTGCTTAGCAGCTTTTTGATACCAGTGAAAAGCTTTTTTTAAATTTTTTAAAACTCCTACTCCTTTATCATACATTGCACCAAGATTATTTTGAGCCTCAGCATTTCCCTGTTTGGCAGCTTTTTGGTACCATTGCAATGTCTGTTTTGAATCTTTTGCAACACCAGCTCCATTGGAATACATTATCTTCAGATTATTTTCTGCTTCAGCATCGCCTTGAAGTGCTGCTTTCTCATACCAACGAGTTGCTTGCTCTTTATCTTGAACAACACCTTGTCCCTTGACATACATCCAACCAAGTGTATTTTGGGCCTTAACATGCCCCTGCCTGGCAGCTTTTTGATACCAGTAAAAGGCTTTTTTATAGTCTTGTACAACACCTTGTCCACTAAAGTAGATTTCTCCAAGGTTATTCTGTGCCGTGGTATTTCCCTGCCTGGCCGCTTTTAAATAGAATTCAATCGCCTTTCTATCATTTTTAACGACACCCTTACCCTTTCTATACATCACACCAAGGAGATTTTGCGCACTAGCATTTCCCTGCTCAGCCGATTTTTGATACCAAAAAACTGCCTGTTCATTATTTTTTGTAACACCCTGTCCTGATGCATACATATAACCAAGGTTTTTTTGTGCATTATCATCACCTTGTTTAGCCGCTAATTGAAACCAATAAACAGCCTGTTGTTTATCGATAATAACCCCTTGACCATTATCATACATTACGCCAAGATTATTTTGTGCTTCACTATATTTTTGTTTTGCAGATTTTTTAAACCAATGCATGGCTTGAACATAATCTTGAGCAACACCTTGGCCCAACATGTATCGCAGACCAAGATTATTTTGTGCCATAGCATGCCCCTGAGTGGCAGCCTTTTGATACCAATGAGCAGCTTGTTTATAATCTTTTGTAGTTCCCAAGCCCTTAACAAACATCACTCCAAGGCTATTTTGTGCTTCAACATACCCCTGATTCGCAGCTTTTAGATACCAGTAAACAGCTTTTTTGAGATCTTGTTTGACACCATCACCATTATCATACTTTGCCCCAAGAATATACTGCGCTTCATGATATCCCTGATTGGCTGATTTTTGATACCATTCCAAAGCCTGAACCTCATCTTTCACCACACCATTTCCATAAGCATACATTCCTGCAAGATTTTTTTGTGCCCTGGCACTCCCCAGTTCAGCCGCTTTATGAAACCAGTAAATGGCTCTTTTGTCGTCTTCGGCAACTCCATTACCATTATCATAGATAGTTCCCAGATTATTTTGTGCACCAGCATGCTCCTGACTAGCTGCTTTTCGAAACCAATTGATGGCTTGATTGAAATCTTTACTAACACCTTCGCCCCAAACATATCTTAAACCAAGGTTATTTTGTGCATCTGCATAACCTTGCTCAGCAGCTTTCTGATACCAATGAACAGCTTTTACAAAATCTCGAGTAACACCACGCCCAGTTAGATACATCCCTGCAAGACTATTCTGTGCATCCATTTGCCCCTGATTGGCAGATTTTTTGAACCAATAAACAGCTTGTTTATTATTTTTAGTAACACCTTCCCCGTATTCATAAAAACGTCCCATAAAAAATTGTGCATTAGAATCTTCCTGCTCAGCAGCTTTTTGATGCCAGTGAAATGCTTGCTTGTTATCTTGAATACTCTCTTTTCCAAAAAGGTACATCATTCCAAGATTATATTGAGCATTTACATCACCATTAACTGCTAGTGGTTTCCAGAAAAAAATAGCGGTCTTATAATCTTTTTTATTATATGCATCTAGACCTTTATCAATATCACTTCGAGTTAAGTTGTAAATATATTTTTTTATATTATCTGTTATATTTGTAGTGTCGTCTTGCGCATTTACTGCTTGACTTGAAATAATTAAAATTAAAGATATAGCAAATATTTTTTTCATACTCTAGTTCCATTGGTCTTTTATTTTAAAGATATTTTGTTTAACAGAATCAAATTATATGAGCCAAGACATTAATACACTGATGTGAGTAAATTTGAAGTGAGCAATCTTATTTAATTATTTTCATTAAAGTAGTATCACTCATAGGTAGGTACTTAAGAGAAATATCTCTATTTTTCATGCAAATACCACCTAATTTATTATCACATTGAAGCATAAAATGCTGGCTCCAATGCATA
>JADGEK010000141.1:3596-8244 GCA_016744395.1 Gammaproteobacteria bacterium | reverse complement strand
AACAATGGCATTGGATTTAACGAATTTTGCCACTTTCCAGGTAAAAATAAGATCCAGCATTTGTTCTGGAGTTGGAATTTTTTTGGTGACGACTTTCAGGTCGCCTTCAGTGACCATGCCCAAATCACGTTCCTGCACTAACAAGCCGCCATTAACTCGTTTATAATCCCATGTTTGAGTGGGTATGTCGGCCCATTGACCACAAGAAAGTACGCGTACATTTTTCTTTTTAGCAAGAATCTTTTTAGCCTCATCATCGACATCAGGTGCAATAATGACTTCAACAAATTGACGATCGACAATAGCCTTAGCGGTTTCAGCAGAAAGTGTCTGGTTAAATGCGATAATACCACCGAAAGCTGAAGTTGGATCGGTTTGAAATGCTCTGTCATAAGCTTCTAGCTGATTACTGCCAAGAGCAACACCACATGGGTTCGCATGCTTTACGATGACACAGGCTGGTGCTTCATCAAACTGCTTAACACATTCTAAAGCTGCATCGGTATCTCCGATGTTGTTATATGAAAGCTCTTTACCCTGAATCTGAGTTGATGTGGCAATGCAGGCATCTTTAGGTGATGTTTCCACATAGAAGGCAGCATTTTGATGAGGGTTTTCACCATAACGCATTTGTTGGGACTTATCGAATTGCAAACTAAAGGTGTGAGGGAATATTGATTTACTTTGATCTTCAACGTTAATCGCACCGAGATAATTGGCAATATGACCATCGTATTTTGCAGTATGTTCAAATGCTCTTACTGCAAGTTTGAATAATGTCTCTTTCGCCAGCTGACCTTCAGAGGCTTTCATTTCAGCAATGATACCGTCATAATCGCAGGGGTTAACAATGATTGCTACGCTATTATGGTTTTTTGCAGCTGCTCGAACCATTGTTGGTCCGCCAATATCAATGTTCTCAATGGCTGTATCCAGATCACACTCAGGATTAGCGACAGTCGATTCAAATGGGTAAAGATTCACAACGACCATATCAATGGCATCAATGCCATGCTCTTTCATTATGTCATCATCAATGCCGCGTCTGCCTAGAATGCCGCCATGAACTTTAGGGTGTAGAGTTTTAACTCTGCCAGCCATCATTTCAGGAAAGCCTGTATAATCAGAAACTTCAGTGACTGGAATGTTATTATCTTGTAGCAACTTAGCGGTGCCACCTGTTGATAAAATATTGACTTGCATTTCAGATAGCGCTTTAGCAAACTCGACAACATTGTCTTTGTCAGAAACACTGATCAGGGCGTTTTTCATTGTGGCCATTCAAGGTACTCCAAATTAGTCGTTGTGACTTTTTTACAAATAAGAGGGATAGATTTAGCTCTAGTACTATTTCTAATTCACAGGAACATAAGAAATAAGTAATTATAGGTTAAAGTTGGGATATGATAGTTGTTAGTCGCACGGAGTACAATTGTTTTAGCTTTTTTGTGCTCACTTTTTGTCAGCTTAGCGGTAACAATCTTTTTAAAAGTTAGTTCGAAGTTTTTCAGTCGCTGATATTATATTGCTTCAGTTTTTTGCGCAATGTACCGCGATTAATGCCTAACATCTGCGCTGCTTTACTTTGATTGCCTTTAGTATGTCCCAATATTGTTTCTAGCAAAGGAGCCTCTACTTCAGCAAGCACCAATTGGTATAAATCATCCACAGTGTGCCCTTCCAAATCATTGATGTAATTTGTTAATACTGACCGGACACAATCGCGTAATATTGCATTATCAGCTGAGTCGGCATCACTTGAATTGTTTTCATTTAAATCATTTTGGTTTAAGTCATTTTTGCTCAAGCTAAAGTTATCATGAGTTTCTATATTATTATTATTTTCACTAAGAACGTCTTGAACTATGGGCATGGACTTTAACCTAAAATATTTATCGGTGAATATGGGGTACTTCTAAACGAGGAACATTATTATAGACTTAATTGAAAAAAAATTTGTAAGAATTTTCTGTCAATTTTCTATGTGTATACTATTATTTTGCTTTGTTTGACAATTATCATGTAATGAATAAAAAACTGTATTTGTATGTGAGTCGTTATTGTAACAACAATAATATTCTGACTAAGAGAGAAAGTCTAAAATTCAATCAAAGAATCAAAAAAAAGTTTTGTCATTGAAAGTTGTTGTTGCGCGTTACTAATTCGGCTGATTTTCTTCCAGAATAGCTCACCTTCAGGCAATGGCTTTATTGCTGCATTCAGATGCTTTCTTGCAATTCTGACACCATGCAGCTCACCATAAAATGAATACAATTCATTGAGTAAGCCAAGGATAATATCGCTTTTTGTTTGCAATGAAGGTTCAGCTAAATGAACTCCAGTTGCTAAAAAATGATTGATGTCTGCAAATATCCAGGGCGTTGGAACAGCAGCTCGGCCAATCATTATTGCATCAGCGCCTGTGTATTGTAATACATGTCGTGCCTTCTCTGCACTATTTATATCGCCATTTGCAATGATTGGTATACTAACTTGTTGTTTTACTGTTTTTATAGTGTCATATTCTGCTTCACCACTGTATCCGCAAGCGCGGGTGCGACCGTGAATAGTGAGTGCCTGGATACCACTTTGCTCAGCGATTTGTGCAATAGTAACGGCATTTATATGTTCGATATCCCAGCCTGTTCGGATTTTTAAGGTGACAGGAACGGACACAGCCTGAACGACAGAAGATAAAATAGTCTGGACGAGTGATTCATCTTTTAAAAGAGCGGAACCAGCTAAAACATTACAGACTTTTTTTGCAGGGCAGCCCATGTTGATGTCAATAATGTCGGCACCATTTTGGACATTAAATTGAGCAGCTTGTGCCATTTGTTGTGCTTCTGTTCCTAAAATCTGTACTGCAATGGGTGATGCTTCACCATCATGATTTAAGCGTGCACGTGTTTTAAGGGAATTCATCAATTCGGGTTTACTGGTCACCATTTCAGATATGGCCTGTGCAGCACCCATTGTGCGACATAATTGCCGAAAGGGACGATCGGTAATTCCTGCCATCGGTGCTAAAAAAACAGGGACTGTATCGGAGGGCTGAGTCTTTGTCGTTACTGGAGGGTGAAATTGCCAGGGGCCTATATTCATAATAATATTCTATAAACGATAATTTACTGACCAATGAAACACTTCAGGGGCATTGACTCTAAGTCTTTATGGGTTGGCTTCCTATGTGCTTAAAGAGGTGGAGGTAAAGTGCAATTTCGCACCTGGCTCTATAAATAGTTAAATTGGAAGCTGAGTAATGAACCAGGATCAGGATCAATGATTTTAAGGTTTATCTCCTGGCTTTGATTTGCTTTTAGACCACGGGCATACGGAATATCACCTGTCAGATACTCTTCAGGCATAAACTTCCTACGAGCAATGACTTCACCTAAAGGATTTGAGAAGGTAATTGCCAGTAGTGGATAACTTTGAGTGTATTTGGCTTTATTTTTAAAAACTAGCTGAATTTCTAAAGCGTTATTGATTTTAGGGTGTGAGCGGACATCATGGCTGACAGTGACAATTTTCCTCGGCGTTTTAATCAAGGGTAAAGAACAGTTTGTGATTGGACACAAGGTTTCTAGCAGTGGTCGCACATTGGCATTCTGAGAAAACTGAATGCTATTAACATGCAAATATTGAATGCTGAGTAATACTAATAAGCCGATTGTTCCCGCTAGCCAACCCAGCATGGCGGCAGGGTTGCTATTGGTGGAGTCACTCTGAGTAAGAAATGAAGGAACCACTTCTTCATGGTGTTCTGTATTTGAGCTTATGGGTAATGATTCTGTTTTTGTTTCCTGGGTTGACTCTTCAAAATTAGTATCGGCTTCAATGTTACGGGGGAATTGTTCTTCCTTACTCTCTTGATCATCAGAAAGAGTTGAGGAATCTTTATTGTTATGAAGAAAATCATTTTCTAATTGTTCTAATTCAGCCAGAAGATCATCGCCACTGTCTAAATCATCAAAATCATCACCCAAATTTGAAAACTCATCATCCAAAGAATCCTGAGTATCGGATAGGGTTTTATTGATGTCATCTAACTCATCTAGAAGCTCATCACTTGAAGTGTTCTGATCGTCTCCTTCGATAAGGCTATTAAGAATGTCCATATCACCATCATCAATTTTACGAGTATTGTACTTAAATGTGGGTGACTGGATTGAGTTATCAGGTTCGTCTATTTCAAAATCAACAAAATCAAGCTCGCCTTCAGGCTCAATTGATTCTATAGGCTCTGCAATGGCATTAACTACTTCAGGCTGAGTGGGCGCCACAATGACATCAAATTCTTCAGACTGAATGGGTTCTTCAATGATGTTATTTTCTTCAGGCTGAATGGGTTCTTCAATGATGTTATTTTCTTCAGGCTGAATGGGCTCCACAATGACATCAAATTCTTCAGACTGAATGGGTTCTTCAATGATATTAAATTCTTCAGACTGAATGGGTTCCGCAATGGTATTATTTTCTTCAGGCTTAACGGGTTCTTCAATGACATTAATTTCTTCAGCTTGAACAGGCTTTTCAGTTGTCTTGCTGTTATTGACCTCATTGACTAGTGAAGAGTCTGGTGGAAATAGTGCTTCAAAGTCAGTCTTATTGGCTGAGGGCATGCGAAAACTGGTTGATTTTCGAG
>JADGEK010000141.1:0-3496 GCA_016744395.1 Gammaproteobacteria bacterium | reverse complement strand
CACCGAACTTTGCCATTGGCAATATCCAGGTACTCCTGAGAAATTTCAAAGTGTGTATCGCAGTTAGGACAATGAGTATACATTTGCTGAAAACTTTCCTTGAATCAACTTTCTGATCAGGCTTTATAAAACTTACTGCATTGGGCTGACATGTTAGAAGTCAATAGCATGTGTTTTTGAAGGCTTTTAAGCACTGCTGATCAATTATATGAATATTATTTTGATACTAACATTATTAAGCAAAATAATCTGTAGTTTATCTCCTAATTTGTATGCATAAGAGACGAAGAAAGTACGGTATTATTTTGTTTGCTCTATGAATAACCTTGTTCTGATTTAGAGTTTAGTTCCGACAACACGAATCCAATCACCTTCTTGAATAATTTCATCAATTGTAAACCATTGTTGATAAGCTGTAGATATTTTATCGGCCTGCTCTGCCAGAATACCAGAGAGAACAATATTGCCTTTTGGGGCAACATGTGAGGCTAACATTTCTGCTAATTCAACTAATGGTCCTGCTAAAATGTTGGCCAGAAGTAAAGGGCATTGAAGTGTTGGAAACTGCTGTTTGAACTCAGGTACTGAAAAAGTGTTGATGCAATTAGACACATTATTTTTTTCAGCATTAGCCTGAGTCGCCAAAAGGGCCTGAGGGTCCAGATCCACTGCAAAGATTTGAGTTGCACCCAATAAGCTTGCTGCAATGCCTAAAATGCCTGAGCCACAGCCATAATCAATGACGTCAACGGGAGGTTTAAAAAGAGGCTCTTTAAATGTTTGATCCAACCATTTTAAACACAATGATGTGGTTGGATGTGTTCCTGTTCCAAAGGCTAAGCCAGGATCAAGCATGATATTGACCGCATTGGGGTCAGGAGGACTATGCCAGCTTGGACAAATCCAGACTCGCTGACCAAACTGCATGGGTTTAAAGTCATCCATCCAGGCGCGGATCCAGTCTTTATCCTCTAGTGGGTTGAGAGTATAAGAAGGTAGGTGACCATATTGAGTTTCTATGAATTTTAAAACGGAATTGATATCGACATCGGCATCAAATAGGCCTGTTAACAGAAGTTCTTTCCAAAGGGGGGTGCTGCCTGGTGGTGGCTCAAAAATAGGATCATCATGAGCATCCTGTAAAGTAACTGAGGCAGCCCCCGCTTCGCTTAAGAGATCAGATAATTGATTGCTATTGCTATGAGTCGCTTCGAGAGTAAGTTGCAACCAGGCCATAAGAATTCTTTTTTATAAATTTGCATGAGGCTTATTGTGGGTAACACACCCTGGATGTCTTAAACATAGAGAGTGTGTTGATTGGGGGTGATATTTATAGTCCGAGCTTTTTCTCAAGGTAATGAATATTGGTTCCACCTGCTTTAAAAGCACTGTCTGCAATAATCTCTTGTTGTAAAGGGATGTTGGTCTTAATTCCTTCAACAATCATTTCACTGAGTGCTGTGTCCATGCGTGCGATGGCAATCTCACGAGTGCTCCCATAGGTGATCAATTTACCAATCATTGAATCATAATAGGGAGGGACGTTATAGCCACTATAAATATGAGAGTCGACTCGTACTCCAGGACCACCAGGAGCATGATAGGTTTTAATTGGACCTGGACTGGGCATGAAAGTCTTTGAATCTTCTGCATTGATACGGCACTCAATGGCATGGCCCTTTACTTGAATGTCACTTTGAGTAAAGCTCAATGGTAAGCCTGCAGCAACACGCAGTTGCTCGCGGACTAAGTCAACACCTGTAATAAATTCAGTGACAGGATGTTCTACCTGAAGACGGGTGTTCATTTCGATAAAATAAAATTCGTCATTTTCAAACAAAAACTCAAATGTACCTGCACCACGATAGCCAATTTGACGACAAGCCTCAGCACAGCGCTCGCCAATTCTATTACGAACTTCTTCGGTAATACCTGGGGCAGGCGCTTCTTCAACGACTTTTTGATGGCGACGCTGCATAGAACAATCACGTTCACCTAAATGGACAGCATTACCATGTTCATCCGCTATGACCTGGATCTCAACATGGCGGGGTGTTTCCAGATATTTTTCCATATAGACTTCGTCGTTACCAAAAGTGACATCGGCTTCCGTCTTAGTTAATGAAATGGCATTGAGTAATGCTGCCTCTGAACGCACAACGCGCATTCCTCGTCCACCACCACCACCGGACGCTTTAATAATAACGGGATAACCAATTTCACGCCCAATGCGTAAGTTGGTTTCAGGATCTTCATTTAAGGCGCCATTTGAACCTGGGACCGTTGGTACCCCAGCTTTAAGCATGGCTTTGATGGCCTGAACTTTGTCGCCCATGGTACGGATTGAGTCGGGGCGAGGACCAATAAAAACAAAGCCGCTTTCTTCAACTCGTTCAGCAAAATCAGCATTTTCAGACAAAAAGCCATAACCAGGATGAATTGCCTGGGAATCAGTGACTTCAGCAGCACTGATGAGTGCCGGGATATTTAAATAGCTCTCAGCGGATGCTGCTGGGCCTATACAAACGGATTCATCTGCAAGAAGTACATGCTTGAGATTTTTGTCTGCATCTGAATGAACGGCAACGGTTTTTATTCCTAATTCGCGGCAAGCACGTTGTATGCGCAGTGCAATTTCTCCGCGATTGGCAATAACTATTTTCTCAAACATCAGAGTTTTCCAGGTGTGTATAAATTAGTATAAATGGTGTTTTATCAGCAAGTACGGAAATAAATATGATCGGTACTTTATTCTATAATGCAAATGGTTTGACCATACTCCAGAGGCTCACCATTTTCAACGCAAATAGCTTTGACGGTACCGCTGACATCAGCTTCAATTTGATTCAATAATTTCATTGCTTCAATAATACAAATAGTATCACCTTTAGCAACTGCTTGTCCTACTTCAACAAATAGTGCTGCGCCAGGTGATGGTGCACTATAGTAGGTTCCAACCATTGGAGCCTTGAGTTCGTGACCTGAGACTTGTTCTGGCTCAGCAGGTGCTTCAGCTGGCGCTGCAGCAATGGGAGCCGCTGCTGGAGCTGGAGCATAAGGCTGTTGTGCATAGGCTTCTGGAGGCATTTGCACCATTGTTGGAGTTGGGCTGTTGCGTGAAATTCGTACAGACTCTTCGCCTTCATGAATTTCAATTTCTGCTACACCAGATTCATCAAGTAGTTCAATGAGTTTTTTTATTTTACGGATGTCCATAATTTGAACCTTGCTTATTAATTTATAGTAAGTACTCGCTACTGGAACATGTACTTGTTAAGTTGAGGCTGCATCAGTCATGACTGCAAGCCCTTCGTTATATCTTTTCTAGAGCTATTATATAGCCACTTCTATCGGGCAGTTTAAATCTTTCAACTGTTCTCAATATGAGTTAATGCATATTGTAGAGCTAATTCGTAACCCGTATGCCCAAGTCCAGTGATAACACCAACAGCAATGTCTGAAAAAAAAGATTGATGACGAAAATCTTCTCTTTTGT
>JADGEK010000037.1 GCA_016744395.1 Gammaproteobacteria bacterium | reverse complement strand
TAATCCAATTGGATGGTTACATTGTTAGGAAGCTTCGCACAGGATCATTACTGATCTCGCACTATCCCTAGGCTACTTCTAGCTAAATAGAAGGTTCCACTGACAATACTGTAAAAAGTACTGTAGGAACAATCGAAATGAACAGCTTACGCCGTTTTTGAAATGCACAGAAATTAATCTGCTTTTTACAATATTCAGATGATAATCTGAATAGTCAAGTGGAAGACCGAAGTCTGGTTGAGTTACGCCACTCACATTCAACCTAAAAGGACGCAGATTTTCACCTGCATTTCGCTTGATATAATAAACAAAGGGGAGCAAAGCTCCCCTTCATTATTTTTAAAAGTTAAGAAAAACCTTTTAAAATCAAGCAGTTACGACTCACGTCGCACTTAGAACTTGTGGATGATACCAACAGCAAATGAATCAGTATCTTCACCACCAACTGCAAGACCATTTGATGTACCATTACTCATACCACCAGCCCAAGCACGTCTAGTAGAGTTATCATCATTATCAAGTGTTGCATAGGTAGCATAAACAGTAGTACGTTTAGACATAGCGTGGTCTATACCAATTGCCCACATATCTGCTTCGTCATCAGCATTGCTTTGACTTTCGTCACGGTCAGCATACTGAAACTTAATCTTGTTGCTGCCCATTGTGTAAGAAGCACCAAGAGTCCAAACATCAGGATCAGCGTCTTTTACAAAACCTTGACCATCGAAATCTGTGTAAGAAGCAGCAACTTTGAAGTCACCAAATGCATATGAGCCCACTGCACGCCATGCAGACATGTTTTCAGTATTGGCAGCTAATCGACCATCATCATTCGCATCACTATAACCAAGACCAACTAGTAGAGGACCGTTGTTATAGATTGCATTGAAAGACCATGCACTAGCATCAGTACCTTCACCACCACATGTTTGACAACCTGTTGCATCAAAAGAGTATGCAACAGTTGCACTGAAGCCATTCATGTTAGGAGTAACATATGCTACAACGTTATCAAGACGAAAATCTTGATCACCATTTACAGCACGTAAATCACCAGATTGGTCACCGAACAGATCAATTTTACGACCAAGAGACTTGAAAGGAGTATCCCAACGACCCGCTAGAGCAGTACCCCAGTCACCAGAAAGAGTAACAGCACGGTTACGTTGACCCATGTCAGAACCAGTACCGTCCATGTTAACTTCCCACTCGATTAGGTATCCAACTTTCATGCCGTTACCTAAATCTTCAGAACCTTTAACACCGATACGTGATGAACGTGAAGTCATGCTCCACTCATCATAGTTAGCAGCACCAGAAGCATTATTATCGTGGTTTTCAACAGCCATGTGGATCTTACCATAAAGAGTAGGACCAGCAGCCATAACGCTAGCAGGAGCGATAACGGCAGCAGCAACAGCAGCAGCAATTAATTTTTTCATTTTATTTCCTTAATATTATTTAATATAAATCTTTTGTTTTTGCTTCAAAAAACATCTCTTTGCTAAAAATGAGCTTTTGTTTTTTGTCACAATGTTTCACTGACAGATTCTATTCTAATCATTTTTATCCATAATGCAACACTTATTTTCCAAAAAAACGACATTTTTTAAAAGAAAGGTGTTTTTTTGTTGTTTATTTACATCAAAACAACAAAAAACAACATTGAAAAAGTAAAAAACAATAACTTAGCGATTTTAAGTGAGAAATTAAATTAGATTTTTTTTCACTTTTTAATGTTGTTTTACTACAACATTCAAACAAAAACGTATTTTTTGCATCCTATTTCGAAGAAACTGAATCTAAAAATTAAGCTTCAGTCGCTTGATAAGACCAAAAACAAACAAAATTTTACCCACCAATATTTAAGAATTAGCATCTTGACTGGTCATACGATTGCCCATGACAAAATTAATAAGGCTTTAGCCTTGTTCTTTATAATGAACAGAAATATATCAAGCGTAGATACCTCCAGTCGTTTAACTTGTATTTTTAAAAAGCAAAAAAAAGCCCTGTCGATTCCTCGACAGGGCTTTTTGTACAGTCTTTGAAATAAAGACTGACTGTACAACGAATTAACGTTTAGAGTATTGTGGACGCTTACGTGCTTTATGCAGACCGATTTTCTTACGTTCGACCTGACGAGCATCACGAGTGACGAAACCAGCTTTTCTTAGTGTTGGACGTAGTGACTCATCATATTCAATCAATGCACGAGTAATACCATGACGAATAGCACCAGCCTGACCTGTATTGCCGCCGCCACTGACGTTAATTTTAACATCAAATTTTTCTAACAATTCAGTAAGTGCTAGAGGCTGACGAACAACCATTCTTGAAGTTTCACGACCGAAGAATACTTCGATTGGACGATCGTTAATAGTGATATCGCCTTTTCCTGGACGTAAATAAACACGTGCAGATGAACTTTTACGGCGACCTGTTGCATAATATTGTGTAATCATAATTTATCCTGTTACCATTTCTTAGCTTTCATTTGTTAACTGAAAGCAGAGTTAAGTCGCTACCTATACTTCTAAAGTCTTAGGCTGCTGAGCAGTATGTGGATGCTCATCACCAGCATAGACTTTCATTTTTCTGTACATAGCACGACCTAAAGGGTTTTTAGGTAACATACCTTTAACAGCATTTTCAATAATACGCTCAGGCGCTCTATCGAGTAATTTTTCAAAGCTGATGCTTTTCAGATTACCAACAAAACCAGTGTGATGATGGTACATCTTATCGGTTCTTTTGTTTCCAGTCACGTGTACTTTTTCAGCATTAATGACAACGATGTAATCACCTGTGTCAACGTGTGGAGTATATTCTGGTTTATGTTTACCACGAAGACGTCTGGCAATTTCTGTTGACAGACGACCCAGGGTTTTGTTTTCAGCATCAACGATATACCAGTCACGTTCGACAGTTTCTGGTTTCGCACTAAATGTCTTCATTTTTACAGCGCCTGTATATTAAATTTTGTTTTAGTCACACAAGTATCCTCTTGAGCTCATTTCTTAATTGCGACTAATCAGCTTCTTCCAATCAGAAATAATCACTTGTGTTTCAAAGAGCCCGAGATTATACATGACTTTTTTTCATTTAAAAAGTGTTTTTATGAAATTAGTTTTAATAATTATATCTCTAAAGATGAGTAAACCATTGACTCTGCATTCATATAGGCTGAACATAAGGCATGCCTTATCTCTACTGGTTGTGTTACCGACTTTGATTACCTGTTAAATAACAATTTATTTGTTTTTATTTTATGATTAAAAAGCCGATGAAAATTTGAAGTAAATTATAGAAAAAAAATAAGGCGCAACCAAGGGGGGGGGGGAGTTACGCCATTATAAAAACCACCAAAGGAGGATGGAGGTATAAAGTAGCTGCTGTCACTTCATGTGAACAGTAATCAGCTGAATAATAATATACTGATATACCCTAACCTTGTCAATAGCATTTTCAAAATTAACCGTGAAAGTGTTAACTGTTTATCAGTTTCATCTGACATAGATAAAAAATAAGAATATTTTTAGACAAAAATCAATTTAATGAGACTTCAAATCATTTTTATTCTTTCTCTTTTAATCCAACATTTAGCATTAATGATCACCCTGGCAATTGAAGTCGTTTAACAATCTTCCCCTTTAATAAATGCTGCTCTATGATTTCATCCAGATCTTCTTCATCAACAAAGGTATACCAAACCGCCTCAGGATAAATCACAATAACAGGACCTTCATTACAACGCCCCATGCAGCCACCACTATTGATGCGAACTTGTCCTTCACCATGAATACCGAGTTCTTTGCATTTATTTTTCACATATTTACGCATCCTGCGGGTATCATATCGTTGACAACACGGACCGCCATCTTCTCGTTCATTGGTACAGACGAATAAATGTTTTGAATAATAGGACATGCTAGCTCCAAGGTATAAATGATGTCGAAAATCTGTAATCGATAGTCTAATGAGACAAAAAAAGCACTCAGACTTTTATCTGCTTTTTCAATTAGGGTGCTATAATAGCAAAATTTACCAGTTAGTTTTTGGAAATTTTATTGACGATTCAGCAAACCATTTCTCAGCTTGCCAATCAGTGTGTACTCTGTGGACTGTGCATTCCACATTGCCCCACTTATCACTTGTTCAGGACTGAAAACGAATCCCCTCGTGGTCGTATTTCACTGTTTAAGGCCCTGGCCGAAGAACAATTTGAAGCCAGTGAAGACTTATGGCTGTCACTGGATCATTGCCTGACATGCCGTGCTTGCGAAAAAATCTGTCCATCACAGGTTGATTATGCCACTTTAAACAATCTGGGTAGAGCACTTTTAGTGTCCCAGTATCCACAGCACAAACGCTCTCTTACACAAAAAATGGCTGAGAAGCTGTTAGTGACTCAATCATTGCATCCTTTGGTAAAAATATCAGCAAAAGCGGCTGCTCCTATTTTGTCCTTATTTGACACAGACCATAATCACCAAGGTGTTAAGTACCAAAAGCCATCAACACTTGGCACAATGAGTCATTTCAGCCATGAAATGCTACCTAATGCTTCACTCAATCCGAAGTTAGAAGAGTATTACCCTGCTTCAAAGACACTTTCATCGACTGACAGCCAAGATAAGCAACAAGTTATTTTATTTAAAGGCTGCAGTAGCGATCTATTTGAGCAACAAACGTTAAATGATGCCATTACACTTTTAAACGCCTGTCAATTCAATGTCCATGTTCCAGAAAAGCAACAGTGCTGTGGTGCGATGAACAGTCGCCATGGTGATATCCAAGGCATGAACAAATTAGCACAGCAGAATATCAATCAATATAAGCCATTGTTACAAGAAAGTGAGGCCATTTTGTCCATAACCAACAGTTGTTCTGGACAGCTCAAAGAATACATCAAGTTCTTTGAGCAAGATGACTTAGAGAATGATGCAAGAAATTTTAGCCACAAAGCCACTGATATTATTTCTTTTCTCACTCATGCCATCAAAAAAAGCTCAGTCCAATTTACACCAATAGGCAACAAAGAGTTACAGAAAATCGGTGTGCATATTCCCTGTAGTTTAAAAAATGTATTAAAAGACGATCAGTCATTATTCGATTTACTAGAAAACATCCCCAATATTCAATTAATTAGAATTAATGATCAGTATTGTTGTGGTGCAGCAGGCAGTTATATGCTTCAATACCCTGAGATAGCCAATCGTCTTATTGATGAAAAAATAGACGATGTGATACAGCATGACTACCAAACCATTGTTTCTTCCAATATCGGTTGCAGTTTACACTTTAAAGATGGTATTAAGAGGCACGAGCATCAGATAGGGCGAAAAGTAGAAGTCATACACCCTATTCATTTATTGGCTCGTCAATTAATCAAAGCATATTAAACAGAGTTAAAAAATTATGTCTTCACATCAACGCCAATACTCAGCCCTGGATCATTTCCTTTTCAATATTGATACAGGTGTGCGCACACTCTTGGGTGCCCCCGAAATCACTGAACGAGAAAACCCTGCAAAAAATCATACTGAAACTGAATTAAATGATGCAGACAAACAACTCTCAGGGCGTTTAATGAGAATTAATCATGCGGGTGAGGTTTCCGCTCAAGGACTCTATCAGGGGCAGGCATTAACAGCAAAACTACCTGAAGTTCGCCAACAAATGTTTCGCGCGGCACAAGAAGAGAATGATCACCTTGACTGGTGTGAAAAACGTTGTCAGGAATTAGGGACTCATGTCAGCTATCTGAGCCCTTTCTGGTATATGGGTTCGCTCACTATTGGGGCAGTTGCGGGAATTGCAGGTGATAAATGGAGTCTGGGATTTGTTGCTGAGACGGAACATCAAGTGGTTCGTCACCTTGACAGCCACCTTTCTCAAATATCACCTGAGGATAATAAAAGCCGTTCTATTTTAGAACAAATGAAAGAGGATGAATTGCATCATGCCATCATCGCCGAGGAAGCTGGAGCAGCCAAGTTGCCAGGGGCAGTCAAGCTGGCCATGGGAATGATGTCTAAGGTGATGACTAAAGGGGCTTACTACCTTTAACGGGTAAAACATTACACATTAGTAAAAGTAGAGACAAGGCATGCCTTGTCTCTACTTTCAATTTACAGAATTAAATAAAGAAGTCAACGAAGCTTTTTTGCTCTTGCAGCACGCTGGCATTTTGAATTTTAGAATAAGTATCCTGAATGTTCTTTTCATTTTGATCTTTTTGTGGCCCTAAAAAATCAATCTCAGGGGTATTTTCATCGACATATTCTGCCTGCTTTTCCCTACCTTGTTGAGCAATTTCTGAACGAGCCTGCGCTTCCATTCGAGAGGCTTCTGCTGCCACAGAACGATCTTGTGCAGAAGGATCAACAGGTGCTGAAGCCGCCCGTCTAATTTGCTGTGCTTTTCTTATTGTGGCTTGCGGATCACCTGCCACACCAGAAGTATCAATACTAACTTCACCACCAACGGCATAGCGTTTACCATCAGGGCCAGTTTCGTAGTCAAAGCTCACACCACCCAGAGCTAAATTACCAGCAGCCGAAGAATGTGCCTGCTCATGTGCTCTGACTTCTGAATCACGACGTTTTAACTCTTCAACTTCCAACTCTTCTTCTTCGGTCAGCTCAGTTGATGAGTGTTCTTTGCCCCCTGAAGAGTCTGGCTCTGAACGTTTTGTTTCATCTGAGGTATTTTCTTCAGTTGAAACAGGCTTCTTTGATGGGTCAGAGTCATCTTTTGCACCTAAAATATTGGCTTCAGTTTTTGTCTTTTTATCTTGTGTAATTAAGCTTTTAGCGTCTTCAGAAAGCGTTAAGGTATCAAGCAGTTGATTGGATGACTGACTAGGATCAGATTTGCCTTCCGTTTTTAAAGCAGAATGGGGAAACCCTCCAATTCGGGTTAAAGTCATTGTATTTAAAAGACTATTTATATTCATTTCTAAAAATCAGAGTGTTTCTAATAAAACCTGCCCCATGAAAAATACATGAATCCTTAAAAAGTGAATTTACTCATTACTAATGGCGTACAGAAAAATTCAAACTTTAGTATAATTTATCATTTTTTTTGTTTCACCTTTTTTCCGATGAATATTTCTCTATGCAATTTCATTGAAAATTCAAAGAGCAAGATGTTGTGCCGATGAAAATCTGTTAAAATGTCGCCAATTTCAATCTTGAACCCTTTTAAAATAAATAATTAACAAAAGGCTATTATGAACAGACAAAACTCATTCAACAAAGAAGAGTTACTCCAATGTGGTCGTGGTGAAATGTTTGGGCCTGGCAATGCTCAGTTACCACTGCCCAATATGTTAATGATTGATCGCATCGTTGATATCAATGAAGATGGCGGAACGCATGGTAAAGGCGGTATCGTAGCAGAGCTCGATATTACACCCGATCTCTGGTTTTTTGATTGCCATTTTAAGGGCGATCCAGTTATGCCTGGTTGTCTCGGTCTTGATGCAGTATGGCAACTGGTTGGCTTTTATCTTGGCTGGCTGGGCAGTCCTGGCCGAGGTCGTGCTTTAGGAGTTGGTGAAGTAAAATTCACAGGGCAAGTATTGCCGACGGCAAAAAAGGTGACCTATAAGCTGGATCTAAAACGCGTGATTACTCGCCGTTTGGTGATGGGAATTGCCGATGCCAGTATGTTCGTTGATGACAAAGAAATTTACACAATGAAAGATCTCCGTGTGGGCTTATTTACCTCAACTGAGAATTTTTAAGCGACAATTAAGTAGAGACATGGCATGCCTTGTCTCTACAGTGAACAAAGATAATAGTGCAGTAGATAAGCTAGCCCAATTTCATTGCTGCATGGGCAACAGCTAAACGAGCAACAGGGACTCTGGGTCCTGAACAAGAGACATAATCCAGACCAATCTGATGGCAAAAATGAATGGATTCCGGGTGGCCCCCATGTTCACCACAAATACCAATTGACATGCCTTTTCGACTGTTCCTGCCCCAATTCACCGCCAGTTCCATTAATTTGCCAACCCCTTCCCTATCGAGTACTTCAAAAGGATTATTCTGCAAAATATTACGCTCATTATAAAGTGGCAAAAATTTATTTTCCGCATCTTCACGAGAGAATGAGAAGGTTGCCTGACTCAAGTCATTAGTACCAAAAGAGAAAAACTCAGCCACTTCTGCCAATGATTCTGAACGCATACAAGCTCTCACTACTTCCAACATTGAGCCAAATTTATAATTAACCGTTAGGTTGTAGCTTTTCTCAACTTCGGTATGAATCGAATCCGCAAAATGTTTGATGAACTTTAACTCTTCTACGGTTGAGACCTGGGGGATCATAATTTGAGGTTGAACATCAATACCTTTGGCAACACATTCAGCCGTCGCTTCTAAAATAGCACGAATTTGCATGGAATAAATTTCAGGAAAGGTAATGCCCAGTCGAACACCACGATGCCCCAACATGGGATTGGTTTCATAAAGCGCCCGAACTTTCTTAAGCATACTTTGCTTTTTATTAATGGCTTCTTCAACTAATGAGGGATCAACCATTTGTGGCAGAGGTAATTTATCAGTGGTTCGCCGACCATGACTTCCCCCAAGTAAATTCATGCTATTGCACAGCACACTCGCGCCCGAGGCCATTCCATGGAGTTGTCTTAACTGCTCAATCTCTCGTTGTAGCTGTGATTCCGAGGGTAAAAATTCATGAATTGGAGGATCTAATAATCGAATGGTCACATTTCTGGGTGACATGACTTCAAAAAGTCCTTTAAAGTCAGCTCGCTGAATGGGCAAGAGCCGATCCAGGGCCTGTTGGCGCTGTAATTTATCATCAGCGACAATCATTTCAATCACCATAGGCAGACGCTCAGGATCATTGAACATTCTTTCCGTACGGCATAAGCCGATGCCCATCGCACCATATTTAATCGCTTTGCTGGCATCAGCAGGAGTATCCGCATTTGCCAGCACTTTTAATTGGGCAACTTCATCCGCCCAGCCTAATAAGATATTCAACTCATGCGTAAAATCTGCCTCAACAGTTTCTATCCTCCCCTGAAAGACATTACCTGTTGTGCCATCAAGAGTCATCCAGTCACCTTCCTTAATGGTAATGTCACCAATTATTGCCTGGCGTAAATTAACATCGACAACAATGCCTTCTGCACCTGCCACACAGGGTTTTCCCATGCCTCTGGCCACCACAGCAGCATGGGATGTTTTACCACCGCGACTGGTCAAAATGCCCTGAGAAGCAAAAAATCCATGAATGTCTTCTGGCTTAGTTTCTTCGCGAATAAGAATAACTTGATTGCCTTCCTTGCCTATTTGTTCGGCTCGATCGGCATCAAAGATAGCAATACCACTGGCAGCACCTGGTGATGCAGGTAAGCCTTGAGCCAATGCTTCAGTGCGGACATTAGGATCAAGCCTTGGATAAAGCATCTGCTCAAGATGCTGGGGATCAATACGTAATAATGCTTCTTGTTTGCTGACCAGACCCTCACGCTCCATTTCCACCGAAGTTCTGACCATTGCAACGGCATTCATTTTGCCATTTCGAGTTTGCAAACAATAAAGCACACCACGTTCAATGGTAAATTCAAAATCTTGAATTTCACAATAGTGAACTTCCAACCGAGAACGAAGTTCTTCCAATTCCTTATGCATAGTAGGCATTTCCTGAGCCAATTGCTCAATGGATTTTGGGGTCCTGATTCCTGCAACCACATCCTCGCCCTGAGCATTGGTCAGGTATTCACCATAGAGACGATTTTCTCCAGTACCAGGGTTACGAGTAAAGGCAACACCTGTGGCACAATCATCTCCTCGATTACCAAATACCATGGTACAAATATTCACCGCAGTACCATTGGCCATTTCCGGGGTAATATTAAATTCTCGACGATAGTCGATAGCGCGTTTGCCCATCCAGGAACTGAACACTGATTTTATGGCTAATTCTAACTGTTCATAAGGGTCTTCAGGAAACGCCCGCCCGGTTTGTTGCTGCACAATGGTTAAAAACTCATGACAAATAGTGGATAAGTCGTCTGCTGACAAACTAATATCTTCATTGATTCCTTTGCTTTTTTTTATTTGTAGCAGAGCTTTATCAAAAGGTTCATCAGAAATTCCCAGAGCCACTTTGCCAAAGAGTTGAATGAAGCGTCGATAAGAGTCATAGGCAAAGCGAGGATCACCAGTTTGTTTAATTTCACCTTCCAACGTGGCACGGTTGAGACCTAAATTGAGAATAGTATCCATCATTCCAGGCATGGACATTGCCGAACCCGAACGAACTGAAACCAGAAGAGGCTCGTTGCTATCACCAAATTTTTTGCCCGTTTTCTCTTCCAGTGCAGCCATCTGTTCCTGCACTTCAAGCATTAATGATTCAGGTAGAGAATCCGTTTTAGAGTCCAGATAACTCAAACAGGTTTCTGTCGTAATGACAAAACCTGGAGGTACATTCAAACCAATTTGGGTCATCTCACAAAGGTTGGCCCCTTTTCCGCCTAATAATGCTTTATTTTTTCCATCGCCTTCTTCAAAGGCAAATACTTGCTTGTTCATGTCTTACTCCTCTTTCCTTCAAAATTATAAGAGCAGAATATGAGCGAATATGAATATCAAATTGTCGCACTTCTTTTGACAATACAAAGCTAAGCCATACGCCCATAGAGTTTGTTCATACTTCTTGCTGAAACTTTATGTTCTTCTTTGAGTTGTTCCCAGTAAAACCGCCACTGCCAATTACCTTCTGTTGTCCCTGGTGTATTCATTCGATAGCCCACGCCTAAATTAATTAAATCTTGCATGGGTAAAATAGCCAGCTTAGCAACTGAGGCCATCGTCATACACATCAGTACCTGATTCAGTGATTCATAGGGAAAATTAAAATACTGTTTAATATAGTTCTTTTCATCTTCAGACAGCGACTCTAACCATGAAAGAGTGGTGTCATTATCATGTGTCCCAGTATACACAACACTGTTAATTTGATGATTATGAGGTAAATAGGGATTACTGCTTTCACCAGAAAAAGCAAATTGCATGATTTTCATGCCTGGTAAATTAAACTGCTCTCGCAACTCATTGACTTCTTCGGTGATGATTCCTAAGTCTTCTGCCACTAGAGCTAAATCAGGATAAGCTTGATACAAAGCACTCATTAGTTTTTCACCAGGAGATTTAACCCATAAGCCATTGATGGCAGTTTCTTCTTCAGCGGGAATTTCCCAGCTGGCTTCAAAGCCACGAAAATGATCAATGCGGATCAGATCAAAAAGAACTTGTTGAGTTTTAATTCGTTCAACCCACCAACTAAACTGAGATGTTTCAATCTTATCCCATTGATAATGAGGGTTCCCCCAGCGCTGACCAGTTTCGGAGAAATAATCAGGTGGTACACCTGCCACAACGTCAGATTGTCCTTGCTCATCCAGTTTAAAAAATTGTCGCTGAGCCCAAACATCGGCACTATCATGGGCAACGAAAATAGGCAAATCACCAAATAGGTGAATACCATGACTATTCGCATACTCTTTTAATGATAGCCATTGACAAAAAAACAGGTATTGTTCAAATTGATAATACAAAATAGAATTTCTAAATTGATTCCTGGCTTCTACAAGTGCACTTTCATCTCGATTTTTTAATGCTTCAGGCCAATCCGTCCAACTTTTTTGTTGATGCTCTTTTTTTAATGCACAATATAAAGCATAATCGTCAAGCCAGAAAGATTGTTCTTTCATAAAGTTTTGAAAATTATGACACTCTGTATTCTCATCTAAACTAATATTTTCAGAATTCAAATCTGTTATGCATTTATTATCATGTAACTTATTATCATGCGATTCTTCAAATTGTTTGCGAAAGACATTAAAAGCAATTGAGATGCATTTTGAACGACCGAAAACATCCGTTAGGCAATGATTAATATCATATTCAGCAAGCCAGCCTCGATCAACCAACCATTGCAAATCAATAAGCTGAGGATTACCCGCGTGAACTGATAGTGATTGATAGGGAGAACCATCACCATGAGTGGGGCCCAGCGGTAAAGTTTGCCAGACAGTAAAGCCCGAATCTTTCAAAAAGTCCACAAAACGATAGGCATCTTCGCCAATAACACCATTTCCATAAGGTCCAGGCAGTGAAGTCAAATGAAGTAACACACCTGAACGACGTTTATCCAAGGGTTCGGATTGATTATAACGTTTTGGTTGGTTGTGACTCTTTATATCGTTGTGACCTTTCAAATCGTTGTGACACTCTGTCTCTTGTTCTCTCTTATCCAATGCTTGCATCCCTGTCATAATGTTTATTCCTGTCCTGGTCTCATTGTTCCACCTGCGGCGGGTGCGCCACTTCCCTGAGTAAAGACTTGAGTCAGATAGCTGGGAGGTAATACGCCAAGATATTGATATAAAATGGACAGGTTCAAGCGAAATAAGGATTCAAAACTACTGACTGAATCCGCAGGGTTGTAATCGCCAAACCACCAGAACCAGTCCGAGCCTTCACAAACAGCCAACTGTTGCTCAGCTCTTGACAATTCACCAGGATCAAGTTCACCGCGAGCAACGACTGTATCAAAACATTCTTTGGCCTCTATCAACATATCCCAGCCACGGTTTTTGGCACTGTCCCCAATCCAGGTTGAAAAAGAACCATACACCCAGCTGCCAGCAACAATAGAAGGCAATTTAGTCGGCTTTACCTTCAAATCAATACAATCTGAAAAAGTGGTTAACTCAATATTAGGGTGCTCAGCAAGACTCTTATAGAGAGCGGTAAGAAAATAATAACCATTTTCAGGATAATATTCCCAGGCATTTTCACCATCGAGAATAATTGAGACAACGCGCCCACTTTGATCTTCACGAGTATTAAAAATGGTTTCCAGATGTTCCATTAAATTGCCAACCGCATCATCAGCATGCCACTTAGAATATGTGAAGCCAATTAAGTCTGATAAGCCGTCATCTCTAAAGAAACAATTAATTTTACTTTCTTCTGGTTCCACTTTATAGGCTCTGTGCAGACCAATATCATTATAAACTTCGTCCATCATACCAGCCCGGCTCAAGCTATTATTCAGGACGCTGCCCCCAGTAGCAGCCCATTTAAAGTTATATTCAGATAATATTTCCAGTGTTTCGCCACTGATTGCGCCTTCTGATGGCCAACAACCAACGGGCTTAAAACCAAAGTGATTTTTGAAAATATCCAGACCTTGTTTTATGTGCCAGTGAACCCGCTCCTTGCCACCAGGATAGGCAGGTTTTTCTGGCAATGGCACATCAGGCATTGCTTCACGCGCAGAATTAAGATCCAGCATCAAAGGCATAATCGGATGCGCATAAGGAGTAACCGATAGTTCGATTTGTCCCGACTGGGCCAAACGCCGGTATCGGTCAATAATGGTATTATGAATTTCACCTATCACTTCTAATAACAAATAGCGGTCATTAAGAGTGTAGTCACTTTCTTTATGAATCAATCGTTTAATACGTTGATCTTTGCGCTTAATGGTTTCTCCTATCCATGCAAGGTGATGCCACATCAGTAAGTCAAAAAGATATTGCTCATCCAGATAAAAAACAGTATCAGGATTATTAAGAAACCATTCAGACATATTGGCCAGTTTCTGATAAGCAGGATAATGATCAATTAGACGCTCTCGATTAGCTCTAAGACAATCATTGATAATTTGCAACCTTAAAGGTGGACTAGAGGGCAGTTTATTAGAAGTCAGATTGCTCAATAAGGGATCACGCAGCGGTGCATTATGTCTTAAAAAATCTTTAATCTGTTGTTTATAGTCTTCAATTTGTTCTAATAAAGTGGGCGTGAAATTAACCACAGCTCTGGCACCAGGAATGGACTCAAGATGATCAACCATATCAATATAGTCTTTAATGACATGAAGGTAAGTCCAGGGTAACTGATATTCATTTTTTCTTAAATCACGGTATTCTGGTTGATGCATATGCCAGCAGACAACGACTTTTAATTTATCTTCAACTGAAGAACTCATTTTTTCCCCTTTGATTGCTATTGACTTTTTTAGTAAGGCCCAAGCAACGTTTTACTCGTAGAGAAGTTACATGCAACGCCTCTGCGAACTGATATAAAATTGATTAACTGGAATTAGTGTAGCAATAGAATAAAAATTAGTAACTATACTGGTCTGTAATTCTTAACGATTACTGACTGATTTCATTAAAAGCAGTGTTTATTACTATGACTGAATATTATTACCGAATCGTGTGTTTTTTGATACCAATCATATCGGGAGTCACTAATACAATGCCTGTGTCAGTGACGCGAAAATGCTCTTTATCATATTCCCGGTCTATACCAATGTTCGTGCCATCAGGAACCTGAGTGCCTTTATCTATCACCGCATTTTTGATATGACAGTGCTGACCAATATGCACTTCGGGAAGAATGACTGAATCTTCAACCAACGAATAGGAGTTGACTCTGACATTTGAAAACAAGAGAGAATGTGACACTTTAGAGCCTGATATAATGCACCCGCCTGAAACCATAGAATCAACAGCCATACCTCTGCGCTCATCATCATCAAAGACAAATTTTGCAGGAGGTAATTGTTCCTGATGCGTCCAGATTGGCCAGACATCGTCATAAAGATTTAGCTCAGGCGAAACACCAATCAATTCCTGATTGGCTTTCCAGAAGGCATCGATGGTTCCAACATCACGCCAATAGGTTTGACTCTGCTCTTCTTTATTATTAAAAGAATAGGCAAATGCACGATATTTTTCAACGACATTTGGAATGATATCCTTACCAAAATCACGAGATGAGCCACTTTCATCCGCATCTTTAATGAGCTGTTCAAACAAAAAATCTCGATTAAAGATATAAATTCCCATTGAAGCCAGAGCACAGTCTGGATTGCCAGGTACATGTTTTGGATTTTCAGGTTTCTCAGCAAATTCGACCACTCGGTTATTTTCATCTACGGCCATCACGCCAAAGGCCTTTGCTTCTTCCACAGGCACTTCAAAACAACCAACGGTCAGATCGGCTTGATTTTCCACATGCTTGGCTAACATCACGCCATAATCCATTTTGTAGATGTGATCACCTGCCAGAACCAAAACATACTCAGGGTCATGGGCACGAAGAATATCCAGATTTTGATAAATCGCATCAGCAGTGCCTAGATACCAATTATCTTTAATTCGCTGTTGCGCAGGTAGTAATTCTACGAATTCACCAAAATCACCACGAAAATGTCCCCAGCCTTGTTGAATATGACGAATCAGGGAGTGTGATTTATATTGTGTCGCCACTGCGATTTTACGTATACCTGAGTTCACGCAGTTCGATAAAGGAAAATCAATAATTCTAAATTTACCACCAAAAGGCACACCAGGTTTCGCACGCCAGGCCGTCAGTTCTTTCAAACGGGAGCCTTGCCCTCCCGCGAGTATAATTGCTAAAGTATCTCGTGTAATTCGACTGACATAACGATGGGAATTTTTAGTTGACACTGATGACTCCTTAATGAAGTTAAGCTTAATATACGAGCTCATTTTAAAATGATGAAAAAATACACAGTATGTTAAACAAAATACAGCTTATGTTTTATACCTTAAATATATCACAAACTCAGCATTCTTATACCAAATTTAAAGCAATAATTGATCACAATCAAATATTTCCAACAATAAGAATCTTTACTGCTCATTTAGGCTATTCTAATCTTGAAAAATGACAGTATAATGAAACAAAGTCTTAATCATAAAGCAATCACCTGGCAGGAATAACTCCATGGTAAAAAAATACAAAAAGTCCCCTATACAGAATGATTTGTCACGTATTATCGAAGCCAAACACCACGATCCATTTAAAGTGCTGGGCTTTGATGAGAAAAACCAACTTTTTCGAGTCTTTTTACCCTATGCCGAAAGCGTTTTTGTATTAACATCAGAACCATCTAAAGAACCCGTTAAACGACTTCCTGACAGTGATTTTTTTGAGTGGCATGGTGACATCCATTCTTTGGGTCCCCATATTCAACTAAGCTGGATGGATAAAAGCGGCTATGAACACAACCAATACTACCCCTATACCTTTGAGCCGCAAATCAGTGATTTTGATTTACACTTGTTTACCGAGGGTAAATTACTTCAGTGCTACAACGTCTTAGGCTCACATGCTATTGAAGTTGATGGCATTAAAGGTATCCTTTTTGCTACCTGGGCACCTAATGCCGAACGAGTCAGTGTCATTGCTGATTTTAATCAATGGGATGGACGAAGCCACCCCATGAGAGCTCGTGGTGGTAGCGGTGTTTGGGAACTCTTTATTCCAGGCATTGAGTCAGGTTCGCTGTATAAATACGAAATACTCAACCGTAACACTGGGGAAATATTAGAAAAAATTGATCCTTATTCTCAGCAATATGAATACCGTCCTGCCACAGCTTCCATCACCACAGAGGCTGATGACTATCAGTGGCAAGATGACGATTGGCTGTCATCACGCAAAGAAGACAACTGGCAGCATTCGCCAATGTCAGTGTATGAACTCCATTTAGGCTCATGGCAAAGAGGTGACAAAGGTCAATTCCTAAACTATCGTGAGATAGCACATCGCCTGGTTGATTACATCAAACCTCTGGGGTTCACACACATTGAGTTAATGCCCATCACCGAACATCCATTAGATGCTTCCTGGGGTTATCAGGCCACAGGCTATTTTGCCCCGACTAGCCGCTTTGGCACTATTAATGATTTTAAATATTTTGTAAATTATTGCCATCAATACCACATTGGTATTTTAGTCGATTGGGTGCCCGCACACTTTCCAAAAGATGCACATGGGCTGGCCCAATACGATGGTAGCGCATTATATGAGCATGAAGATCCCCGTTTGGGAGAACATCAAGACTGGGGCACGTTGATATATAATTTAGGCCGGAATGAAGTAAAAAACTTTCTCTTTTCCAGCGCACTTTTCTGGCTGGATAAATTCCATATTGACGGTCTGCGAGTTGATGCAGTTGCTTCAATGCTTTATCTTGATTACTCACGCGAGGATGGCGAGTGGTTGCCCAATAAACATGGCGGCAATGAAAACCTGGAAGCCATTGATTTCATCAAAGAACTCAATCACCATACCCATGTTGAATACCCAGGCACACTGGTTATTGCCGAAGAATCGACCTCATGGCCACAAGTCACACGGCCTTCATGGCTTGGTGGTTTAGGTTTTACCATGAAATGGAATATGGGCTGGATGCATGATATTCTAAGCTATATGCAAATGGATCCCATTCACCGCCATTATCATCATGATAAACTGACCTTTGGCCTGCTTTATAGTTTTACCGAAAATTTCATGCTGCCATTTTCTCATGATGAAGTCGTACATGGGAAAGGCTCAATGCTTGGAAAAATGCCTGGGGATGACTGGCAGCAATTTGCGAATTTACGCTTACTGTATACCTTTCTGTTTACTTACCCTGGTAAAAAATTACTGTTTATGGGCTGTGAATTTGGACAACGTGCTGAATGGGCCTATGATAAAGCCCTGCAATGGCATGAGCTGGAATCTAATTCTCACCGTGGAATAAAAGAATTAATTGCTCAGCTAAATAAGCTTTATACTCAAGTACCCGCCCTGCATTATTATGATTTTGATGCGCAAGGATTTGACTGGGTAGACTGTCATGATTCTGCTCAATCCATTTTAATATATCAAAGAAATGGCCCTGATGACTCCGTCATTATCATCCTTAATTTTACCCCTATTATTCGAGAAAATTACCGTATAGGGGTTCCTTTTTCTGGACACTATGAAGAGCTGTTAAACTCAGACTCCAGTTATTATGATGGCACCAACATTGGGAATAGTAACCCAATAATAAGTGAAGCAATACCATGGATGGACAAGGAACATTCTATTAACATCACTCTACCACCAATGGCTGGATTAATTATAAAAATGATTGATTAGTTTAATAATCAATCATGCAATGCGCCTTCAATTAAAGTTCTATTTGAAAAAATAATATTAAAGATTGGTACCACATGATGAATGCAAAAAAAAACAAAAAGTCACAAAAGAAGCCAAAGTATAAAATATTATTTGTCAGTAGTGAACTTCATCCTTTTGCAAAAACGGGTGGTCTTGGTGATGTATCAAACAGTTTACCAAAAGCACTTAAAGCTTTATATCAAGACATTAGAATACTCATCCCCGCCTATCCCTTTGCCGTTAAAAAAGCGGAGTCCATTAAAACAATTGCAACCATTGATTTACCCACTAAAGGATTTCCAGGGCACCTTGGCTTGCCTGCCATTGAAGGTAAAAGGAATAGAGTTTCCATTCTTGAAACTTTATTACCTGGCAGTCAAGTTAAAGTCATGATGATCGAGTCAGAGCTTTATAACCGTTCAGGCACACCTTATTTTAATAGTAATAACAAAGAATGGGATGATAATGATTTTCGTTTTGCTTTATTAAATTATGTTGCCGTTGAAATTGCCATGGGCCGTACAGAAGTAAACTGGAAACCAGACATTGTGCATGGCAATGACTGGCAAGCTGGTTTAATTGGCGCTTTGCTTGAAGATGAACACCTTAACAAAAAAAACCTAAGACCTGCCACCGTATTTACGATTCACAATATGGCTCATATGGGCGTTTATTCACAAGAACGATTTAACGCACTGGAATTACCAAAGCATTTGTGGAATCACCATGAATTAGAATTCCACGATGATTTTTCATTTATAAAAGGAGGTCTGGTTTTTTCTGATCGAGTCAATACTGTCAGCCCATCCTATGCAAAAGAGATACAACATGAAGAGTTTGGCTATGGTTTGTCTGGTTTATTGTCTTACCGCAGTGAGCGCCTTTCTGGCATATTAAATGGCATTGATATGAAAGAATGGAATCCCGCAAAGGATCCTATGATTAAGCAAAATTATTCCATAAAAACACTCATTGACAAACAAACTAATAAAACTGCAGTACAAAAACATTTCAACTTACCCAAAAAGAAAAATACCTTATTACTTGGTATTGTTGCACGCCTGGTCTATCAAAAAGGCATTGATTTAGTCTTAGAGAACATGGAAGAAATTTTGGAGCTCCCTGTACAAATTGTCGTTCTTGGGTCGGGTGATCTTGAATTAGAGTCCCGCCTCAGACAATGGTCCAACAAATACCCTGATAAAATTCAAATCCAGCTCGGTTATGATGAATCTCTTTCCCACTTAATTGAAGCGGGTATCGATGCCTTCATAATGCCTTCACGTTTTGAACCTTGTGGTCTGAACCAACTGTATAGTTTACGCTATGGTACTATACCCATTGTCAGAGAAACAGGTGGGCTTGCAGATACGGTTGTACATGCTTCTAAAGAGCATTTAAATAATAATACAGCAACAGGTGTTGTTTTTCATGAGTCTAAAGGCTCTACTATTATTGATGCAATTACTCTAACATCCTTATTATATCAAAACAAAGATATCTGGAAGCAGTTAATGATTTCAGGGATGAAGCAGGAGTATTCCTGGAAAGAAAGTGCCAAGAAATATCTTAAACTTTATGCTCAGGCGATAAAAGACAGAAATAAATACACGCAACATACGCCAGTGATATTATAAGGGGCGTTCGAAGTATGGTGAAACTAAAAGCGTAGTTTAGGAAGTCTGGTGAGTATTTTTAGGGGCGCTGCAAGGCCATCCATGGCACGCTCATCCTCGGCATCCATGCCTCGAAAAGCCCCAGAGAGCTCAATCAGCACACCCAACAATCGCTTTTAAAACATACCCAATCCGAACGAGACTTTATGTTTCGCAGTTTTTAGCATCCAATTTGTTTCGCCAGAACTGATCATTACTATCAAACAATCGAGATGAAACATCCGGCCCCCAAGTACCCGCAGGATAGGTATGAATATAATCCTGCTCTTCCATCCAGGAACGTAAGACGGGATCAACAATTTTCCACGCCCATGAAACTTCATCAAAACGTAAAAATTGCGACTGATCACCTTCCATTACTTCTAACAACAAAGCTTCATAGGCATCAATTTGCTCTTTATTATCACAAGAGCAAGCTTCCAGTTGAGTAATGTTTGTTTCCAGCTCAAGTCCTGACTTTTTGACTTGCATTTCAATCCTTAAACACTCTTCAGGTTGAATGTTCAAAAGGATCCAATTGGGTTCCATTTGTTTCAGTGCGGTATCTTTAAATAATTGCTGAGGTGGACGTTTGAAACGAATACTGACCAGAAAATTATCTTCCTTCATTCGCTTGCCTGTTCGCAGGTAAAAAGGTACCCCTTTCCAACGCCAATTATCCACATAAAGTTTCATTGCAGCAAAGGTTTCGGTGGTACTTCCAGGAGCAATATCATCTTCATCCATATAGCCTGCTACGGATTCGCCATCTACATTTCCTGTTGCATATTGAGCACGAAATGCATGCATATTGACTGAATTACGACTAATAGGACGAATAGAGCGAAGGGCTTTCACTTTTTCATCACGCAAGGCGTTGGCATCCAGATGAGCAGGAGGCTCCATAGCAACAAGGGCCAGCATTTGCAACAAATGACTTTGAATCATATCTCGCAAAGCACCTGCTGAGTCATAATAATGTGAGCGACCCCCAACCCCAGCCGTTTCAGCATGAGTAATCTGTACATGATCAATGTAGTTACGATTCCACAAGGGTTCAAGAAGTAGATTTGCAAAACGAAAGACTAATATATTTTGTACTGTATCTTTACCCAGATAATGATCAATTCGATACAATTGTTCTTCACGGAAGTTTTTATGCAGTTGAGTATTCAGCACTTCTGAACTTTCCAAGTCATGTCCAAAAGGTTTTTCTATCACCAAACGACAATAACCATTGTGCTCTTCATGTAATCCACTGGCCACTAAATTTTTAGTTGCAAAATTATAATCTTGAGGGCGTATTGCCAGATAAAAAATATGATTGGTTGGAAACAGTGCCACATTATCCAAGCGTGTTTTTAAATTTTCAAAGGAAGACTCATCTTGTAAATCACCTTGTTGAAAATGCAGACGCTTTTTAAAACGCATAAATACTGTATCATCCAGACCACCTCTGGCATGTGCGGTTAGCTCATTCTTAACTTCATCACTCCATTGTTCATCAGTCCAATCTCGTCGACCAAAACCAACAATGGTCACCTCTTCAGGTAAGCGGTTGGCTTCTTCAAGATGGTAAATGGCAGGTAATAATTTATTTTTACTCAGGTGACCTGTTACGCCAAAAATAATCAGGGTACAAGGTTCTTTAATTTGTGTCATATTCAATCCTAATCATTCCATTCATGGTGATAAAACTGACCACGAGGCTGATCAATACGTTCAAAGGTGTGTGCACCAAAATAGTCTCTCTGTGCCTGCAGTAAATTGGCAGGTACAGAAGCCATCCGATAGCCATCATAAAAAGTCAGTGCTGCCGCAAAGCCAGGCACAGGAATTCCTGATTCAACCGCTCTGGCAACCGTCTTACGCCAGCCATTTTGAGTAGATGTAATTGCTTGTTGAAAAAAACCATCCAAAAGCAAACTTTCTAAGTCTGGGTTATTGCTATAAGCTTGTTTGATACTTTCCAGGAATCGACTGCGAATAATACAACCCCCTCGCCACATGAGAGCAATACCACCATAATTTAAGTTCCATTGATACTCTTTAGCGGCTTCCCTCATCAACATATATCCCTGAGTATAGGAAATAATTTTTGAAGCATAGAGCGCTTCTTTAACTGCATCAATATAGGTTTCTTTCTCTTCAGATGAGTATTCAAATGCGACATTTGGACCTGCGAGTACTTTTGACGCTTTAACTCGCTCTGATTTTAAGGCTGACAAAAATCGAGCAAAAACGGCTTCTCCAATTAATGTCAATGGAATGCCTAGTTCTAATGAATTAATGGCTGTCCATTTACCTGTCCCTTTTTGTCCTGCCGTATCTAATATTTTGTCAACAAGAGGTTCTCCGTCAATATCTTTCACTCTTAGGATATGACTGGTGATTTCAATCAAGTAAGAATTCAACTCACCTTCATTCCATTGAGAAAATATATCAGCAATTTCATCGACACCTAAGCCCAACCCTTCTCGCAAAAACTGATAGGCTTCACAAATCAACTGCATATCACCATATTCAATGCCATTATGTACCATTTTAACGTAATGGCCTGCACCCTCTTCTCCAATCCAGTCACAGCAGGGTTTGCCATCCACTTTTGCAGTAATGCTTTGGAGAATACCTTTAACATGAGACCAGCCTTTTTTGTTTCCCCCAGGCATAATTGAAGGTCCATTTCGTGCACCTTCTTCACCACCAGATATACCTGTCCCCAGATAAATAATGCCTTGTTCTTCTAATGCCTGAACTCGTCGTGTGGTATCTGTATACAATGAATTACCACCGTCCATGATAATATCACCAGTCGCTAGATGCGGGATAAGCAGTTCAATAAAATGATCAACGACCTCTCCAGCCTTCACCATAAGCAAAATTCGGCGAGGAGACTCCAAAGTGCTGACAAATTCTTCAATTGAATGTGTGCCAATAATATTAGTACCATTGGCTTCACCATTTAAGAAGTCATCAACTTTACTGGTTGTTCGATTGAATACAGCAAGTTTAAAGCCATGATCATTGATGTTCAGAGCAAGATTTTGCCCCATAACAGCCAAACCAATTAAGCCAATATCAGCCTTTTCCATGGTATCTCCTCAGAATGAAATGAATAGTAGATTTAAAAAATACAATAGAAATACAGTATAGAACTTTTTTACTTATTTTCTAGTAGGAGAGGAGATTTTATTGCTCAAATTTATGTGGGGTGTTTTAGGGATGGTTTTAGGTGTGTTTTAGGTGTCTTTTAGGTGTAGTAGAGAAGTTGTATGTACATCTCTACACAAATCTGAACATTATTAACTGACAGCTTGAACGGGTATTTGGGTATTAGTATGAGTTATATTGTTTTGAGCATCAACATACACCAGCTTAGGCTTATAGGTTTTTAATTCTTGCTCATTCAAACTGGCATAAGCCGCAATAATAATGAGATCATCTGGATTGGCTTTGTGTGCTGCAGCACCATTAATAGAAATGATGTTTGAGCCCGCTTCGGCTTTAATGGCATAAGTTGAAAAGCGTTTACCATTTGTGATGTTATAAATTTCAATTTGCTCGTACTCCAGAATACCTGCTGCATCCATTAAATCCATATCAATGGCACAAGAACCTTCATATTCTAGTTCTGAGTGAGTCACTGTGACTCGGTGTAATTTGCATTTAAGCATTGAGCACTGCATGTGGTTATCCTGACTTTACATTATCTATCGATTGAAATTTACATCAGCTTTTGCTGAATAAGATTCAGTTTCTTCAATTTTCAGTTCTCTCACGCCTTTTTTGAGGTGTAAAGGAGATAAATAACAAATAATTACTGAAAACGGCTAAATATTTTATCATGAAATACTCACATTTCAAAATAAAGTGCTTTCAGAGTTAAATAATGATTCCCGTATTCATAGCTAAAATGATATTTTAATATTATCCAGTAATCGAGTATTTCCAAGATAAGCTGTTACTAGAATAACTAAATTTCTTTCTTGACCTGTTGGCATTGTTAAATCAGCCTTACGGATGGTCAGATAATCGGTCACAAATCCTTGCGAATTAAGGTTTTCTATCGCATTTGACTCAATCATGGCGTAATACTCAAGCGGAGTCTTCTTTGAAGAATGATTAGTGATCTTTTTTTTGAGATTTTCTAAGGTATGGTATAAGGCTGAAGCCTGTTGCTTCTGATCTGTACTCAAATAACCATTTCGAGAACTCATCGCCAAGCCATTGCTTTCACGTACAATCGGATGTGATACAATTTCTACTGGAAAGCACAATTCCCGAACAAAGCGTTTAATGACCTGTAACTGCTGATAATCTTTTTCACCAAACACCGCCTTGTCAGGTTGAACCATATTAAAGAGTTTGGCCACAATCGTAGCCACTCCAGTAAAATGCCCTGGCCGTGATGCCCCCTCAAGAATGTCACTGATTCCAGGTACACTGACTTGAGTTTGGTCTCGTCCTCCCCCCATTGATTTAGGGTACATTTCATCGACAGCAGGTGAAAAAATAATATGACAACCCACCTTGTCTAATTTATCAGCATCTGCATCCAGGGTTCGCGGGTATTGTTCAAAGTCTTCCCCTTCACCAAACTGTAATGGGTTAACAAAGATGCTGCAAATAACAATATCAGACTGTGCTAATGCCATTTTGACCAATTGCAAATGGCCATCATGCAAGTTTCCCATTGTGGGCACAAAGCCTATGACTTTCCCTTTCTTTTTATAGGCAGAAACTAAATCTCTTAATTCTGAGATAGTATGGATAATTTGCATTGAAAAATTCCTGCTCCCTTATTCTAAAGCCCTGCTCTCTTATTTTAAAACTCTGCTCTTATTTTAAAGCTCAGATACTCACTGTCTAAATAGCAATTCAACAACAAAGATCATTCTTTATTTAATCTGGATCACTTCAAATCTGTATCAGAATGAGCTATTGCTTGTTGTGCGATTTGACGAAGTCCGAGCCCAACAAGCAATAACTCATTCTGATACTTAGTGTGCATTATTTATGAACAGATATTTAGAACAATTTTGTAAGTACATCAAGAGTCTAGAATAATTGGATGTATTGCTCACTCTATTAGTTAAAAGTGTGAGCATCAGTGGGGAATTGCCCACTTTTTACCTGTTTAACATAGGCTTCAAAAGCCTCTTGTATTGAGTGAGTATCCGCTAAAAAGTTTTTCACAAAGCTTGCAGGAGTTCCACTGGTCAGGCCCAGTATGTCATAACAAACCAACACCTGTGCATCACAATTCACTCCCGCACCAATACCAATAACTGGGATTTCAACACTGGCCGTAATGCGTGCTGCCAGTTCAGCAGGGACACACTCTAACAATAAAATATCAGTACCTGCTTTTTCTAAAGCCAGGGCATCACTCAAAATTTGTTCTGCTTCCTCAGGTGCGCGCCCCTGTATACGATACCCACCCACTTTATAAACAGACTGGGGTAATAAGCCCAGATGAGAGCAAACAGCAACGCCTCTTTGAGACAGAAACTCAACGGTCTCTAGCATTGTTGTACCCCCTTCAATCTTGACCATATGCGCGCCACCTTCACTAATAAGACGTGCTGAATTACTATAGGCTTGCTCTTTAGTAATGTCTGAAGCAAAAGGTAAATCAGACATGATCAACGATTTTTGGCATACCCTGGAAACATTGGCTGTGTGATATACCATTTCATCCATGGAAACTGATAAGGTACTGCTCTGCCCTTTTACAACCATACCAAGAGAATCACCCACTAAAATGACTTCAACTTCTGCATTTTCCTGAGCAATGGCAAAACTGGCATCGTAAGCAGTTAAACAGGCAAATTTCTCACCTGAGGCTTTCATTTTTTTGAGTGTTGTTGTAGTAATTTTGTTCATAGCCAATTATCTTATTTTTAAGTGAGTTTCAACCTTTTGCAAACCAGCCCAGGACATTTCCTGGGCTAATGGGCCTAAGTTCCCTAATCCAGGAATATCAATATTACCTGCAATTTCAAAAAGCGGATGGATCACAAAGTTGCGATGTTTTATCTGTAAATGAGGAATGACAAGAGTTTCCGTCTGTATTTGCATTTCACCAAAAAGCAGAATGTCTAAGTCCAATGTTCTGGCACCCCACTTTTCATTCCTTTCGCGTCCATGTAATGCCTCAATTTCATGGAGCTTCAACAGCAACTGATCGGCGGATAAATTCGTTTCTAGCTGGGCCACTGCATTGATATAGTCATTTTGCGGGGGAGTGTCGGGCAAAATTAAGGCTTTACTTTGATATAAAGATGAAGTTTGTAATGCATTCAGTTTTTTATCTAAGCACATCGCTTCTAATGCACTCTGTAAGTGTTCTAATGAATCGCCTAGATTACTGCCCAGACTGATATAGCAATTCATTCACTATTTGCCGATTCAGCAGACGCTAAGCTATTACCCTGCCCCGTCTTTTTAATGACTGTTTTTGAACGTCGGCGTTTATTTCGTCTTTTTGAATTTTTTTGACCTTTTCCTAATTGATCACACATATTTTCCTGTTCAGCTTTACTTTTGGTCTGAATATCAGTCCACCATTCACACAGTAAATCTAATTCCAATTCACCCACAGTGTTTCTTAAAAGCAGAAAATCATAACCTGCCCGAAAACGCTTATTGGTTAATGTGCGTATTGCTCGCTTACGTGTTGGATGCTGTAATTGAGGTTGCATATGCCAAATTTCCCGCATCATCAAACTGAATCGTTTAGGGATCGAAGTATATGCCTGCTGCCGTATAATAACCTCCCGACTAGCACTGAGTAAGGCTTCTATCTCATGTTCTCCACGCTCTATAAAGCGGTTTTTATATTCATGCATTGGATGCCAGAGTAACACGGCCAGAAAAAACGCAGGATTGACTGACTTCCCTGAATCAATTCGATCATCGGTATTTTTTAAGGCTTGCTCAATAATTTTTAAAGTTCGACCATCATGTTCGGTATCGTTAATAGAAGCTTCAGTCATGGGAAATAGTAGCTCAAACAGGCGATACTCTCTGAGTAACTGGAAACACCTCAGGCCATAGCCGCCCTGGAACAATTTAATGGTTTCATCAAACAGTCTGGCAACAGGGATGTCTTCCAGGAGATGCCCAAGTTCATAAATCAGCTCATTGGTTTTTCCTTCTATTTGAAAATCCAGTTTTGCAGCAAACCGAACCGCCCTAAGCATTCTAACGGGGTCTTCTCGATAACGTGTATCCGCATTCCCAATCATACGTATGGTTTTATTGTTCAAATCAACCATGCCACCCGTGAAATCAACAATCGAATCATCACGGATGTTATAATAAAGCGCATTAATAGAAAAATCTCGACGCAGTGCATCTTCTTCTAAACTGCCATACACATTATCTCGAATGATACGGCCTTCTTTATTTTGGTCTGCATGGCTGGGACTTTTGCCCTCATGAGGCCCTCTAAACGTAGCAACTTCAATAACATCACGACCATATAAAATATGCGCCAAGCGAAAACGCCGACCAATGAGACGGCAATTACGAAACAAGCTTTTTACTTCATCAGGATGAGCATCAGTTGCCACATCAAAATCTTTGGGTTTTTGTCCCAATAATAGATCTCTAACACCTCCCCCAACAAGGTAGGCCTGATAACCCGCATCTTTAAGACGATAGAGTACCTTTAAAGCATTATCGCTGATGGCATCTCTGGAAACTGAATGGTCTGTCCTGGATATAATTTGTTTTTTTATTTTCATTCCTGAATTTCCGTTGGGACAGTAAATCCCTTACCCCTGGCAAGTTGTTCTTAATTTGGAGTTCTATTCGGCTTAGTTAATATAAAGCCCATCCACACGACCCTTACCGTATTTTATATTTTGTATGATTTCATGGCGAGTTAATATGGTCGATTCAAAGTTACAAAAATAGTTTCTGGCAAGAATGGGTCCGTATCCAGTCACTCCTGATGAACGAAAAGGCTTCCAAACTGGATTCTCTCTCTGAATGAATTTCTTCTTACCTTCCATATCGGTAGTGCCGTATGCGTAATTTTTCATATGCCTCTTTGAACAACGAATGCCATCGAACATTACGTTATCTGAGCCACTGGGTGAACGAATCACAATACTATAGCGAACAACACCATCCGCACCAACACTTAAATTTTTTCCATCAATTAAATATTGGTAATTTCGATAACTTGGCGGGCCTGAAATTTCAAGCAGATCTTTATCCTGTGGGTAATCAGGTAATTGCTTGCTGCCCTCTTTCCAAACGTAATCCTCAACACCTTCATTATCCTTATAGTCTTCAGAAAAACTTTCCCATTTATTCCAGACATCAGCAAAAACAGGCGTACAATTGAACAGAAGCAGACATGAAATCACACCAACAGATGCAAACCGTTTAAACAATGATAAAAAACTTAAATTTATTATTTTAGGGAAAATAGTCATATATTAAATCTCAAAGAGCAATCAAAAGCCCTTAGCCAAAAAAATTTATCTGCCATCATTTTAGTAACATAAAATCTCTAAAATTATGATTGTTAAAGTTTTCGTTAGTTAGAAGCTGAGGAGCTAAATCGTTTATTCCGTTATTTTTTATTTATAATGTTAAAAAACTCACTAAATACCTTTACCATCTTTAAGCGCAACATTACAATTATCTTAAAAATCAATGCAAATTTTCATAATATCTCTGATTAAGTCATTATCAGACCCTGTTTTAACAAAAATAGAGCTCAATTAATTAAATTTTGATGATTTTTGGCGATTATACCATTAACTGACTATAAACCTCGAATTAAGCCGAAGTAAATATGACAAAAAAAGAAGAGAAAACATTTAATTTTGAGTCTTCACTCAATGAATTAGAAAAATTAGTGGATGCCCTGGAAAATGGTGATTTAAGTCTTGAGCAATCACTGCAAGATTTTGAGCGTGGTATTCATCTAACCCGAGCCTGTCAAAGTGCTTTGACCGATGCCCAGCAAAAAGTGCAAATTTTGCTTGAAGAAGACAATAAATCCTCATTGACAGATTTTGATAGTAACAATGAGGAAAAGCAATAGTGCACTTAAAGCAATTAACTCAGCAATACCAAAAAAGAGTTGATGAGGCACTTGAACGGCTCATAAAGAATACTTCCAATCTTGCCAATGAGTTACATCAGGCAATGCATTATAGTGTTTTTAATGGTGGAAAAAGAGTCCGCCCTTTATTAGTCTACCTCACAGGGCAAGCACTCAATATTCCCCATGAACATCAGGATGCTTCGGCTTGTGCGGTTGAACTCATTCATTGTTACTCTCTGGTACATGATGATATGCCCGTAATGGATGATGATGATTTACGCCGTGGTCAACCCACCTGCCATAAGCAATTTTCTGAGGCCACTGCCTTACTCACTGGAGATGCTCTACAAACACTGGCCTTTGAAGCACTCAGCCAAAATCCTTACCTGGACGCCAAGCTTATTTTACCAATGGTAAAAGCCCTCGCATATGCCAGCGGTGCGGCTGGTATGGCAGGTGGTCAGGCCCTTGATTTATCAGCAACAGGCAAAGATTTATCTCTTGAACAGCTTAAAATCATGCATGAGCACAAAACGGGGGCACTCATACGTGCCAGCGTTCAGTTGGGCGCACTTTGCTCTCCCCAAACCAGCACTGCCGATATAACCGCTTTAGAACATTATGCCCAAAATATTGGCCTCTCATTTCAGATCAAAGATGATATTCTTGATATTGAATCTGACACTGAAACTCTAGGCAAACAACAAGGGGCGGATATCAATCTCAATAAAGCCACATATCCCGCATTATTAGGTCTTGATGGTGCAAAAAATATGGCACAACAATGCCACCAAAATGCCTTAGACAGTTTGAGCCACTTTGATAATAATGCCGATCCACTGCGTTGGCTCTCTGAATATATTATTACCCGTGATCATTAAATTAATGTATAATTAAAAGTTAATTCATTTATTTAAAAGGCCTGCAATCCCCTAACTCATTAGAAATGAGATAAGAAGTATTTGCGAACTCGCTTTAATTTAGCCTTTTTTATTGTCCGTATTTTTAACAATTAATGACATCCTCTTGATGGCTCGAATATGACAGATCTTTTGCGTTATCCATTATTATCGACCATCAACTCTCCCGAAGATTTAAACGTTCTGGATAAAGAGCAATTAATTTTATTAGCTTCGGAACTCCGATTATTTTTATTGAATACGCTGGATAAAATTGGCGGCCACCTGTCATCGAACTTAGGCGCAGTTGAATTAACAATTGCCTTACACCGAATTTTCAATACACCTGCCGATAAAATCATCTGGGATGTTGGTCACCAGGCTTATCCACACAAAATACTCACAGGTCGAGCACAACAACTTGACAGCATTCGGATTAAAGGAGGCCTTTCAGGCTTTCCAAAACGCTCCGAAAGTCCCTATGATGCCTTTGGTGTCGGCCATTCCAGCACATCGATCAGTGCTGCTTTAGGCATGGCCATTGCTGCTAAAAAAAATGGCCTACAGCAAAAATCCATTGCCGTTATTGGTGATGGTGCCATGACCGCAGGCATGGCATTTGAAGCATTGAATCATGCAGGTGATTTGGATGCTGATTTACTCGTCATTTTAAATGACAATGATATGTCAATCTCACCCAATGTTGGCGGCTTATCTAATTATTTTGCCAAAGTTCTCTCTGGAAAATTTTATTCCACGGTCAAATCAAATTCTAAAAAAGTACTGAGCTCTATGCCATCCGTTTGGGAATTGGCTTGTCGTGCTGAAGAACATATGAAAGGCATGGTGATTCCAGGCACCTTATTTGAAGAGTTAGGGTTTAACTATATCGGTCCTGTTGATGGCCATGACTTACCTGCCTTATTAACCACTTTAAAAAACATTAAGCAGCTATCGGGACCTCAGTTTTTACATGTGGTCACCCGAAAAGGCAAAGGCTTTGAACCTGCAGAACAAGCACCGACAAAATATCATGCCGCTTCACCAGGTTTTTTTGAGCATTATAATCATGCCAATGAGCAAGATGTTTCCTCTGCACAACCTGAAGAGGAAGTTGCTGCCATTTCTTCACCACCTGTCGGTTTGACTTATACTCAGGTCTTCAGTGAGTGGATTGTTGACGCGGCTCATAAAAACGAGCTATTGATTGGCATCACTCCAGCCATGCGTGAAGGCTCTGGTCTGGTGGCATTTTCAGAGCAATTCTCAGATCGTTATTATGATGTTGGAATTGCCGAACAGCATAGTGTCACTTTAGCTGCGGGCATGGCTTGTGAAGGCTTAAGACCTGTCGTAGCCATTTATTCTTCATTTTTACAACGTGCCTATGATCAGCTCATTCATGATGTTGCTTTACAAAACTTAGCTGTTTTATTTGCCATTGATCGTAGTGGTATTGTTGGTGGTGATGGTGCCACTCATACAGGCAATTTTGATTTAAGTTTTATGCGCTGCATCCCAAATATGATAATTATGGCCCCTGCGGATGAAAATGAATGCTATCACATGCTGGATTTTGGATTTTCCCTTAAAGCGCCCGTAGCTGTCCGTTACCCTAGAGGCAAAGGCACAGGACAAGCCATCAACAAGTCACACTCCATTCAGATTGAAAAAGGTAAAGGTTTATTAGCCTTTGACAACCAAGCAGAAAACTCACTTAAAAAACCCAAAAACACAATTGTGATTTTGAGTTTTGGAAGCCTGTTGAGTGAAGCATTAAAAGCGGCTGAAAAGTTACTCGATGACTGCCATATCAAAGTATTTAACATGCGCTTTATTAAGCCACTTGATTCCAGACTTATTCATGAACAAGTTAAAAGCTGTGATTTGCTAGTCACTCTGGAAGAAAATACCATTATTGGTGGTGCTGGAAGTGCAGTCAATGAATGTCTGGCGAGCCGAGTTTCAAGCTGTCCAATTATTAATCTAGGACTACCTGATAGTTACCCGGAGCATGCGACTCAGCAACAAATTCACCAGAGTTATGGACTTGATTGCGCAGGCCTGATTAAAACAATACAGGAAAACCTCCCCGTTTAATCCGTTAAATTAAAGAAAGACATGGCATGCAGCATAATGGCACATGCAAGGGTTGTCATCCTTCTTCAGGATGCCTATAATTCAAATTTAGCTGCAAAACGTTCATACCCCTAGAATAAGTATAAGGATATCAATGGGCTTTTTATCACTTCTGAGCAATTTTTTCTCATCTTCTAAGAAAAATGATAAAAAACAGTCTGTTAAATCCAAATCCACCCTGAAATCAGTGCCTGAACCAGAGCTTGATGGTATCACTCTGACAAAGGACGCGACCATTCTCATTGTTGATGACTCAAAAACTCAGATAGCAGTCTGTAGAAAATGGCTTGGTGATGCAGGCTACAAAACGATTACCGCGGGAGATGGCAAAGAGGGGATATTAAAAACAAAGCAGGAGCATCCTGATCTTATTTTGATGGATATTGTGATGCCCCATGTCAATGGCTTTCAAGCCACCCGTTATCTAAAGCGCCAAGCCACAACCAAACACATACCGATTGTTTTAATCAGTGGCGAAGAACAGTCATCAGGCCGAATTTGGGCTAAAAAGCTGGGGGCCTGCTGCTTTATGGTTAAACCCATGGACAAAGAGAAACTTTTGCGTTTAACCAGCCGTATCCTTGAGCATTATACCACTTCAAAATCAATATGATAACCAGAGAATTTTCGAATATTAATGACCCCCGTATCCAGTATTAAGTATTGTCCTTTTATGCCCATTAAAGTACCTTCAACCAGAACTTGCTTATCCAGATTAAATGATTTCACTTTCAAGGGATAAGTTTCAACAGGATAAAATATTTCAGTCATTTCTTTGTTTTCAATGGTTTCAATGGCGCCTTCAGGCAAGCTCGACTTAATGTCTTCAATTTGATCAGCAAAAAAATCATGTAATTCATTCTGATGCTGAAGCAAGTCCATCTCTTCAACCTGCCCTTTGAGCATTCTCTGCCATTGTGTACGGTCAGAAATTTTTTGTTTATACAACACTTCCAATAAGCCAGAATAATAACGCTGACTCACTTTAAAGATTGCAAGCCCTTGAATCGCTCCCTGATCAATCCAGCGTGTCGGCAGTTGATCACCGCGGGTAATGCCAACTTTCAGACCCGATGAGTTGGCCAGGTAAACATAATGTGACTGCATGCAATTATCTTGTCCCCACTGAGGTTCACGACAAGTACCCTGCTTATAGTGACATTTTTCAGGACTCATAATACATTTATCACAGGAGGCTAAACGCATAAAACAAGGATAGCAATGCCCCTGATTAAAGCTCTTATTGCTCTTACGACCGCAAGATACGCAATGAATTTCATTTTTAAAATGAATGTTCAGACGTTTTCCCAGCATTGAATTTAGAGAAATAGCGTCTAAAGCTTTCTCCTTCATGCTAGAGTCCGAGTCCATTGCTAAAAAATATTCTACTGGTGTTGCTGAATCTTTATATTGCACCTGCATTTTACGTAAATGCCCGCTATAAACTGTCATATTGACTATTTTTCTCACTTTTAACGTTAATTTGAAATTGATTTAATCAATCATTCTTTTCTATTTTTCTGAATACTTTTTAAGTTTTTGTCGAGTTTTCATCGAGCTCTTTTCTCAAAACGTCCCAATTAAACCCACAGCCTGGATCAGTCTTCCGACCTGGAGCTATATCACTATGACCCACAATTCGCTCTTGAGTAATTTCAGGGAAATAGTCCATTAGTGAATGAATCACTTCCGATAAAGTATTATATTGAGCCACTTCAAATGAGCTATTATCCGTGCCCTCAAGCTCAATGCCAATAGAAAAATCATTACAATTTTCCTGTCGACCTAATTGAGACTGTCCTGCATGCCAGGCCCGCGAATGCAGATTAACATATTGTACTAATTCACCTGTGCGACGAATCAACAGGTGTGATGAGACCTCTAACCCTCGAATTTCATCATAAAACGGGTCCTTACTGCAATCCAGTTTATTTAAAAAAAATTGACTGATATCATGCCCTTCATAGCAGCCTGGCGGCAATGAAATAGAGTGAATAATAATGGCATCAACAGCCATATTTTCAGGTCTCTCATTATAATTAGGCGAGTCTATTTTGTGAGATTGTTTAAACCAGCCGTCAGAAATATCATACATATACTTAAAATAGTCTCTTTGTTTTATTTAACTCGTAAAAAGAAAGTGAAAAAATTCAATTAATGTTCTATTATTGGTATTAAGAAAATCGCTAAAATCCTCTTAGATTATAAATGCTAATAATCAATATCAACAATTTAAGTGAGAATTTTTTATGATTGTCGATTGGCTCAAAGACATATTGATTAAAAAGTATTATGATTTAACTATACTCAAGAATTCTAATCGCTGTTTGTGTTTTCCTGAAACCGTAATCACACAAGCATAACAGAAGCGAAATCAGAAACAGACAATAGTGTGATCTCAATGCAACCTAAAAACAACATATTACATTTTAGCCGACAAGAAAAAACAACTTCAAAAGAAGGCAGTCTTCATGACAACAAGCACTTATTACAAAACTCTTTACATGACTCTTTGCCCAAAAATAGGAAGCTAAATTCAATGACGCCTGAAGGTTCATTAGGTGACTTAATTCAATTTACCAGTGAGTGGACAAATAATGCCATTTCAACATTATTTGATAATGTTGACACACAACTGTTTGAAATGGCTGAAAAATCTGAAAATTCCACCGATCAGAACACCTACTTTGACGCCATGCGTATTGTACGTTTACGTCGCAGCATAGCCTATGAAGAATTTGTCAACAATGTCAATCAAAGTTTCACGATTGAAAGTATCACGGGTGAGGTGGAAGCAGAAGAAACCATTACTGATGTCGATAACCTTTCTCTTGTAGCCGATGACAGCCTTGAAGAAGAGTTGGCGACACACAATATGATCGCCAAAGCAGAGAGAGACAATAAAAACAACCTAAGTCAGCTTAACCAACGTCTTTCTTACCTCTATAATGGCTTAAAAATTACCACTGAAAACAATCCCATGGGGCCTAGCGCACTATGCAATTCCTTTGCCCTTGCAGCAGATACGCTTGATGCTGAAATTAAAGTAAAACTATTAGTTTTCAAACTGTTTGATATTAACCTTATCACACAACTGAATGAGCTCTATGAAAATGCCAACCAGATGCTTGTGGACAAAGGAATTCTTCCCAACCTTAAAGTCAGTTATAAAAATGCAGTCAAGAAACAGCCTAATTCTGGTGCTTCGGGGCTTGGTGGACTGCTCAATACTCCCGTCCAAGATAATATGGAAGAGCAAGAAAATGAGTCAGGTTTGTCTCAATTCATGCAACAATCAGGTCAACAGACTGGGAATAATGATGATGCACAAGCCTTTGCACTGATTCAACAGCTTATTTCCCAAAACAGACAATATCAACAACAAATACCTCAGGCTCAATATGCGTCAACTGAAGATGTTATGTCAACTTTGTCTGAAATGCAGGTGGCACCCGAATTTAATAACAACCCCGCACTACAAGTGGGTGAGGGCAGCGGAGCTCTCACCAGTAACCTTCTTAAAGAAGCACTGAAGCAATCATTACAGTCTAACCAACAGAAACGGGCTATTAATCAAAGTGATGACGATATGATTGATGTCATCGGCATGCTGTTTGATTTTATTTTAGACGATAAAAACCTGGTTGATTCAGTCAAATCATTGCTCAGCCGTTTACAAATTCCAATCATCAAAATTGCCCTGCAAGACAAAAGTTTTTTTAGAAATAAGGCTCATCCAGCACGTAAACTGCTGAATGAATTAGCCAATGCAGGCTTAGGCGTGACCGATAATGTCACAGCACAAGACAATCCTTTATACCTTAAGTTGGAAAGCCTGGTTAGCCGCTTTTCACTTGAACACTCTCAGGAAAACGAAGCATCATTTTTTGAAGAATTGCTTGAAGACTTACATCGCTTTCTTATTCAGTTTAATCAAGGCATTAGCCTTAAAAAAGGCCCCTCAAAAGAGGCTGCACTTCAATTGGTCAGCACTGAACTCAGCTCCAGAATGAGTTCTAAAGAATTACCTCATAATATCATTCTACTCCTTGAAAGAGTCTGGAAGGACGTGATGTTTGATATTTTCTTTAGTGATGGCATGGAATCTGACGAATGGGATATGGCCATGACTTTCGTTGATACTTTAATTTGGAGTATTGATCCAAAGTCAGACACTCAGAGCCAAAAACAGCTGGTCAGAGTAATTCCAGGTATTTTAAACGCACTCAATGCTGGCCTGGACAGAATTCATTACCCTAAAGAACTGCGCGAGCAGCTTTTACAAGATCTGCAAAACTGTCACCTTGCCTGCATGAAAGGGCAAGGGATCAATGACAGTGAACTGTCTCAAAACGGTTCAGCTTACATTTCAAGCAATCAGTCCAATAAGGTACAACAAAGAAGGGCCTCTGATACATCCGCAAGTACAAGCAACGAGCTGACACCAGAAGAATTAGAAAGTATTGATGCTGGTGTTGATATCATGTTAGACAGTGATCTATCCTCTCTTGATGCATTGGAAGAAGATAACCTTCTGGCCTCACTTGAAGACGGTTCTGAACAAGCAATATCCGACGATGGTGATTCTGAATTAGTTGAAGACACTTATACACAACAAGCACGAAATCTCACTGCAGGTGCCTGGGTTGAGTTTTTTGGTGGTGATGATAAAAGTTATCGCGCCAAAATATCCTGGATGAGTGAAGATGCCAGTGCTTACATTTTTGTCACACAAACAGGGCAAATTGCTGAAAAATCATTACAGGGCTTAAGCAATGCATTAAGGCACAAGCAAGCAACTATCCTGGATGAATCCCCTGTTTTTGAACGTGCAATGGATGCTGTTCTGGAAGAACTGCAAGAACAAACTGAATAAGCTCAGCTCTTGAACGCGCAATCTGAAACCAGTAAGCTCGGCCTGATCATGATGATTCTTGCCATGGTCATTGGTTTTGGACTTCTTACCAATTTCTTTCAAGGCGTTCTTGATACTCAGAACAATCCCAACCAGAAAATTCATACCACTCAATCCAACAATGAACACATTGAAATTGTTCTTAAACGAAATCGTTCAGGTCATTATGTTGGTACGGGTATCATTAATGGTCAAAAAGCCGTCTTCCTTCTAGATACGGGGGCAACCTATGTCGCCATTCCTGAGCATTTAGCCAAGCAGTTAGGGCTCAAAAAAGGCCAGCCCCTCTCAATTTCAACAGCAAATGGTCGAACTACGGGCTATCAAACCAATATTAAAGCATTGAGTATTGGCCAAATTCATTTATATGATATTAAAGCCATTATCACACCAAATCTTGAAGAAATCTTATTGGGTATGTCTGTACTGAAGCAATTAGAGTTCACCCAACGTGGTGATGTGCTCACCATTCGTCAGTATTTGTAATAGCTATTTTGCAATGTTCATAAAGTCAAGGCAAGAGAGACAAGACAAGCCACACCTTGCCTCTACCAAAATCCTCTACTTTTTCCCTGCCTCTCGGGTCAATTTAAATATAACAGGGCTCAGCAACAGTAAAGCGATTAAATTGGGCAAAGCCATTAAAGCATTTAATGTATCCGCTAGTAACCAGATGAAACTTAAATCGCCCATCGCACCAATAGGCACCGCAATGATCCATAAGACTCTAAAAATAAGCACTGAACGCACACCCAATAAATATTCAGTACAACGTTCACCATAGACACTCCAGCCCAAGATAGTGGTAAATGCAAAAACAGCCTGTGCAAGCGTCACCACAACCCCACCCATTTCAGGCATGGCCTGATCAAAAGCCGCAATGGTCAAGGCTGCACCTTTAACTCCTGTCGTCCAAACTCCCGTCAAAACAATGGCCAATCCCGTAATACTACAAACAATAATAGTATCAATAAAAGTCCCTAGCATGGCAATTGTGCCCTGACGCACGGGATCATTGGTTTTAGCGGCAGCGTGTGCAATAGGGGCGCTACCTAAGCCTGCTTCGTTGGAAAAAATACCTCTTGCCACCCCCCATTGAATAGCCATAATAATACTAGCACCTGCAAAACCACCTGTAGCTGCCACTGGATTAAAGGCACTTTCTACAATCAAAACCAAAGCATCAGGTATTTCTGAAAAATGAGTCGCCAATACGACCAGACCCGCAGACACATAAGCAATTGCCATAAACGGCACTAATTTTCCTGCCACTTGAGCAATTCGTTTGATGCCACCTAGGACAACTGCTGCAGTTAAGATCAGCAATACTAGGCCTGTTAGCCAAAGTGGAATATTAAATTGAGTTTCCAATGCATGAGCCACTGAGTTCGCTTGCACCGTATTACCAATACCAAAGGAAGCTAATGCTCCAAACAGCGCAAAAAGAAACCCCAGCCAAAGCCATTTTTCCCCCAGGCCATTTTTAATGTAATACATTGGGCCGCCAAGATAGCTGCCATTTTCATCTATTTCTCTATAATGAACTGCACAAACGGCTTCAGCGTATTTCGTTGCCATACCAATCAATGCAGTTATCCACATCCAGAATAAAGCACCTGGGCCGCCAATAAAAATAGCCGTAGCAACACCAGTAATATTACCTGTGCCTATTGTGGCGGATAAGGAAGTCATTAAGGCATTGAAGGGAGAAATTTCACCATCCTCATCCTTTTTCCCTTCAATGCCTTTATCACGACTTGCCCATAATAATTTAAAACCCTTTTTTAAATTAAGCAAAGGCATGAATTTCAGGCCAACCATTAAAAAGATCCCTGTACCAAAAATCATGATCAGCATAGGCTTTCCCCAAACCAGGCCATTCAGATCATTGATAAGAGCTGTTATTAATTCCATTTTTTATCCTTATGTTCTTTTATTGTGTCATTTTTTGAAATATTATACCCAAGCCTATACAATCATTTAAGCCACAAATGACTTTAATAACCTAGCTGACCAGAGACTTTACATGCTGCCATACTCAATAATTCAATCCCAGGTCTCTCAGGCTCTCACTGAAGACATAGGTTCTGGAGATATTACCGCCGCTTTAATTCCTATCAGTCAACAAGCAACCGCTCATCTAATTTGTCGAGAAAATGCTGTGCTCTGTGGCAAAGGCTGGTTCAATGAAGTATTCCAGCAGCTTTCTCCCGACTTAAAAGTCCCCATTCATATTAACTGGCATTTTGATGATGGTGCAAGCATAGCAGAAGAACAGTGTATTTGTACTCTAAAAGGCAGTGCCAGAGCGATTTTAACTGGCGAGCGTACTGCAATGAATTTTTTACAAACGCTTTCTGGCACCGCCACAGTCACTGCAAATTATGTAAAATACTTAGAAGGCAGCCACATTAAGCTGCTTGACACCCGAAAAACAATCCCAGGCTTGAGAGAAGCTCAAAAGTATGCCGTCTCTTGTGGTGGTGCCTATAATCACCGTCATGGGCTCTTTGATGGCATCCTCATTAAAGAAAACCATATTATGGCTGCAGGCTCTATTAGTAATGCCATTAAAACCGCCCGAGAAATCAGCCCACACACACTGAAAATCGAAGTTGAAGTTGAAACACTGGAAGAACTTCAGGAAGCTTTGGCAGCTGAGGCGGATATTTTACTCTTAGATAATATGAGTAATGAACTGCTTGAACAGGCTGTCAACCTGAATCTATCAAATAAACAAGGACGAGCTAAGCTGGAAGTCTCAGGAAACATCACTCATGAAAGGCTTGAAAGTCTAAAAAATATTGGCATCGACTATATTTCAACAGGTGCTATTACAAAACATCTGAATGCAACCGACTTTTCACTTCGCTTTGAGAAATAGTTCGTAGACAAGCATTTAAGAGGGTTCTTCACATTTTTTCGGACTTTTGTCAGTTTACGACCATTGCGGCAATTTGGGTTTAAAAAATCAAGAGAAAAAGAAGGAGTTTCACTCGCATAGGTACGATCAAAACCGATTGCACGGTGGAGAGGCTTATCTATTTAGGGACGCTTTTCGGCCATCCATGGCCCGCTTAGTGAAAACATCCTGTTTTCATAAACCCCAAATAGATAAGCCTCCCCACCGCACACTCTCAAGCCGCATTTATTCTCATTTTTTGTGGGAAAATCAAAAGCAGAGTAAGAGCACTTGAAATTAAGTTAACTGACTTTCATCACCCCATAAAAACATTTAAAAACTGAAGTAAATTAAAAAAAGCTTGACACAGATCCCCTAATTTGATCATATACTTATCTTTGAGTATATAAAATGTCATCTTATCAAATCAAACATTTAGATCACCTTGGATTAATCGCTGGATTTTGTCATGAAATTGGTCTGGTTGAGTACATAAATCAACAGTTCCCAAATCAATCACCCGACAAAGTAATGACCTATGGTCATTGCCTGCTTGCAATGATCTTAAATGGACTGGGCTTTACCAGTCAAACACTCTATCTTCAGTCTGATTATTTCAGCGATAAGCCAACAGGAAAGTTATTGGGCAAAGGAATTAAACCAGAACATATCAATGATGCGGTTCTGGGACGAAGTCTTGATAAATTTTATGAGTTTGGTGTGAGTAAACTTTATATGGGATTGGCAGAAAAAGTGGTTGAACATTTAGGCTTGGACATCAGTTGCCACCACCTTGATTCCACCAGTTTTCATGTTGATGGTGATTATAAAAATGCTTCAGACGATGAGAATTGTATCCAACTAGTCAAAGGTTACAGTCGTGATCATCGACCTGAATTAAATCAAGCGATATTGAACTTGTTAGTTGAGAACCAGGCAGGCATACCTCTGTATATGAAGCCTGCCAGTGGAAACAGTAATGATAAAGAAGGTTTCAATACCATTATCAAAGAACATCTTAATAGCTTCAAATCAGCACAAAACAATCCTTATTTTATTATGGATGCAGCGGGTTACACACAAGATAACCTGATGTACTTTCATCAACAAAATCGTTATCTTATCAGCCGTGTTCCTCAAACTATCAAAGAAGCAAAAGAGTTAATGCAGTCCGTTGATGTTGAACAAATGACTGAGTTATCCAAAGGTTACAAAGGGCAATGGCATGACTCAAATTATGCTGATGTTTCTCAGCAATGGCTGATCATTTATAGTGAACAGGCCTATAAGCGAGAGAAAATAACTTTTGATAAACAAATTCACAAACAATCGGAACTCACCAGAAAATCATTTAAAAAATTAATGGCTCAATCCTTTGCCTGTGAAACAGATGCCAGAGCTCAATTAGACAAATGGCAGAAAAAACAAAAGTTTCAGCAAGTCACTGATGTGAATATCAAAGCAGTTGGACGCTACAATAAAAAAGGAAAGCCTGCGAAAGATAAACCCTTTGATTTCTATCAATATTATATTGAAGGTGACTTGTATAGCATTTTAGAAAAACGACAAGCGGTTTTAAAAACAAAAGGCCTGTTTATCATTGCAACGAATGATATTAGAAAACAGCTGGGTATGGATGAATTTCTAACACTCTATAAATCACAGCAAAATGTTGAGCATGGTTTTCGGTTTCTTAAGAATCCTGAATTTTTAACCTCATCATTTTACTTGAAAAAGCCTGAGAGGATTGAAGCATTGCTTATGATGATGACTTGTTGTCTGATGGTTTATGCGGGACTAGAACTCAAAATACGGACAGGGCTTAAAGAGAAAAAACTTCAGTTCAAGAATCAAAAGAAAAAAGACTATCAGAATCCGACCGCTCGTTGGGTCTTCTTCTGTTTTAATGGCATTGATATTTTAACCATTGATGAGCAGCCATCTATTGTGGTCAACATACAAGAAAGGCACCGAATTATCATAGAGGCATTGGGCTCACCCTATAAAAATGTTTATTCCTAAAAGTAGGTGATGAAAGTCAGA
>JADGEK010000140.1 GCA_016744395.1 Gammaproteobacteria bacterium | reverse complement strand
CAGTAAAAATGGCAATAGGCTGTGGTATCACCAGTAAAGGGCCATGGCATAGTTCCAAGACCTATGGGATTAATATGGGACTCAATGATAAGTATCTCAAAGAGCAGGCACTGCTCTGTTTAAGGGATATATGGATTTCACTTCACTACGGTGTCAGTTAGTGAACAGCCCTGAGCGGAACCGCATGTAGGGGCGGAGTGGGAGCTGGAGGGTTAAGACTTCTGGCTACTCGATTAGCACCATTGCTACCAACCAGGCCATGATTCATCAACCTCTATTATTAATGACATTGGATTGCTGTATAAATGTTCATGGTCACCATCATTAAGAAAAGACAGGTTTAAATTAACCTCTTTAATCTCCTCTTTTTTAACAGATAGGTCAAGCCAATTATCGTCATTTAACATCAAGCTTGAGTCACCTTTACATTTTGTAATTTTTAGCCCATTTAAAAACTCATCATATGGTGAAGGTGTACCAAATGTCTCTGTTGTAAATAAAATAGATGAATTATCTGACTCTATAAAATCGTTCACTTTCTTCATGAACTCTTTAAGTCCATTTGAAGTAAGTAAAATCATGGGGTCGCCATCATTTGAATTAAAAATTCGTATCATTTTCATTTTGTGTGCTAACGACTGCGTCTGTGAAGAGAAAAGCTTTGCTTGAGCTTTTCTCTTCCATCAGCGAGCACTGGTTAGAACCTTATTGTTTTTAGAATCAATATGTTGTGTTTTTCGTACTTCGCTATATCTCATATAATCTAAGTCACCTTGTGATTCTATAATACCTTGCTCGGCAAGCATTTTTACTCTCTCGGCAAAAAAAGAATCGGAGATGTCTGTAAAATTATCTTTGAAGTCAATCATGGTTGTTGCTACAACCATTGCAACTTTTCTCCATTGAAAAGTAATATTTTCAAGCAATTTGCAATCAATCTCCTTGAGTTCAGATTCAGATAGTTCTTCTTCTTTGCTTTCCAAATAAAAGCTTCTACCTTGAATAAGCTGCTCTACTCCATCAAAATTTTCTAATTCTGTTATTTCTTCCAGATAAATCATGGGAGGATCATCAGGCTTATTTTTAACTATTTCTCTTATATCGCTATTTCTAATAATTTCAACCGCTTTATCTTCAGCACTTTCTGAGTTTTCACTCTCAATAAATATGTTTTGAAAAAAACCATGTTTTTCCAATCCAGATTCAGTCTGAATGAGAAAGTTACTTCCATTCATTGATAAACGATATTTTTTCATATACTTTTAATCTAATGCCTACATTACTGGCAGGGAAAGATTGGCTGAGGCTCTTTTTAGCCAATCTTTCCCTGGTAATTGTTAAATGATTTTTTACTCACAACCAACAGCTTTGGGGCAGTCTCGCTTGTGTGTTGACACTGTCACAAAATTAACTTTAGTATTAAGAGTATTTTCATTTTTGAGTGCCGTGTCCTCGTCCACTTCTGGAAGCCAGAATATATTTTGTATTGAATCTTTAGAAATATGACTCATCTGGTAAAAACAACTGTTAACACCCGCTCGGTAATAAAGCCCTGAATCTGCCTGGCAGCCACCACATTCAATTTCAAAATAGTTCATACACCGCCCATTTGAACCATAATTCCAATCAAATACCTGACAGTTACTAAATTCTTGTTGAAATAACCCTATTGTAATGTTTGGAAAATTTATATTGATTTACCAGGGCTTGTTAAGCTTTTTAATTGTTTATAATTTACTTTCAGTAAAGGTTCATATTCAATTGAAGAATATGATTCTTTATTCTCACCAAAAAGCTGTATTCTGTACCCTTCTATTTCATAAACACGGGTATTTTCGTAAGTTTCAATAGGAGCGCCAAGTATAGGTTCTGCATATTTAAAAGATTTTATTCTTATTCCATCTGGTAGAAGATTTCTAAATTGGCTTTGAAGGTCTATTGCTTCCTTCTCATTGCTAGCCGAAAATTGTAGTTAATTTCACTTCATTACGGTGTCAGTTAGTGAACCACCCTGTGCGGACTCGCATGCAGGTTGATGTGGGAGTTGGAGGGTGAAAACCTCTGGCTACCCGATTAGAGACTTTGTTTTTAATTAACCTCATTTATTCCTATTTTTGAATAACTTTCTTGCAGTTTAACTACACCATTTCTTGCTCCAAAAGTAAGTAACTCTTGAGTTCTATTTGTTACAGTCTTTCCTTCCAATTTAACTATTTCTGTTGTTATGCACTTAACTAAAGCTTTATTTCTTTTTGTGTTTATTTGAATATCTATGATTTTACGATCTGGCACACTGGGTTCTATTTTTGACCATGCATCTAGTGTTAGATCAATGTACTGAGCTTTGTTAAGTCTAATTATTTGTACCCCTTGTTCAGTATTAAACTCAAGGGTAATTTTTATTTTGTCATCCAAATATTGATTTATTGATTTAATATTTTTTTCAGGTATTGATTCATCAAATAACTCAATCGCTTCTTGTACATTTGTTGATGTCAGAATCAAACTACTATCAGAAAATGAATGTAATGAAAACAATGTTGTAAAAAATAAAGTAATATTTTTTTTAAAATTCATCTATAACCTTTGAACTCTCTAAAAACTGTGTCTGGGGATCGATAAGCTTTGATGGTGTTTTTTCAAGCAAAGCATGTTGCTTTTCTCAGCATGCACTTGTTAGCTCCAGATTATAGTTAAGACTCTTCAATATTTTTCTTAATATCTTCATAATTAAAATTATAAATATTGAGTTCAGAACCTTGATAAACCACAGATTCTCTTGATCCAGCTCCCAATGCAAGTTCTTTAAAAGCTCTAAGCTCCACTTGAGTTAAACCACCTTCTAATTTCTCCATTGGGTGAACAACAGCCAGTGGTGATGTAGCAAGAAATTTATGTTTCAATAAAGTATGAATAATGTGTTGTAAAACTTTCTCAGCGACTACAAAATTTGAAATTAATACTCTTGGATGAGAAAATGGGTTAATAATCTTTGTGTCTAACTCATTTTTTGAGAATTCAGCACTGTTACCAATAGCAACAACTATTTCTTCACCCTTACTATTTTTCTTTAAAGCTATAAGTGGCTTTTCATCATAAATGTTACCCGAAGTTATTTCTGTAGCTTTTACTCTATTCTCCCAAATTTGAATATAAACGGTCGGACTTAAATTGTTAAATATTTTATTGAACATATTAATTTATTTGTAGAGCTAATGTTGTCATCTCGGGAATTCTGGTCTCCCAGAGACTTGTATTTATTGTATTAAAATTAAAACATAAACTCGGTTTTCAATAATCGCTAAGACCAGAATTTCCTGAGTATGACCTTGTTAGATCATTGTTTGTATGATAGTATCAGCAATGCGTATGTTTTATGCGCATTTAAACTGTGGGTTATCCTAATGCAACAAGTCTATGATGAAAATGCACCTAAAAAAGCAACAAATCTCTCTATAAACAGTGACTTACTTATAAAAGCTCGGAATTTAAAAATCAATTTATCAGCAACATTAGAACATGCCCTAGTTTCTGATGTTAGAAAAGCTGAGCGTAAAAAATGGCAAACAGAAAATAAAAAAGCCATCAATGCATTAAATGAATTAGCAGAAAACAATGGGCTTTTTTCTGATTCTTACAGGGATTTTTAATGAGTCAATTTACACTTTACAAAAATGAAAACAAAAATTCAAAAAAAACATATCCTTATCTTGTTGATGTACAAAATAATTTTTTTGATGAACTTAATTCTAGAATTGTGATTCCTTTGTCACCACACAACATCCTAAATCAAACAAATGCAAAAAAACTATGCCCAATAATAACAGTTAATAATGAACTGTATGTATTACTCACTCACCAAATGACATCGATGCCCAAAACGATGCTTAAAAAAAAGGTTACCTCTCTTGAAAGTCTGAGGTATGAAATACTTGGCGCAATTGACTTCCTTATGACTAGTATCTAGCGTTCAATTGAGTGTTCACTGGGATAAGGAAAGAGAACTTTAAAAATAATTCTCTTTGAATACACTCGATACATTTTTAAAAATCACTAAGTCCCAGTGACGAAATTCCCCCGAAAAAGTGGACACCTGATTTTTCATGCTACACATTCCTCACAACAAAAGTGCCTAAATTTATTACAATAAGGCTACAAATTAAAACCCAGTAATAATATCCTGTGGTGGAAATGAAGCCTGTGATTGATATGAACTAGATTTAATCAATGATGCTTCGTTATATGAATTAAGCTCTAAAGGTTCCATTGTTTTAATCAGTCTGACAAAGGCTGCACTTAACATTATCAAAGAAGTTAATGATAACACTATTATTGGCAGTTCCATTACGAAATAGTATTTACAATTATGAAAGGTAGTACAATTAGTCTCCATGCTTGATAAAACTGCCACAACAAATAGTCTCCATGCTTGATAAAACTGCCACAACAAATAAAGAGAAACCTACTATTGACATAAGTATAGTTGTTTTCATTTAGCTTTAATCTCCTTGTTCTTTTATAGACATAATGACTCCCATGAGTGCTAGCCTCCAACTCGTGGGTTAGCAAAGCCAGTGCCATAATAGTTGTATAAGACCAACTAATCAGGAGGCTAACATGAATAACAATAACATAATTCTTATTGGGTTGGATACTCATAAAAGACATATTGAAATCGCTTATGCACTGGATGGACGTGAGCAGGAATCTGTGCATTTTGGGCGAATACCCACAACCAAGCAAGCCATCATCAAGTTTATCAAACAAATGCAGTCCAAATACCCACAAACGACTTTACAGTTCGTTTATGAAGCAGGTCCTTGCGGTTATTGGGTGTATCGACTATTAACGAGCCTTGGACATACCTGTTTTGTAGTCGCACCGTCCTTAATTCCCAGAAAACCTGGAGAGAGAACTAAACGGACAAAAAAGATGCGTTAAATCTCACCCAGCGACTTAAAAATGCTGATTTAACACCGATTTATGTCCCTGAACCTGAAGATAAGGCCGTTCGTGATATCTCCAGAGCAAGAGAAACAGCCATGCGGGATTTAAATAATGGAAAACATCAGCTCAAAGCCTTATTGCTGCGAAATAATATCACTTACTCTGGTAAGGCTAACTGGTCTTTGAAACATCTGCGCTGGTTAACAGAGATGATTTTACCTCACCCCGCTCAACAAATCGTGCTTCAGGAGATGATACAAATCATTAATGAACGAATGAATCGATTGCAAAGACTGGATAATGAGTTAGTCCATTATGTGAAACAATGGCGCTATTATCCTGTGATTAAAGCCGTTCAGGCCATGCGTGGTGTTCGTTTATTGGTCGCTGTGGGAGTCATTGCTGTGTTAGGGGATTTAACTCGCTTTGACCATCCCAGAAAACTCATGAGTTACTTGGGCCTCGTACCCAGTGAGCATTCAAGTGGCCCTAAACGACGACTAGGCAGTATTATGAAGTGTGGCAATACCAGAGCAAGACGGTTACTCGTTGAGGGGGCTCACAGTTATCGATTTACTGCGAATATTTCAACTGATTTACAAAAACGACAGGAAGGTTTGATTAAAGAAATTGTGGATATTGCCTGGCAAGCACAATTAAGGCTTTGTCGTCGATATCACCGTTTGATGAAGCGTAGTAAACATATTAATGTGGTTGTTACAGCGATTGCACGAGAAATGATTGCCTTCATTTGGTCAATTGCCCGTGAAGTCGTTTTGTCTCCAGTTGATCCTAAGTTAATGATTGTAAGGAGAGCCAAATAATGAGATTTGAGTCCAGGTGTTGGTTAAGCCTCGGTAGGTGGTGCAAACTCCGACGACGTTAGGATAGCTATGACATCAAACATCATAGATCTACGAACATAGACTGAAGACAGGCATCACGACGAAATAAGTAAGGTTGGCAAGTTATTCATATAAATGACTTGATCCGCGAATACCAGCATGAGAACCGTCGAAATTACTGGCTTCAATCAGTACTTGAACTCAATTTCTCTTCCGACAGCACTCTTTTGATACTTATTGAGCCTACTCCACCATCATGCTGATTCGCAGTATGATAAAAAGGCAAGTTTATTAAAAAAGGAGGAGCCTCAAATGCAATTCTACACCAAAAAACACCAATACTATTGTGGGATCGATCTCCATACTAAAATTATCTATGTCTGTTTGCTTGATTCTGAAGGAAAAGTCTTACTTCATGAGCAAACTAAAGCAAATCCAGAGGCATTGATGATTCTCATTGAACCCTATCTTAATGATCTGGTGATTACAGTTGAATGTATGTTCACCTGGTATTGGGTATCAAACTTCTGCCAACAGCATGGTATTACCTTTGTACTTGGTCACGCTCTTTATATGAAAGCCATCCATGGTGGTAAAGCAAAGAATGATAAAATTGATTCATATAAAATTGCCAAACTCATTAACAGTGGTATGCTGCCTCAAGCCTATACCTACCCAGAAAGCATGAGAGCAACTCGTGATTTATTACGACGACGAACATTCTTTGTTCGACAATGTGCTCATATTAAAGGTCATGTCAAAGTTCTGAACTACCAATATAATCTACCTGAAATTAAAGGTAATTTAAAAGATAAAGGGACTCGCTTAAAGGCTCAGGAACAGTTTACTGATGACAGCGCTAAACGAAGTGTCACAGCTAATAATAATTTCATTGCTTTTTATCGGACACAAATACAAAGCCTCGAGTGTTATGTCAAAAAACATGCAAAGGTTGATGACTATCATAGCCTGGTATTGCTACAGTCCATTAAGGGCATTGGTGACGTATTATCCATGACCATACTTTATGAAATTCATACCATCAGCCGTTTTCAAACTGTTCAGAAGTTTGCTTCTTATGCCAGGTTGATAAAATGTAAGGCTGAATCAGCAGGTAAAGTCTATGGAACTTCTGGTAATAAAATTGGTAATGCTCACTTAAAATGGGCTTTTTCTGAAGCAGCTGCTTTGTATTTGCGTGGCAATAAAAAAGCACAAAACTATCATGCCCGTTTAGTACAAAAGCATGGTAAAGGGAAAGCCATGGCCATACTGTCTCATAAACTGGGACGAGCCGTTTACTTTATGTTGAAACAAAAAACACCGTTTGACGAAAGTGTTTTTTTAAATGGATAGTGTCATGCTGTTATAGCTCGACGTCTAACTTGTGCCAATATCAGGAATGTGAATAAATCACTTTATCTACTATGGCTTGACCATCTTTATGTGACTTATACTATCCACGATAGGTAACCAGTGCTCTTGATTAGAGTAACAGCATGACATTTTATATTTCTAATAATTTAATTGACTGCGCCTTGACTGACCCTGAAGATAACTGGATAAAATTTAAGCCAATCTTTTGACTAGGGCAGCATAAGGCTAACCAATATATTTCTAGGCCGTTTATTAAGACAATAAACCATTAGCAAAGCTATGTCAGTGAGCCTCAATATGTGTTTGTTTTAGCGGTTGCTAAAAACAACATTGAATAGTAAGACAGTTCAAATAAATTGTTAAAGAGCAAAAAAAGAAAAAGTTTCTTTATGGTTTTCTATTGCCTATTGACTGAGAACGGCTCATATGTGTTAGCTCCAGATTATAGTTAAGACTCTTCAATATTTTTCTTAATATCTTCATAATTAAAATTATAAGTATTGAGTTCAGAACCTTGATAAACCACAGATTCTCTTGAACCAGCTCCCAATGCAAGTTCTTTAAAAGCTCTAAGCTCCACTTGAGTTAAACCACCTTCTAATTTCTCCATTGGGTGAACAACAGCCAGTGGTGATGTAGCAAGAAATTTATGTTTCAATAAAGTATGAATAATGTGTTGTAAAACTTTCTCAGCGACTACAAAATTTGAAATTAATACTCTTGGATGAGAAAATGGGTTAATAATCTTTGTGTCTAACTCATTTTTTGAGAATTCAGCACTGTTACCAATAGCAACAACTATTTCTTCACCCTTACTATTTTTCTTTAAAGCTATAAGTGGCTTTTCATCATAAATGTTACCCGAAGTTATTTCTGTAGCTTTTACTCTATTCTCCCAAATTTGAATATAAACGGTCGGACTTAAATTGTTAAATATTTTATTGAACATATTATTTTATTTGTAGAGCTAACGTGTCATCACTGGAAAACTGGTCGTTCCAGAGACTTGTTTATGGCACATTTGTTCACTCAAAACTCGGAGTTTTGAGTTCAAGCGACGACCAGATTTTCCATGTGCATGACTTGGTGTACGCCCGTCATGGGCATAAACTAATGGGGTGTAAGTCCCCTGTAGGAGAATCACCGCTATGTAAATTGTATCCAACCATTTTAGCGACAACTA
>JADGEK010000139.1 GCA_016744395.1 Gammaproteobacteria bacterium | reverse complement strand
TCTCCATAAATGGCAGACCTGGGGATATGTGGATAAGTCTACTCCCGAGATCTAGAATTGTACCTATTTCAGGCTCATTTCAGTATTGGAAAATACTTAAATGTAAAAAGTTTAACGAATGACCAGTATTGAACATCAGCTTGATTATTGCAGTGATATTTATCACTGGTTCTCAAGTAAAATATTGGTTTTTTACAGAAATGCACACTTAACTCTGGACAAAATATGAGCTAGATAGACATACTCCCCCTGAATTTTAACGCCGATCAAAAACCAGTGAGCAAGGTTATTCCCATTTCACTCACTATAGATCAGTTCAATGAATTTGTCTTTCCGCTTCAAAGTGTCTCCTTTAAAGCTTATCATGCTAAACTTTTCGACAAAATCCTAATAACTTCAATATATTACAAATTTCTATTAATTCTTAATTACCCAGAAATTCTATCGTTTATTCATAGTATTATTAAATATAATGTCAACCTAATTGACTTGTATATTTGTGCATGCCACAATGTCAACCAGGTTGACTTACAGCTTTGTTAATGAAAAACATCATCTTTATCCAAGCTAACAAGTAACTCAAGGGGACAAGTATGACTGATATAAATATGGAATAAGTTATTTATAATGAGATGAAAATGCCTTTAAAAATATATATTTATATTTTAATATTTTATTATAATATTTCAGTTGTTTACGCAAGTGAAATTAATGATGTATCAAATAAATTTAAAATGTTTAATTATAACTCTGAATATACTGAACGTTATCTAAGAATAAATAAAGAAGGTATTAAAGTATATGTATTTAACAGAGAGAAATCGGATTTCAAAACATTTAAAGCAATAACCTTTATTAAATCTTCTTTGGATACAATACTGGCTGTAATGTTAGATAATGAGTCTTGTTCACTTTGGGTTCATAATTGTAAAAAATCTTATTTGTTGAATAAGGTTAGTTTTAGTGAACGCTACCATTACCAGATACTTTCTATCCCTTTCCCCTTCACAAACAGAGAGTTTATTTTTCATTCTCAAATGAAAATTGATCATTTAAATAAATCAGTTACCATATCAATGTCTTCTGAACCGAATTATTGTGCTGATAAGTATTTCAAGTTATGCAATGAAATTAATCAATCAACTCTTGTTAGAGTTAATAAATCCACTGCATCTTTCAAGCTTAAGCCAAGCATTAAAGGTGTTAAGATAACATGGCTCCAACATACTGATCCTACAGGTAATCTTCCATCCTGGTTAGTTAACAATATTGTTGAAGAAATACCTTTTTTAAGTTTCCAAAATCTAAAAAAAATTGTTAGAGAAAAACAATATAAATATGCAAAATTAACCTATGATAGTAATGGAAATATAATTTCACTTATAAATAATTTTGAACGTAAAAACAAAGGTTCAAAAATGGTTAATCACTTTCCTATATTTCCATCATTTTAATCTTTAGATTAAATAACTAAAATGATTCTTAATCAACTCTTTACTAATATTTCCAGGGACTGATCAAAATAGCGCTATTTTCTTTACATTTAGCCTCAGGACGGCACATATATGAAAAGCCACAATGAATTTTATAATAAATTATTTTTTTACGCCCATGTCTGCGTGTTCTGATATTTTACGAGGCTTTAAACAGTTCTACAAAATTTTGATTAACACTCTTATGAAAATAAAGATAGGAGCAAAAGTATCAAGTTAAAACTCTCAATGGCACTGGAGGTATGATAAGTCTTTTTAATTCTATATACAGGTGTAGAAGGCTGGTATATTTGACTTGTAATCTTGAATCACGAGGGATTAAGACCGCTAACTCAACAAGTGATTTATTACAAAAGTAAATGACATTTGAATGTGTACCCATGTATGTATTGAATCACTTTTTCTTTAATAAAGAAATTTCCATTTTACGAAATATAACATAAAAAACAGGAGTAAAGATTAAGCCAAAAAACGTCACACCCAGCATTCCGGAAAATACTGCTATACCAATAGCTTGGCGCATTTCTGAGCCAGCACCATGGCTCATGACCATTGGCAGGACCCCCATAATGAATGCAAAAGAAGTCATCAGAATAGGACGTAATCTTAGGCGAGAAGCTTCAACAGCTGCCTCAATTGTTGTACGTCCCTGACGCTCAAGTGCATGGGCAAATTCAACAATGAGAATTGCATTTTTTGAAGCTAGGCCAGCAAGCAAAAATAAACTGATTTGTGTGAATATATTATTATCGCCACCAGAAATATAGACCCCAATCATGGCAGACAAAATGCTCATAGGCACAATAAGAATAATGGCCAGAGGCAGAGCAAGACTTTCATATTGTGCAGCAAGTACTAAGAAAACCAGGAATAGACAGAGTGGAAAAATATAGATTATAGTGTTGCCAGCCAGAATTTGTTGATAAGTCAATTCTGTCCACTCAAAGCCCATTCCAGCAGGTAATGTATCATTAAGTATTTTTTCGATGGCCTGTTGCGCTTGCCCAGAAGAATAGCCAGGTGCAGCACTCCCGTTTAAATCTGCGGAGCGATAAGCATTATAGTGCATCGCTATTTCTGGGCCAAATGCTTCTTCTACTTGTATCACTGCCCCAAGAGGAACCATTTTCCCTGCAATATTGCGCGTTTGCAGGCGGAGAATATCCTCTGCTGTAGAACGAAATTCTTTGTCAGCCTGTGCAATGACTTGATAAGTCCGGCCAAATTGATTGAAGTCATTAATGTACAATGAACCTAGATAAATTTGCATGGTACGAAAAACTTCTTCTACGGGAATCCCTATTTGCACTGCTTTGGTACGATCAATATTGGCGTATAACTGTGGTACATTGACATTGTAATTAGAATAAACCTGCATCAATAAAGGATCTTGATGGGCTTTTTTCTTGACTTGATTAACCACATCATCCAACGCCTTATAACCTTGATCGGCTCTATCCAGTATTTGCAATTTAAAACCACCTGTTGTACCGAGTCCACGTATTGGTGGTGGTGGAAATATGGCGATAAATGCTTCTTGAATGGTGTTAAATTTTTTCTGTAGTCGCCCTGCAATAGCGGTTGCACTTAGTTCCTGATCTTTGCGTTTATCAAAGTCCTCTAATGTAACAAATACAATTCCAGCACTGGCAGAATTTACAAAACCATTAACTGACAAACCTGGAAATTGAACCGCACTGACAACACCTTTTTCTGCCATAGCTGCATCGGCTATTTCACGCATCACTTTTTCAGTACGTTCGAGTGTTGCACCCGTAGGTAGCTGGGCAAAACTAATGAGATATTGCTTATCCTGTGCAGGTATATAGCCAACTGGAATTACTCTAAAGCTATATGCTGTTAAGCCAAGAAGAACAGTAAAAATTACCATCATAATCAACTTCCGAGAGGCAAATAGACGAACTTTTTGTGTATAACTGCACTGACCTTTATCAAATGTTTTATTAAATAGATTAAAAAACCAGCCAAATAGAAATTGTATGATTTTGGACAGCTTGTCCTTCGGGGCATCAGATGAACGTAGTAATAATGTGCACAATGCTGGACTCAGTGTAAGTGAATTTATGGTTGAAATGAATGTTGCAATCACAATAGTCAATGCAAATTGTTTGTAAAACATCCCCGAAAGACCACTGATAAAAGCAATAGGAATAAACACACCTGCGATGACTAATGAGGTTGCAATAATAGGATTAGTTACTTCTTTCATTGCTTGCACTGTCGCATCTCGGGGTGTTTTTCCATAGCGTATATTTCGTGCTACATTTTCTACTACAACAATTGCATCATCAACAACAATACCAACAGCCAATATTAAGCCAAATAATGATAATGCATTGATTGAAAATCCAAGAAGATGCATGAAAGCAAATGTTCCTACAATTGAAACTGGTACAGCAAGCAGTGGAATAATTGAGGCGCGCCAGGTTTGCAAGAAGATGATGACCACAAATACGACTAATGAAATTGCTTCCAACAACGTTATGATAACTGAATTGATTGAACTGCGGACAAAGATTGTGGGATCGTAAACAATACTGTAATCAAGATCTTCAGGAAAACTCTTCTTTAATTGCTTCATTACATCACGAACATTTTCAGAAATGTTCAATGCATTTGCACCAGGTACCGCAAAGATAAGGATTGCAACGGCTGATTGGTTATTCAGTAAAGACCGCAAACCATAACTCTGAGCATCTAACTCAATACGGGCAACATCACTGAGTCGTGTCACGACACCATTTTTATCTCGTTTGATAAGAATTTGTTCAAATTCTTCCACGCTTTGCAATCGACCTTGTACATTGATCGGTAATTGTAGTTCAACCTCATCATTATATGGAGGACCGCCAATCATTCCTGCAGGAACTTGAATATTTTGCCCACGAATTGCGTTGATGACTTCATTCGGCGTCATATTATGCTCAGCAATTTTATCTGGATTCAGCCAGATACGCATAGCATAATCACCCGAACCAAATAATCTAATTTGTCCAACACCAGAAATTTTTGCCAATTGATCACGTACATGCAAGGTTGCATAATTACGTAAGTAAAGCATGTCATACCGCTCATTAGGGGAACGTAAATGCACCACCATTGTTAAATCAGATGAACTCTTGGTAACGCTAACACCCAGTTGACGAGTGATCTCAGGTAATCTTGGCAGTGCCTGAGCAACACGATTTTGTACCAGCTGTTGAGATAAGTCTGGATCACTACCGATGGCAAAAGTAACAGTCATGGTCAGCTTGCCATCGGTTGATGCCAGTGAGTTCATATAGAGCATGTTTTCAACACCATTGATTTGCTCTTCTAGAGGTGTAGCAACGGTTTCTGAAATAACAGAGGGATTTGCACCAGGAAAGGATGCATTAATAATCACTGAGGGTGGTGCCACTTCTGGATATTCAGAAATTGGTAATTGAAACATGGCTACTAAACCAAAGACAAAGAGTAGTAATGAGATCACACTTGCTAAAATTGGCCGGTCAACAAAATGACTTGAAAAACTCATAACACTTTACCTAAGAAGATAATAATAATAATAATAAGTGACAGAATATTGTAATGGTTAACTATTATTCAGTTTGGTTTAATAGTAGCTTAGAGCCTGGCAGCTTCCGTTTTTTCTATAGTTGTTACTTTTGGATTAACAAGCATCTTCGGCTGAATTCGCATCAAGCCGTGGACAATGACTTTGTCTCCAACTGCAAGACCTGAATGAATGATTCTATCCCCATTTATACTATCACCAAGGTGGACTTCGCGATAAGCCGTTTTCTTATCAGAATCTACAATATAGACAAATTTTCGATTTTGATCAGTACCAATTGCACGCTCACTTATTCGAATTGTTTTTTCTTTACTAACACTTCCAAGTCTCAGGCGCGCATACATTCCTGGAAGTAATTTCCCTTGTGAATTATCAAAAATAGCACGGGCACGAATTGTGCCTGATGCAGGATCAATTCTATTATCAAATGCATGAATGATACCTTGATACACTGTATCATCACTTTGTAAGCGAAGCTCAACTGGATTTTTATATCTGGATTTGTGCTCAGATAAAATACTGGAAACATACCGTGAGTATGTCTGTTCATCAACTTCAAATTCGGCATAAATACGTTCACCTGATACAATGGTCGTGAGTAATGGTGCATTAGGGCCAGCAGAGACCAGGTTACCTTCTGTTAGTTCAGTGCGACTAATACGACCAGAAATGGGTGATTTTATATAGGCATAGCTCAAATTGATCTTTGCTTCTGATAATTCGGCCTCAGCACGTTTCACATTTGAGTTGGCTACTAGTTTTCTATTCATACTTTCATCATAAATCTGCTGTGAAATGACTTTTTTCCTGAGCATATTTTTAATTCTTTGGTATTTTTTATCTGCTAAAGCAGAATGATTTTGTGCAGCAATTAAATCAGCATTTTTTTGTGCAATAATTGCTTCCATTGAACGGGGATCAATAACATATAAAACCTGTCCTTTAGTTATAAACTGCCCATCCCAAAATTTTACCTCAGTGATGATACCGCTTGCCTGAGGTCGTATCTCAACATAATCTACAGCCGTTAAATGGCCTGAAAATTCTTTCCATAGACGAGTGGTCTGCTCTTCAATGATAGTAATTTCAACTGTCATTGCTTGCGCTTGAGTGTCATTAGTAGATTGAATTTCGGTAGCAAGTGAATCTCTGACAAAGTTGGCTTGACTCAAAAAATAAAGTGCAATGGCAATGATTGCTACATTCATGAGAGTGATTATCCTAAATTTCTTTACCATTTTATCTCCAGCAGCTTACTTTTCATTTTATTTGACAAATTTATCTATATATTTCAATAAAGGGTAATTTAGTCAAATGTATACCTCTTCATTAGTCTTTTTTTATTCCCAGTTTTAAAAACAAATCTAAATAACTAAAAAAAACAAGAGACAATGCTATAGATTTATCTAAAACTCAAATAAATTTTCACACTGTATAATTTCCATATTTTATTTATGATGATTATATTTTTTTAAAATTTGAATCAGATTATTTATAATCTTGATTACTAATTTTTATTTTTTAACAGCAAAACAGGTATCATAATCGGTAACAATAAAACAAAAAAAACAAACTCAAAAATAACATTACTATCAGTTGCTTTTATGCCTTTTATTCTGCTTATAAAAGCATCAAATGTATTCCCAGTTAGATTTCCTATAAACATAACTTCTATATACAGAATGATATTTCTGCTTGTTTCATCACCATAAAAATTCGTTAGTATATCTATCATTTTTTTTTCTGGATTTTTATTTGTTTCCGCATAATGTTGAGTAAATAGCAATGCTGGTATTTCATATTCAGTAGAAGATGTCTGAAACTGAAGATCCAGCATATTTTTAATCTCTTCATCCTTCATTCCCGAAGTAGCAGCTACTTTTGCATGAAACCAGGCACAATAACTACAACCATTCATAGCTGTCGTTACAAGCATAATTTTTTCACCAAAGTGTCTAGAAATATCTTTTGATCTAAATGCCTTTATAATCAAAATTAAATTGGATACAACAAACCAGATAGACATCAAGAAACTAGTCAATGTAAATATTTTTTTATGAAAAGAATTTTGCATAAAACTAACCTTCAACTTAATTCATTATTAATAAAAAAGTAAATCAGTTTAAACTCTTTAATTTGTACCAATAATTTAGGGGCTGTCTAGGATACTGGTTTTACCATTTTGCCTAATTGCACAATCGCATCACAAATTGAGTGAAAATCGTTAAAGCCCATAGTTCAGGCTGGTTGCTATATAAAAATAAACAAATGTCAGTAGTTTTATTACAATTCATTTCATCCCTGAACCAAAAATATTTGAAAGTATGCTCATATAGTTAAAATATCCTACTATCTCTACAACCTCTAATATTTCTATTTTAATTACTTCAGCGGCAACATTTGTCAACCTGTATGACAACTTTGAACTTATAAACGACTTTTGTCAAGCTGGTTGACATAAAAGATAATTTTACTGATTTAAAATTTTTACTATTACATAAGTTTCACATCCTAGAATTTCTGTCTCCTTCATGCATCTAAAATGAGAGTCTTTACTGAAAATTAGAAACTTTACTCCAAAAACGGTGGAAATTTAACCCGCCCAGATTAAATTAACCTCTTTATCAGTAAAATTTAAGTAAAAATGATTACTCTTGAAGCACAAGAAAAAGAAGATTTTATGTAAAGATATTGAAAATTAAAATGACAAAGAAGAACTTAATGTATTAAAAAAATCTGTTATTAGATTGGACTTGGTTTAATTCATCACCTTCAAGGTTTAAAGGTGAGGGAGTTGGTAAGGCAAACATGTGAAGTTTTTGAAATAGAAATATTAAAAGAGTTCGTAAGTAGAGATCATGTCCACTTGTTGTTATCCACTCCCAAAATTATGCATAACTTCAAGAATTAACCTGCCCATCAGATATCACGATTTCTTTTGCTTTTAGTATTTTAATAGCAGTTGATGTTAGGGGGCATACAATCTCCAATTAGCATCTAATTGGCCCACAGTTGTTTTTTAATAAATTTGTGTACAATATTAACTGGATTTAATTATACTTCCTTAGACTACACATGATAATAAACCTTTATTTTATGCGGATTATAGAAGTATCTTGGACACTATCAGACTTTACTGGACAGTGGCTTATTTTCCAATACAGAAACTATTAACCGTTCTTAATTGCCACTTCAAGTCAGCGACAAAAAGACACAAACAAGTACGCATTTTAAAAACTTACTCTTTACAAGTAGGGAATTAGAATAGTTTAGCATCAATGTCAATTGACACTTACCTATCATAAATGTTATTTTACATTATATATATCGATACATAAAAGGTAAAATTATGTTTTCTGCAAAACTATCCAGTAAATATCAAATAGCAATTCCAAAAGCCATTAGAGATAGTATGGATATCAAATCCGGGCAACAATTTACTTTAATTATCAGAGGATCGATCATTGAAATGATACCAATGCAATCAATTGATAATGCCAGAGGCTCT
>JADGEK010000138.1 GCA_016744395.1 Gammaproteobacteria bacterium | reverse complement strand
CAAAATGTCTCATTTAATAAAATGATTGAACAACTGGAGAAAGTCTCTATTCGTTCTCAGGCACCTATTCTACTGACAGGGCCGACAGGTGCAGGCAAAACCCAACTGGCAAAAAGTATTTATCATTTGAAGCGACAGCGAGGTCAATTTAATGGTCATCTTGTGGTTGTGAACTGTGCCACTCTTAAAGGTGATAATGCAATGTCAGCCTTATTTGGCCATACAAAGGGGGCATTTACCGGAGCCATTACTTCACGCCCTGGCTTATTAAAGGAAGCCGATGGCGGAATTTTATTTCTGGATGAAATTGGCGAATTAGGTCTGGATGAGCAGGCGATGTTATTGCGTGCGATTGAAGAGAAAACGTTTTTACCCATGGGATCGGATAAAGAAAGTGGTAGTGACTTTCAACTGATTGCAGGAACCAATAACAACCTATTGAAAATGATCAATGAAGGCACCTTTCGTGAAGATCTCTATGCGCGGATCAATTTATGGACTTATCAACTGCCTTCATTAAAAGAGCGCATTGAAGATTTTGAGGCCAATTTAAATTATGAGCTGTCACGTTATGCTCAGAAAGTGGGTCAACGAGTGAATTTTAATAAAGTCGCTAAAGAAAAATATCTGAGTTTTGCTCATTCACCCGAAGGGCTTTGGAAGGCCAATTTTAGAGATTTAAACTCCAGTCTGATCCGTATGGCAACGCTTTCGAACGGGGGACGCATTTGCAAACAAAATGTGGATGATGAAATTGAGCGCTTAAAAGATAATTGGAGTCTGACAACTCAAGTTATCGATATTGATCAAGGCTCGCAGTCACCTGCTCTAATCATTTCTGCTTTTATGGATAAGCAAAGCATTGCAGAAACAGACTATTATGAGCAAATTAAAATTTCAGGCATTATAAAAGTGTGTCAGGAGTCCTCATCAATGGCAGAAGCAGGAAGGCGGTTGTTTCAATATTCTCGAACCTTAAAAGCGACTCACAATGATTCGCATCGTGTGAAACAAATATTGAGTCGCTATGGGCTTACATTTGAAGAAATTAAATCTCATGCACAAAAAGTTTTACTACAAGCAAAGTGAATGATTTATAATGTCATCACTATTGTTACTATTTTTTTAATGCCCTTTAGGTTTTAGTTTGGAGTCGATTACGTGTTTTATACCGATCAATTTGATGTCATTGTTATTGGTGGAGGTCATGCAGGCACAGAAGCTGCTATGGCGGCCAGTCGCATGGGCTCCAGTACCTTACTGATTTCGCATAATATTGAAACTCTGGGGCAAATGTCCTGTAACCCGGCAGTGGGTGGTATTGGCAAGGGGCATTTAGTTAAAGAAATTGATGCCTTAGGTGGTCTGATGGCCAAAGCAACGGATCTCGGTGGTATTCAATTTCGTCGTCTTAATGCCTCTAAAGGACCTGCGGTCAGAGCAACCCGTGCTCAGGCTGATCGTGTACTGTATAAAGCGGCTGTTCGATACGCTCTGGAAAATCAGAAAAACCTGCAGATTTTTCAGCAGGCTGTGACTGATCTGATGGTTGAAAATGAACAGGTGGTTGGTGTTGAAACTGAAATGGGGCTTAAGTTTAAAGCCAAAACAGTCGTGCTCACTACAGGTACTTTTTTAGGTGGTTTGATTCACATCGGGCTGGAAAATTATCAGGGTGGCCGAGCAGGTGACCCACCATCAAATAAACTCTCACAACGTTTACGCGAATTGCCTTTTAATGTAGATCGTTTGAAAACAGGGACACCGCCACGTTTGGATGGACGTACAATTAATTTTTCAGTATTAGAGGAACAGCCAGGTGATGTGCCCATTCCGACGTTTTCGTTTATGGGCAAAGCCAGCGATCATCCTGAACAGATCAGTTGCTATATCACTCATACTAATGAAAAAACCCACGATATTATTCGTTCAGGTTTTGAGCGGTCACCGATGTTCACGGGGGTTATTGAAGGTATTGGCCCTAGATATTGTCCTTCAATAGAAGATAAAATTAATCGCTTTGCTGACAAAGATTCTCACCAGATCTTTGTCGAGCCTGAAGGTTTGCAAACCCATGAAGTGTATCCCAATGGTATCTCAACCAGCCTGCCGTTTGATATTCAAATGGCTTTTATTCGTTCAATGAAAGGCTTTGAAAATGCCACGATTGTCCGACCTGGCTATGCTATTGAATATGATTTCTTTGATCCCAGAGATTTAAAATCTTCACTGGAAACTAAGTTTATTAAAGGTCTGTTCTTTGCGGGTCAGATTAATGGCACGACGGGCTATGAAGAAGCTGCAGCCCAAGGATTAATTGCGGGAGCCAATGCGTCATTACAAGTACAAGAAAAAGAGGCCTGGTCTCCTGGTCGTGAAGAAGCGTATATTGGTGTGATGATTGACGATCTGATCACTCGGGGTACCTCAGAACCTTATCGAATGTTTACTTCACGGGCCGAATATCGATTGATTTTAAGAGAAGACAATGCGGATCTGCGCCTGACCGAAAAGGGTAGGGAACTGGGGCTGGTTGATGATGAACGCTGGCAGGCTTTTACTGTGAAGCGAGAGCAAGTTGAAACAGAATTAAAGCGTTTAAAAACAACCCGAATCGGACCGAATGCACTGACAGAAGAAGAAGCAATACAGGTGCTTAAAGCACCTTTAAATAAAGATACCAGTCTTTATGATATGCTGAGAAGGCCCGAAGTCACTTATGATTCTTTGACTAGCCTGGACATTGCAGGTGACAAAATAGCCGATCCCATTGCGGCAGAGCAGGTTGAAATTCAGACAAAATACTCTGGTTACATCAAGCGTCAAATAGAAGAAATTGAAAAACATAAGCGCTATGAAAATAAAGCAATACCTGCTGATTTTGATTATTTAAAAATTAATTCTCTGTCGTCTGAAGTGCGCGAGAAGTTACAAAAAGCCAGACCTGAAACCATTGGTCAGGCCAGTCGCGTACCAGGCGTGACACCTGCCGCCATCTCATTATTATTGGTCTTTATAAAAAAGGCAACTCACTAATGCCATCACTGAGATCATCTCTTGCGACAGTGCTCGCTGAAGGCCTCAAAGCACAGAATCAGGAGCTTGGCCAGACAGAACAACATAAACTGATTCAATTTGTGACATTGTTGGATAAATGGAATAAGGTCTATAATTTGACCTCAATTCGTCAGCCTGAAGAAATGATTACACTGCATTTACTCGACAGCTTGGTCATGCTGCCTTTCTTTTCAACCAAAGACGCTGATGAGAAAGCCATTAAACGGGTACTGGATGTCGGTACTGGCGGCGGCATTCCAGGCATCCCATTGGCGATTTGCTTCCCTGAAATTGATTTTGTTTTGATGGATGCCCGAGGCAAAAAAATTCGTTTCATCCAAACTGCCGTTGCTCAACTGGGTTTGAATAATGTCACTGCAATACACTCACGAGTTGAAGAGTTTCAAGTTGAGGAAAATGAAAAATTTGATCGCATCATTTCCAGAGCCTTTGCCTCACTGGAAGATATGTTGAATTATTGTCAGCATCTTTGCTCCAGAGGAGATGTGCAAAAAGGGAAAAACTCTACAGATGCAGGTCGCTTTTTGGCAATGAAAGGGCAAATTCCAGAAGAAGAGATTGCACAACTGCCAGAAGGCTTTAGAATAGAAGCAATAAATGAACTCACAGTATCAGGATTAAATGCTCAACGACACCTGATTCAGATTGCGTTTGCATCATAGTCAGGTTTTATTCGTACACAGCTTTACTTTTGCGGATAAATATTGACGAGTGGCACCGTAAAAGAGCAGGCTGTATTAAAACGGACTGTATTAAACCAAGCAGGCAACTATATCATGGCAAAAATCATCGCCATATCCAATCAAAAAGGCGGAGTAGGTAAAACCACCACCAGTATTAATCTGGCTGCGTCACTGGCTGCAACCAAACGAAGCGTCTTGCTGGTCGATATGGACCCACAAGGTAATGCGACAACGGGAAGTGGTATTGATAAAAATGATGTTGAGTTCAGTGGTTATGATTTGCTGATATCCAGAAGTCCAGTGAAAGAGGTCAAAGTGACCGCTGAAGAAGCGGGATATGATCTCATTCCTGGTAATGGTGATTTAACCGCAGCAGAAGTGGAACTGATGACCAAGTTCGACCGTGAACGTCAGCTGAGCTATCGTTTTAAAGAAGTGGCTGATGAATATGACTACATCATTATTGATTGCCCACCTTCACTGAATATGTTGACAGTCAATGCGATGGCTGCAGCAAATAGCGTGATTATCCCAATGCAATGTGAGTACTATGCACTGGAAGGTCTCACAGCATTGAGTGACACCATTGCCAGTATTAAAGAATCATTAAACCCTCAATTGGAAATAGAGGGTATTTTAAGAACCATGTTTGATCCCCGCAATCGCCTGGCAATTGAAGTCTCTCGTCAGTTACTAGAACATTTTGATGATAAAGTGTACCGCACCATTATTCCTAGAAATGTTCGGCTGGCAGAGGCCCCCAGTCATGGCATGCCTGTGATCAGTTATGATCGCTCGTCAAAAGGGGCTCGTGCCTATTTAGCATTAGCTGGTGAAATGTTAAGAAAAGAAGAAGCGCTTTCAGAACCCGCTTGAAGTTTTGCCCCTTTTGGAATAAAAAATAAGGGGCAATGGTCAATCAATTGTTAAGCTTTTATATTTCGACGTCTGTTAACAGCACCCATCCCGAGAAGTCCAAGAGCAATTAAAGATAAACTGGCTGGCTCAGGAACAGATGCGGGTGGATCACCTTCAATGACATCATTACCACAGGTTAATCCCCAGTGGATGCCAAGCGATCCAGAATCTAATGCATCTATGCCTTCCACATTCATTAAGAAGTTGATGACTCCATTCGTGTCGCTACCCCAAGAACCTGACCCAACTGCTGTTAAACCAGGATTTAGATTACCATTTTCATCATATTCATCAACGGCGATTAGCTGGCCATCACGAAATGTACCACTTGATAAAAAATCATCACTGGTTAAATATGAGCCCGTCATCATTAATTCAGGTGCAATTTCATACAAAATAGCGGTACCTGATTCATCCCAACGGCCATCACCTAATGCCAGTACATAATTCCAGGTTGTTCCAGTGCCCTGAGAATTAGTACCAAAACTGTCAGTACTGTAATGATCTTGTGCTGATCCGTTAGGATTCCAATTGCTTGTTAGGAATAAATCGCCTAAGCCAATACCCTTACCACTGGATGTAGAACTGGTAAAGCTTCCAATGCCATTATTTGAAATAAAGCCAGTATGCATATCAATTTTAAGTTGATCGTGAGTATGATTAATGACAGCTTTTTGGATATCAAACTTATCAGTAGAACCAATGACATCACCTAAACCATGTGAGTCACCGCCCCAGTAACTGTGCTGGTTTTCAGTGCCCGATGGGGTATTATCGGAGTCATTAACATTATCCCAAATGGTATAATCAGTTATGTGAGTTGCAAAAGATTGTGTTGTGAAACAAAAAGTGAAACAGGCTGCTGCCGTAATTTTAAAAAAAGTTGAACGATCCATTTGTTTACCTCTATGGAATTTATTATTTGTAAATAATTATAAGCAATGAATGTGCCATGATGATTTATCGTTGAAAAACAATTGGTTATGATTTTATTTTTTAATAATGTTGTAGATAATGTAAAAAAAACTGACAATATGATCTTAAGATGCTAAAAAGACTATTTATTGTAGGAAATATCTTATTATTGGCAGTTCAATTGCATAATTTATATATATTAATTTACTGTTACACTAATGTGTTGTCAGCTTTTTAAACACTATTTGCAAAATATATGCATCATTTTTTTCTTTGTACCAGACAGGCAATTTCCTTATAATAAAATTTATATCAGGAATTAAACTTAATTAAGGAATTGTTAGTGGCAGTTAAAAAACGAGGCTTAGGCCGTGGCCTGGATGCTTTGCTGGGTAAACAAGCAAAACAAAAAAAAACTCCTGACACAGACCCCAATTCAGAAACAAATGAGATTGAAGCATTTGAAAGAAAACGACTGGATGGGGAATTGCACAATGTTCCCGTTGAATTCATTCAACCTGGAATGTATCAACCTCGTATCGACATGCACCCTGAAGCTTTGGAAGAACTGTCCAATTCAATTAAAGCGCAAGGTGTCGTTCAGCCTATTGTCATCCGCCCCATTGGTGAATCCACTGACAGTGGTGATCAAAAGTATGAAATTATTGCAGGCGAGCGTCGCTGGCGTGCGACTCAAATGGCAGGTATTGCTGAAATTCCTGCGATAATCCGCGATGTGCCTGATCAGGCTGCAATCGCTATGGCTCTGATCGAAAATATCCAACGTGAAGAGCTCAATCCCATTGAAGAAGCAGGCGCATTGCGACGACTGATTGATGAGTTTAATATGACCCACCAACAGGCGGCTGAAGCAGTCGGCCGTTCAAGAGCTTCAGTATCAAATTTATTGCGTCTTCTTGAGTTAGAAACAGCGACACGACGTTTATTGGAAAATGGTGATTTAGAGATGGGGCATGCCCGTGCTTTGCTGGCACTTAAAGGTGAGCAGCAAAGTTATACGGCACGACATGTGGTGAGTAAAGGCATGTCGGTTCGTGAAACCGAGCGATTAATCAAAAAAATTATTAATCCCAAAGAAAAAATTGAGAAGAAAAATGATCCCAATATCGCTAACTTGCAACACAGTCTGACCGATAAGTTAGGCGCGCGGGTTATTTTTCAGCATGGAACTAAAGGGCGGGGTAAAATGGTCATTCACTATAACACTGTAGACGAACTGGAAGGTATACTTGCACACATTAAGTAATAGTTTGTATTAATAATAAAAGTGTAGCAGTTTATTTGATGACAAATGAATTTCATTGGCTATACTTACCCAAAATGGACTATTCAGGGGAAATAATAACCCTACAAATGGGCAGTATTTTAAAAAAAACCTATCTATTTTGGGATAAATATTAGAATATCGTGATTTCCATTGATCTACAGCAAGTTTATTATTATAATTTGCCTCGGATTAATAAGTGTGTATTTGACTCGCTTTTATAAACATTCTTTCAAATAGAAAAATGTCATAGAAAGGAGTAAGGTACAGGAGATAGGTAGATGAGCTTTGCAGCCGTCGTCATGCGCAGAGTCGTATACCGACTGATGATTGTTCAGGTAATTTTGACATTCATTGTCGCACTTGGTTATCTTGCATTTCAAAATATAAATGGATTTTTAGCCGCCTTATTTGGTGGAAGTATTACGTTGTCAGGTACAGCACTTATGGCCTGGCGCATCAGTCGTGCTGGCGAAGCTGCTCCAACAGAAAAACAGCAAGGGTATATTGAAATATACATTGGCGCGATACAAAAGTTTGTTTTAACACTGGTTTTAATGGCATTTGGAATGGGTTACTTACAGTTGAACCCTTTGGCAATTCTTGTTGGTTTTGCCGTTACTCAATTGAGTTTTATTGCCAATAAAGTCGATACTAGCCCAACTGCTAGCTAGCTCTTAATTAAAAACAAGATGACTTTTGAAAAAAATGCTTGTTTATTGGGAAACGCTCATAATGAGAAAGAATTAAGAAGCTGGGTATTTAAGAATTTTTTAAAAATCTTGGAGATGTAAAGTGAGTAGCTCAACTGCTAGTGAAGCAAACGGCCCAACAGCCGTCGAGTATATTCAGCATCATTTGCACAATAACAGCATCGGTGATGGTGGCTTCTGGGTCTTAAACCTGGACACTCTTATCTACAGCTGGCTATTGGCAGGCGTGCTGATGTACATAGCCTATACAATGGGCAAAAAAATGACTGCTGATACCCCATCAGGCGGTCAAAATGTTCTAGAAGCGATAGTTGAATTTGTTCAGCAACAAATTAAAGATATCTTCCCTGGCAGTAACCCTCTTATTGGGCCCTTGGCATTAACCATTTTTATGTGGGTCTTCCTCATGAATGCTATGGACTTGATTCCTGTTGATCTTTTGCCTTCACTTGGCCAGTTAGTTGGCATTAATTACATGAAAGTGGTTCCAACCACTGATCTGAGCACAACATTTGCTTTGGCTATATCTGTTTTTGCATTAATCATTTACTACAACATCAAAATTAAAGGGCCTATGGGTTACCTCAAGATGTTCCTGTTTCACCCCTTTGGCAAGTACCTCATTCCCGTCAATATTATTATGACGGCCATTGAAGAAATTGCTAAGCCAGTCAGTCTGGGTCTGCGTTTGTTTGGTAACATGTTTGCTGGCGAATTGATCTTTATGCTGATTGCACTTTTAGGTGGCGCTTCTCTGTATGGATTACTTCCGCAGATTGCATTGGGTACCGTATGGGCTATTTTCCATATTTTGGTGATTTCTCTGCAGGCATTTATTTTCATGTTATTAACCATCGTATACCTAGGTATGGCGCATCAGGAAATCGATGAACACTAATTTTTAGCGCTTTCTTAATTCTTGCTATATTAAAGAACGAGAAAGCAGAACAGATTCAAACTTAAATTTAACTTAAAAAAGAAATATTAGGAGAAACTAATGGAAGCAGCAATGGCTACAGTTTATGGTTCAACTGCGATAGCTGTCGGAATTATTCTGGCGGCAGCAGGTCTGGGTTCAGCTTTAGGATGGGGACTGATTTGTTCTAAATTCCTTGAAGGTATTGCCCG
>JADGEK010000203.1 GCA_016744395.1 Gammaproteobacteria bacterium | reverse complement strand
TCCTTAGAAAATATTCAAATTATTTGTAATCATATGGAAAATAATGACTTTGACAGTAAAGCTTATGAATGGAAGTTTTTTGAGAAAAAAGCAGGTAAAACCCAAAATATTCCACGCAAGCTATTTCTGGCTTTGGATTTCGAGTGTGAAAATGGACAAACCGCTTTTGAAAAACAGATAAGTGTTGCGAAGCAAGAGTTGGTTAAACATAAAAAATTGCTCTCAGCTGATCAACGCTTAATCAGTAAGGCCGATATGGATTATATTGTTGAACAAGGTAATGTTAATTTTAAACGCTATGAATTCTTTCTTTATCGTCAATTAAGCCATTTAATCAATAATTGTAAAGTTTATATTATCGATAGTGAATCCAACAAAAGGTTGGAGGATGATTTAATTGCAAAAAATGATTGGAATAAAAATTATAAATCGTATATCAAAAAAACAGGTCTTAGTCGTTTAATAACTCCGATACAGAACACATTAAGTGATTTAACTGGACAACTTGATACCAAACTGGGGATACTTACTCAGGAAATTAATAACGATGCTAACGAATTTGTAAAACGCCATCATAAAACAAACCAACTGGTATGGTCTGTTGCAAATAAATCAGCAAAGGATGATATTGAGCATACAGTCTTCGATCAATTACCTAAGATTGGCATCATTGAGCTGATGAATTTTGTTGATCAGGATACTAATTTTTTAAATGAATTTAAAAAATTAGCCACAAAAAAACATTCAGTAAAAGCCAATAAAGAGGACTTATTAGCCTGTATTTTTGGTAATGGTACTCACCAGGGACTTGCAAATATAGCATCAAATTCTGATAGAAGTTCGAGTTCTTTACGTTCTGTTGACGATGATTATATTCGGATAGAAAATACAGCATTAGCGAATGAGTTAATTTCTAACGGTATCAATAAATTGCCTATCTGTAAGTATTATACTATAAACGAAGAGGCACCCTTTGGCAGTATTGATGGACAAAAATTTGAATGTCGAATTAAAACATTTAAAGCCCGGTTTTCTTCAAAATACTTCAGGAAAGGTAAAGGAATATCAGCCATGTCACTGGTGTCAAATCATGTTGCATTGAATACAAAAGCAATTCCACCCAATGAATACGAAGGGCACCATGTCTTTGATTTACTCTATAATAACGAATCTGATATTCAGCCCACGTCTTTAGCCACAGATACTCACGGTGTTAATAAAGTTAACTTCTCGATTTTAGATATCTTTGGGTATCAATTTACTCCTCGGTATGCCAAATTCAAACATACTTTCCTTGATGAGTTTGAGATTGTTTTTGGAAATGACATTGAAATTAAATTAAAATCACCTATCAATGTAAAGAGGATTGAGCAGGAATGGAAAAATATTCAATGGATTATGTGCTCTTTAAGTCGCAAAACGGCGACACAAAGCACAATAGTAAAGAAATTATCGAACAATAAAAACAATAACCGAATATTATTAGCTTTGCATGAATATAATCGACTGATAAAATGTATCTACTTATTGGAGTATGTTAACAGTCAAGAATTAAGGCAACATGTACAGCAAGCCTTAAACCGTGGTGAAGCTTATCACCAGCTTAGAAAAGCCATTGCATCAGTTAATGGGGCTAGCCAATTTCGTGGTGGTAAAGATGCAGATATTGACGAATGGAATGATTGTGCTCGAATAATTGCAAACTGTGTTGTTTATTTTAACTCAGCTGTATTATCAATTTTTGCTCAAAGGGCTGAAGAAAGTGATGATCAAAAAACGCTTGAAATCCTTGCAAGGATTTCACCTGTTGCATGGAGCCATATTCAATTATCAGGAGAATACACTTTTAGTGATAAACAGTTTCTAATAGACTTATTTAAGTTAACTAAAGATATTGAATTGGTTTCTGAAGATGAGGATGATGTTCAAGTGGCATAAATATGAACTCGGAACAATCTGGCAAGAATAAACATTATATAGTTGATTTTAAATGGTTTTTAGGAACAAAGTGAACTTTTCGAGGGAATGGGCACAGATCCCCAGCATGAGGTGTTTGTTGGGATTTTTCTTGATAATCGTCATCGAATGATCACTTATAAAGAGCTTTTCAGAGGGACAATTGATGGTGCCAGTGTCTATC
>JADGEK010000137.1 GCA_016744395.1 Gammaproteobacteria bacterium | reverse complement strand
TTTGTCCTGGACAGCAGCCATTTGAATTGTTCATCTGTTTACTGCTTTTATCACTTTCCTCAAAAGTAACTAACTGACATTTTTTTGCCCTGAGACAGGGATTTTTCTTTGCTGATTCTATGGCTTTTTGCCTGATGGAATCTGTTTTTTCCTGTATCTCTTTTTTTAAGTCCTCTAGTGTTTCTTTTTCGAAAGGATTTAATTGTTTGCTATCAGGTTTGTTCGAGTTGTTGCGTTTGTTCAAGTCGATGTAATTTTGTGTACGTTTTACATCTTTGCTAAGTTGCTCAATTTGTAATTTTTTTTCATTATAGTTCTTTGTAAACTTATCTACTTCTTGAATGATTCTGTCTTTTGTTTCAATATAAGTATCGACTCCATCAACCACCGTCCAAACTACCGCAACGCCTTCAGTGACAATACCTGTGAGTCCTCCCAAAAAACCTGAAGCTCCCGCAGCAAGTTTTGCACCTGCTTTTCCACCAAACTTTGCGATACTTTTTCCACCCAATTCGACTGTTGTATCAAATACAATGTCTTCTAATTTTTCTTCAAGGGCTAACATGTCATCAATAATATTTTCTCTTAATTGATTATACTGATCTTTAATTCCTGCTGCCGTTGGCATAATCATAATATCCTGACAGTGCTGATGTTTCCAGTTATAATTTTTTTTACGAAAAACTTTATTGCTTTGCTCCTTCCCATCTTTATTTTTTGGTATCGATATGTTTTTATTTTTTCGACGACCAAAGGCCTTATTGCGTTTATCTAATTTTTCTCTTTGTTCTTGCTCTTCAGTGGCAAATTTTTTTCTCTGTTTATCAGTCAGTTCACAATTTTTTTTAACGGGCTTACAATCGTTATTGCAGCTCAGTTTTGAATTTGACTTATTGGAAAAAGTCCAGGCACCAGCCTCACTGATACAACCTTGTTGTTTACAATCAACAATACCATCAGATTGAGTTTTAGGTTGTCCTTGACAGATCTCTCTGACAGACTTTGCTTTTTGAACTTTTGTTTTTGTTGCCATTTTACAGGACACTCTCCGATAATAAGTGATTATCGCTAAAAAGGATGTTATCTTTAGCTTGAGGCATTTGGTGCCAGGCTGGTGACTCAGAGTTATTTTGTAGACTATCCCATACTGATTCAGGGGTATCATCAACTAGCTCTAATAAAGAGGTGTCAATATTTTTATTGAGTAACCACTGATGAATGATGGGGTGTTCGTCAAATTCGGGCGATATTTCAAACATCATGCCGAGGAAAAAGCTGAGCTCTTCTCTGGTTTCCAGTCCATAAAAACGGGCGCGTTGTATCCCATGATTGACTAATTGACTGAGAGTTTTATTTTTATAGGGCTGTAATGCGTCCATATGATGAGAAAGTAAATGATTGCCCAGGTTTTCAATCAATGCACTTTCAGTAATTGAGCTCATAAAGTCAAAATGATGCTCTTTAAGTTGCCACCATGCTGATTTTAGATGAGGATCAATTGTGTTGATTTTAGGTAAAGGTGTTTTTTCTTGAGCTAAGGCTTTATAACATCTGACCCATTGATTATGATTATTATAAAGGTACATTTCATCACAAAATGCCAGTAAAAGTGCTTGTTCATGAGGTTTACAGGCTTTGATGTAGGGCCTTAGAATTTCAGGACTGTAGAATTTATAGAGTGCTACGTCACCATCAAGTGCATAAACAGTTAATAGGCTTTGCCAATGTTGATAAAGTCTATCAATGCTATGTTCTGATACTATTAATGAAAAATGTTCAGGTGAATTTTCGAGTAGATAAGTGAGATATTGATATTGATTCAGTTCAATCTGAACGAGAAAAGGGGATTGATCACGCAATTCTTGTAACACAGTGCCATGAAAAAGGCTTCGAAATTTAGGGGCATCCGTGAGATTAAATAATTCACCTCGCAGTATTTTTTTTGCATTTACATTAATAAGTACATAGATATTACTTGTCTGATGGAGTAATATTTTGTGAATGTCATTTAAGGGGTGTTGTAAGTAATGTGAATTTGTCATAGCTGATCACTGGTTTTTTTTGCAGCAGCTTCACAAGGTTTACAACCTGCTTTTTCATCTATCTGTCTTTTGTTACCAGCACCTTGGTTAAACAAAAACTGTGACAGCTTATACGGTGCTTCTGGTGTAATGGGTTTGAAGCTCTGACCTGGTTTGTCTTTATCGGCTTCAACGGCTTGAAATGGATTAATGGGTGCTGCTGTATCTGCAGAGCCTGGACTGCCGCCACTGTTGAGATTGACTTTTATGCCATTAATGGTGACACCTGAGGGATCGATTTTTATAAAGCCGCCAGAGGCTTTAAAAGTGATTTCACTACCTGCATCAAGTATGGTGCTGCTGTTTGATTTAATATGCACTTCATTGCCAGCGCTTTGCAGAAAATTGGTGCCTGCTTTGATGTGCAGTCGATTGCCAATGTCTTGTGATAAGTTGCTGGCGACTTTATGTTGGAGGTTCTTGTTTATTTTTTGATGATAATCGACTTTGATGTGTTCATGTTGCTCATTGTCTACAATGAGTGAGCGAGTGTTTTCAATATGTTCACGACGATCGTTTATACAGCGTATATCCTGATCTTTTTCACTATGAAAGTATATTTGTTCCTGCGATTTTTTGTCTTCAAATCGGATTTCATTATAGCCTTCACCACCTGGTGATGAATTGCTTTTTGTGGTGCTGCAAGTTTTATTTTCTGGCAGAGTGTAGGGTGGTAAGCTGTCACCATTATAGGAACGTCCGCTGATAATCGGTCTGTCAGGATTACCATGTTCAAATTCAATAAAGACATGCTGGCCAATGCGAGGTGTCATTATCTGACCCCATTGATTGCCTGCAAGTTCATTGTTGGCTCTGAGCCAGCAGGTGGTTTTTTCATCGTACTGGCCTTCACGATCCCAGAGAAATTGAACTTTGACTTGTCCGTATTCATTGACGTAAATTTCTTCACCTTTTGGTCCTGTAATGAAAGCATTTTGTGTGCCATGAATAAGCGGTGTTCTTTTTATAGGGGAGGTGCGAAATATTGTGTCAGCAGGTATGGTGCTTAACTCATTGAAATATCGAGTACCTTCTCCTGAACCTGTGGGAGTATCTTCATCCAGTGACTGAGGTTGTTTGCCTTTATGGATTACTCGAGTGATGAGTTGCTCAATATTGTTTGCCTTATATCGATGACCTGTTTGGGTAAAGAGTTTGCCTGCTCTTAGGCGTTGGACATTACTTTTACCTTCGCCTGTTTTAATGTAGGTATTGTGTTGTTCTTGTTTTAATTTGGAATAAAATTCTGCTTCGCTTTCAGTTTGGTACACTCCAGGGAATTGATAGTCTTCCAGAGTGGAGTTCAGTTCATTTTGATCGCATTTTTCTAATGATCGCTTTGGAGTTTTAAAATTGTAATCTCTGAGGGTACTTTTGCCACTGTGTGTCTGTTGTGAAAAGATGAACTGGTTTAGGTGTTCTGATTTTTCTGTCAGCCCTGAGTTGTTGGCATAGAGTACGGTTGATTCTTGATCAATTGGACTGAATGCTGTTTTACTGTCACCTATTATCATAAGATGTTTATCAGCTGTTTGTTTGTAGTGGAAATGAATGCCTTCTTCTGCCATTAGACGAGAGACCAGTTCCCACTCTGTTTCATTGTATTGGGTGCAGAACTCTCTTTTGGGATATTGGCGGTCAGTTGACCATTGATAATGGGTCCCTGAAACGAGACCTGCTTCATTGAAGACTTGGGTAATGATGTCCTGAACACTGAGGTTTTGAAAAATACGACAACCTTTACGGTATTTTAGGAACCAGGCCATGGGGACTAATTTAACTTTGTATCGGGTAAATCGTGCGCCGTTTTCAATGCATTGTGTTTCTGCGATGATTCCATTGAGGTATTGGGCTTCATCTTCACCTTGAATCGTGAGTAGGGCGGTTTTTTTTATGAGTGAATTGTGGTCAAGGAATGGGTCTTCACAGACAAAGTCTAAATTCAGGCAAAAGTGATCAGACAGGCTTTCTGTGAGATCAAACTCGTAGACTCTTAATTTATTATGAAGGTTTGCTTGATTGGCAATGCTGAAAGTAAAGCGACTGGTGTTCGCGCTGGCGTATTGCATGACACATCCCTGTTTATTAATGCTATTGGTTATCTGTGGCGAGCACAATAAAAGTCCAAGAGCTTGATTCAGGCTGATCCGTTGCCTGATTTATAACTTGTTATTGATTATATTCTAATATTGATTAAAAAAGCAATGAGGTAAGCCTCCATCTATGAGGTCTTATACAAAAAAGGGCTGTCTATCACAATGCGTGATGTACAGCCCTTTTTTATAAAGCATAGTGCATAAAGTTCAATCAGGAATTAGTTACCTAATTTAGCTTTTATGGCATCAATAACAGCATCACTTGAAGTCGCTTCAACTGTTAATAACATGCCTTCACCTTCGTAGAAACCAGCAAGAGGAGCAGTCATTTCGTTGTAAACTTCAAGACGGTTAGAGATCACTTCAACGGTTTCATCATCACGTTGAACAACAGGACCGCCACACTTATCACATTTGCCTTCTTCTTTTGGTGGATTTGATTTAACATTGTAAATTTCACCACAAGAAGTACAAGTACGACGAGTTGTTAAACGATCTAGAATTACGTCACGAGGTACGTCGATATTAACAACTGCATCCAGTGTTTCACCCATGTCATTCAACATCACTTTAAGTGCTTCAGCTTGAGGAATAGTGCGTGGGAAACCATCTAGTAAATAACCGCTTTTGCAATCATCTTCTTTTAAACGGTCAGCCATAATGCCCATGATCAAATCATCAGAAACTAAGTCACCAGCATCCATAGCTGCTTTAGCTTGTTTACCGAGGTCAGAACCTGCAGCAACTGCAGCACGTAAGATATCGCCTGTTGAAATTTGAACAGAACCGTCCATCTTAGTTAATAATTTAGCGACAGTACCTTTACCAGCACCTGGTGCACCTAAAAGAATAAGTTTCATTGTGACTCCAAAATATTTGAGGGAATTTGTAATAATCACACTTTATAGGCAAAGAATGATTTTTGAGAAATTTAACTGCGAAATATACACTTTTTTCACCTAATATGACAGTACTTTTTACATGTGTTTTTATTTTTTAACACTATTGATAGAATAGGGCCAATTTTTATATATTCAGGGGATACAATCCAATGCCAAAAGCCGCAGATCTTAAACGAGGCACTATTGTCGAGATAGATGATCAATTATATAAGGTTCGTAATATTGATGTCAGAAGCCCGTCCTCTCGGGGGGCGAATACCTTATATAAGGTGACTTTTATGAATATTCAAAAAAAGCAAAAACTAGAAGAGACGTTTGGTGGTACAGACTTCATAAAAGAAGCAGACACTATGCGTAAAACACTGCAATTTTTGTATAAAGATGATCAATTTTATACCTTTATGGATAATGATGATTATAACCAATATACCATGACAATTGATGATGTGGATAAGGATGCAGGTTATCTGCCTGATGGTCAGGAAGGCATTTCGGGAATGATTTATGAAGATAACCTTATTGGCATGGAATTACCAGCCTCTGTTGCTTTGAAAATTGTTAAAACCGATCCTGCCATTAAAGGTGCTTCGGCTTCAGCCCGAACCAAGCCTGCTGAATTGGAAACGGGATTAATAGTTCAAGTACCTGAATATTTAGCAGAGGGTGAGGTTATTAAAGTTTTAACGACAACGGGTAAATTTGCTTCTCGGGCGTAGAGGTCTTGTCCGCAATGCCACTGTCGATAATGGCCACATTATTGCTAGTGTTCCGTTCCAGGATGGTTGGGTTTTACTGTGTTTAACCCAATCTATACCAGTAGTTTGTGATTTTAGTGGAGTAATTAATGTTTCGAATTTTCATTATTTTGAGTTGCACTGTTTCTGTACTGTCCTTTTCTTCGGTCACATTGGCGGCTGATAGCATTTTGCAAAAAACAGTGCTAAATAAGCCAGCGACAATTACCTTAAAGAAACCCCCGGAAATTCTGGCCAAATGGTACAAGCCAGCCAATAAGCGGCAAGTTTGGTTGCATACTATGTTTCGCTTGCGTCGTGAAATATTGGCAATGAATGATTATTCAGCAAAAAGCCAACAGGCTGGACTTGAAAAATGGTCTCAAAAATTCATTAAAGATTATCAAAGCATTGCTGAAATGGTGCCTCAATGGGAAGAATTTCTTTATCTTGATAAATTAACTGAATTAGAAAATGCGGTTAAAAGTAAACAATATTCATCAATATCAACAATATTGAAGAAAATATCAAAAAGTTGTATGCATTGTCACGATGATTATCAAACGGTCGCGACATTGATGTTTCGGAGTCCAGACTTTAATAACAAGATCATTAGTGAAGGCTTCTCTGGAGAGAAGATTTCTTATGATGACATCATGGTGCAACTGTCTGATTCTGTAAATCGGATTAATATTGCCATAAAAGACGGTTATTATTCTGATGCCAATGAATTAATTGAACCATTGGAACAGCAGCTTGAACATCTGTCGACCAGTTGTGGCGACTGTCATCAGGAAGATGAAGTACCTGTAAAACGTATAATGGATGCTTCTAATGAATTACTTCCTGAGCTGGCTGAGCAACTTGAGTTAAAAGAACAAAGAAAATCAGGCGGTAAATTGGGTGAGTTTGCTGTTAAGGTTTGCGCCAAGTGTCATTCAATCCATCGATTGAGTTCTGATTTGAAGTTTGTTTTTGATCAATAAGCTATGTTCTCCAATGGATATAAAAGCTGATATAAAAAGTGATATAGGTAACAAATGAGTAAACCAACGATATTATTATCCACAAAAGGGCCTGTTTCAAAAACACAGGTCTCAAAAGAAACTTTGGTGTATACCATCGGTAATAATCTTTATATTAATCTGACGGATCGCTGCACTTTAGCTTGTGAGTTTTGTCCTAAAATTCAGGGCAGTATGGATGTACATGAATACAACCTACTACTTTCCCGTAGACATAGTACTGAAGAGTATATTGAAAAAATTGGTGATCCTAGCCAATATGAAGAAATTGTTTTTTGTGGTTTTGGTGAGCCGACTTTACGAGTAAAAGAATTATTAGAGATTGCATCATTTTGTAAACAGGCAGGCACTCGTGTTCGCGTCAATACTGACGGGCTAGGCAACCTGGTCAATAAGCGAAATATCCTTCCTGAACTGGCAAAATGCGTGGATGCGTTGTCCGTTTCTATGAATGCTCAAAACGAAGAGGTTTATGATCAGCATTGTGTGCCTGCCGTAAAAGGTTCATTTGAGAGCATGCTTGAGTTTTTACGTTTAGCTCCTGAATTTATACCTGATACAACAGCTACGGCCATTGATGGTCTGGAAGGAGTTGATATTGATGCTTGTGAAGCCAAGGCTCAAGAATTGGGTGTTAAATTCAGGCGAAGAGTGCTGGATATTGTTGGTTAATAGAAACTGTTTCAATTAATATTAAGCAATCAATCAATGCAAATAAAAAATATTCATTTTTTGTTTGCATTTTTTTAAAACTCAAGTAGAATACGCCTCACATAACTGCTGTGGGTGATTAGCTCAGCTGGTTAGAGCATCGCCCTTACAAGGCGGGGGTCATAAGTTCGAATCTTATATCACCCACCACTCTTTCAACAATCCTTCCTGAAGAGTGGAACAATTTTCTCAATATCAAACAAGCCTTACATCTGATTTTACAATAATCTTATGGTCAAAATTTAACACCGAAAATGCTGACCCCTAGTCTGAAAGTGAAAGTACCCATTCAGGTGACTGATAAAAAAGAGCAGGGTAGCTTTTTTTATCTCAGCACCATAATGACACTCACTATTTTGATTTTGCTCAACCAGTACTTTGATGGTAAATAATTGTCTCTATGGTTGATGATGTTTTCATCACTTCAATCCTGAACCAAGGGTATCATTTATTTTCAATACAAGATGGGAGTGGTTGCTCATAATGCTGTATGCGCAGATTTGTGGGCTTCTTGGGTGTGGCCATAGAGGGATCATGAAATATAATTGTACGTTATTCTATTGATATTAACCCGTAGTGATTGATCAGTTGGTTGTTGAGTTTTAGGTATCTGTTTTTTGTATTCTATGTTTAAATTATGGGTGTCCATTACTACTACTTACCCAACAAGAGAATCAAGCAAATGGCACTATTAACGTCAGATATACGAACCATTCTATCCGCTAAAGGGCTTATTAAATTTAACAGTTCAACCACAGATTCTTCTATGGTAGCAACTTTTACGAACGACGACGTCGTAGAAAATTGCTATACGAAACTTCGTCTAACTGCCTCCGTGGGCAACAATATTATTACGATGACAAGGGTGGACAATGACTCCGAGGATAATAACTGTATAGATATTCGAACTATTGACTCGGTATCCGCGATCGGAGCTGTAAATATGCCAGGATATGTCTATACTGGAAATTTTTCTGGTTGTGTATTCTATCTTTACAAAACTGCTCCCAAGGAGGTAACTGGTGTCCACGCCTACAGCGGAATAGTGACAACTAGAACAAAACGATTCCTCAGGAAACCCAAGGTTACTCAAGTAGTACGTGAATTCGGCCCCTCTGACTATCGGCGGATTTCAAGCTAGTTGTCGCCTAAAGTTAAAAATTATGCCGCCTTGCTTTCCTTCTCATCTATCTTTTGTTTTTCAGGATTAAGATAGAC
>JADGEK010000136.1 GCA_016744395.1 Gammaproteobacteria bacterium | reverse complement strand
TTTACCTGGGACATCAATACGGTACACTTTCTTGGTACCATTTTTACCACTTGACAGGTTTGTATCCACCGTTTTTACCAGACTCGCAAAGCTACTGCCTTTTGTAAGGTAATCTGGATCTCACCTTCAATGACCACATTACCGTAATCACCGCTAATTGCACCGCTTAAGGTAGACCCTGTAGTTGCGTCACTGATTGACGCACGAATAATGAGCACACCAGAGTCAGTTCTATTAGTCACAATATATTTCTTTTGTACTGACCTGCGCATAGGGTTCTGGAAATAGATGTCCATCATGAGGCGATTACGTCTTGACATACCTTCTTTGTTATTAGCAAGTACAAAGTCTTTGTCAGTATAGATGTAATTGCTCATAAACGATTATTTATTAAACAATTGAATATACTACCAAATCATTCTCATTCGTAAACATCCTTTCTACGTATTCCATGAGTTAAAACAATATTCTGGCTGGATTATATATAATAAGAAAAAAGATTACATTAGGTCTTTCTCTAGGCTGTAATGATAATAGTTATTTTTTTCTACAACGTGGTAAAATAATCCACTTCAATTTTGAACCAAGAATCATCTATTTAAAGAATGAACAACAAGTGAGTTTATTGCATGAAAATTTTAGTAATTGGTAATGGTGGTCGTGAACACGCACTGGCATGGAAGGCTGCTCAATCACCCCTGGTTGACGAAGTCTTTGTCGCTCCTGGAAATGCAGGTACTCACCGAGAGGCCAGTTTAACCAATGTGAATATTGGCATCACTGATATTCCAGCACTCATTGATTTTGTCAAAAACAATAGTGTAGAACTGACCATTGTTGGCCCTGAAGCCCCTCTTGTTAAAGGGGTTGTTGACCAGTTTAATGAACAGGGATTGAGGATTTTTGGCCCCACTCAGGGAGCAGCCCAACTTGAAGGTTCAAAGGCATTTACTAAGGATTTTCTAGCACGACACAAAATACCAACAGCGGCCTATCAAAATTTTACTGAAATTGAGCCAGCCATCGCTTATGTCAAGCAACAAGGTGCTCCAATTGTCGTCAAAGCCGATGGACTCGCGGCAGGCAAAGGTGTCATTGTTGCTCAAACAGAAGAAGAAGCCATTAGTGCAATCGAAGACATGCTGGAGGGCAATAGCTTTGGTGAAGCAGGTCACAGAGTCGTTGTTGAAGAGTTTTTAACAGGTGAAGAAGCCAGTTTCATTGTCATGGCCGATGGGACAAATATTTTATCCCTTGCCACCTCACAAGATCACAAAGCCAGAGATAATGGTGATCTTGGCCCTAACACAGGCGGTATGGGTGCTTATTCGCCAGCCCCGGTTGTGACCGATGAAATTGCAAAAAAAGTGATGCAAACTGTCATCAAGCCGACCATTGACGGCATGGCTGCAGAAGGTAATGAATACACAGGTTTTCTCTATGCTGGTCTGATGATATCACCTGATGGAGAGCTCAAAGTACTGGAATACAACTGCCGATTTGGTGACCCTGAAACTCAGCCCATCATGATGCGATTACAGTCTGATTTAGTTGAATTATGCCAGGCAGCCATAGATCATAAACTGGATACCATAACAGCACAGTGGGATAAACGAGCAGCAATTGGCATCGTTATGGCTGCTGGCGGTTACCCTGCCAACTATGAAAGCGGTCACCCAATTGAAGGCCTGGATTCAGTTGACAGTGATATCAGCAAAGTGTTCCATGCTGGCACCAGTGATGGGACAGGAGCAACTGAAGGTAAAGCCGTCACCAGCGGTGGTCGTGTACTTTGTGTCGTTGCACTGGGTGATTCCGTAACTGAAGCACAAAATCAAGTCTATCAAAAAGTGGAAAAAGTTCACTTTAAAGATGCATTCTATCGCACAGATATTGGCTACCGAGCCATCGCCAGAGAGAGTTAAAAGCCATTTTAATGGGTTGGCTTTCAGCAGGAAACTCGCCCCTGGAAATTGTAACTCTATTAGAAATAGGTTAATATCTTATAAATTAAATATTCAAGCCGTCTGCAAAATACACCTTTTTAATGCTTGCAGGCAAATTATAACAAGGAATTCATTATGTCTAGTAAACACCCAGTTGTTGCAGTAACAGGTTCTTCTGGCGCTGGTACTACTACAGTAAAAAATGCTTTTGAACACATTTTTTTTCGCGAAAACATTAATCCAGCCATCATTGAAGGTGATAGCTACCATCGCTATGATCGTGCGGCGATGAAAGTTGCTGTTGAAGAAAAAGGAGATACTTTTAGTCATTTCGGCCCTGAAGCTAACCACTTTGATGTGTTATCAAACACATTTAAAGAATATGGTGAAACAGGCATGTGTAAGCGTCGCTATTATCTACACAGTGATGAAGAAGCCATACCCTATGCACCTTTAACGCCTGGTCAGTTCACTGACTGGGAAAACATCCCATCAGGTACTGATTTATTATTCTATGAAGGTTTACATGGTGGTGCTAAAGACGCTGATAGTGATGTTTCTAAGCACGTTGACCTTTTAGTCGGCGTTGTCCCAATTGTTAACCTCGAATGGATCCAAAAAATCCACCGTGATAACTCTCAACGTGGTTATTCAGCAGAAGCAATTGTTGACACCATTTTACGTCGTATGCCTGATTACGTAAATTATATTACACCTCAGTTTTCACGTACTGACATTAACTTTCAGCGCGTACCAACAGTCGATACTTCAAATCCTTTTATCTCTCGTGATATTCCAACACCTGATGAAAGTTTCATTGTTATCCGCTTTAAGCAACCAGAAGGCGTGGATTTTCCATACTTGTTAAACATGATCCCTGATTCATTTATGTCTCGTCGCAACAACATGGTTGTACCTGGCAGCAAAATGGGCTTTGCTATGGAATTAATCCTATCTCCACAGATTCATGACTTAATGGAAAAATCTAAGAAATAATAGAGATTAGTGTTAGGTGTTCGGCTTTTGATTTTCTTAACACCTGGCACCAACCCCTCTTTAACTTTCTCCCAGTTCTATCCTTTCCATTAAATAGCACAAACAATCCTGCCTTATTATTTCCTCTTTTGTCGTTAACATTGATGGCATGACTGGAATTCGTGTTCGTATTTCACCCTGACTGTAGTCAAAATAACGTGACGCAACATCAATACCCTGCTCATTAACTGCCTGTAAATAGATTGCCTTATCTGAACTCATTTTAGCCAGACGCTCACCACTTTTAAGTGCCGTAAAATTCAGCCTATCGACATCAGGATCAAAGTTAATATCAGCAAGGGTCATTGGGTCAAAACTGATCTCAATTTCTTCAGGTACTTTTACAATAGCCACAGTATGATACAAACTAAAATCTTCTGCCTTGAGCGGTTGATTGGTAAACTCATCTAAGGCCATCGTTTTTTCAATGTATTTTTTGGCATGCTGTACACCATATTCATCTTCTGCCTGACCACATTCGACGGTCACAGCAGGGCAAAGTTTTGAAAAGGCCATAGACTGGACACTATCTGGCTTAATAAAATAAACCACTGTCCGACTGAATAAGTGTGCTAATTGGAAGAAATCATGCTCTTTGCGATTAATACAAGCATAGTGAGGATTTTTACCCGTATTATTATGAATATCAATACTGGCAAAAACCTGTTTTTCTTTCATCTGAGCTAAAATGCTGGTCATCATCTGACCCTCTTCAGAATCATGATCGAACCAGACTCGATTATAATCAAGCTGCCCATCAAGGACTCTTTTCTGCTCTGTGGCAGCGGAAACATTGCCAATAAAAAGCGATATCGCTCTTGGCAAGTTATCCTGCTTCAACAAAACCTCTGATAAATACCCTCTTACAGCTTCCCATCCCGTGGTTTCATTTCCATGTAACAACACCGAAATAAACAAAGGCTCTGGTTTAAGTCCAGGCAAGTGAATCAAAGTGGGGCTCGATAGGAAGTCATAGAGCTCATGTGCTTTTTTTTCCAGCAAGCCTTCTGGCAGACTTTCTAAAATTGTTAACATCCCATCATCCTCTGTCACTTTTATGCACTCTATTTTTCCAGGTTCAATAGTTAAAAATTAATAAGTCCACTCATGTACTGGACGCCCACTGTTCTGATTTTTTTGATAAGCCAAAGTCAGGTTTTTCATATTTTTACCATTTTTATCAACATATTGTCGTTGCCAGCTTGCCCCATTTTGTCCACTTCTGGTACGTTGTTCAATAATGCCCAGATAATAATCAATATCCTTACGAGCAATACCCAATTGGTTCAAACCATCTTTTGCCATAGGTAGAATATAATCCAGTATTAATGCTTTTAAAGGTAGATTTTGCCCAGTTAGCCAGGTCACCTTGCCTTTTAAACCCTGCTTAGCAGAGAGATAAAAATTTTCTTTGGCCTGGACAAAGGACAGTTGTTTTTCAGGTATTTCATATTGGTTTGCTAAAGCGGTCACCGCACCATAAAAAAGTGCCGCATTGGCAATGCTATCAACAACTGTGGGTCCTGCAGGTATTACCCGATGCTCCAATCGAACATGATACTCACGATCATTCTTTTGTGAAGCACTTTGGATAGAAGCCAATATCGGCCGATTCCAGCGCCACACAGTGCCATTGTGCAAACCTAAATGAGCCAGGTCATCAACATTTGAATCGAATATTTCAGGTAATAATATAGGGTAGTGTTCATTGTTTTCTTCAAAACACTCCAGTAAAGAGTTCTGTGCATAACCAGAACCAAAACTGACACGTTTAATCGGCCCAAATGCAGCCCCATCAAAGCCCCCGACTGCAACAGCCTGCTCAAAGACTGGGATTCGAGTCTCACACCATAAGGCTTTGCCAAATAAAAAAGGGGAATTAGCACTGACAGCAACAATTGGGGCAGACAAAATAATGGCGGCATTGTAATAACGCACAGAGCGAGAAAATGGCATTTGCAGATGCAGTTGAAAGGATGTCGCTACCGACTCCAGCATGACATCATGATGAATACTTTTGAGTGTTTCTTCACCTTGAATATCCAGCTCAATGGCGCGTCCTTTGCGGCTTCTGAGAACTTGCTCATTAAGTGCTTTATAGCGTGTCATGGGAGACATATTTTCAAGCGTCAGATGTTCTTCTCTTAAAGTGGGCAAAGTACCCACCATGACCAGTGTACAACCTATTTCTTGTGCAATCTCACTGCAAATATTCCACAGTCGTGAAAACTCTTGTTCCAGATTTGATAAAGCTTTATGGTTTAATGTGATGACAAGACTGTTCAGTTCAATATTAAATTGCGCCAGTTCAAGACTGATTTGAGAAATTATAGAGGTCTTTTCTAAGTGCTCTAAAAAGACTTTATTACAATTTGCAGGCTCACCCTTTTTATCCAAAAGACAAGCTTCTAATTCAAAACCAATACTCAGTTCAGATTGATGACAACGATTGGATTCACCATCAGATTCTTCTTTGTTTCTTTGAGCAAACCATTTTTCAACCCAGGCAAGTTCAGCATCCAATTTACTGCGATAGCAATCAAAATCACTTTTTTTAAAATGACTATGAGTAATCTCTTGCCCCATGGAAAAAACTCCGTTTTTAATGTTGGATTTTCATACTTATCTCTTTCAAGCGTTCTGGTGTACCAATATCCCACCATAGCCCTTGATATATCTCGCCAGAAACTTGTTGCTTTGCCATAGCGGCTCGCAACATGGGGGTCAGAGATTGTTTTCCTGGTTTCAGTTCAGAAAAAAATTTAGGTGAATAACAAGCAATCCCACTAAAAGTATAAGCCTGTTTTCCATTTAACGCCTGTCTATTTGGATCAAAAACGCGATTATCCTGACAATAAAAATCACCATCAGGATTGTGTGCTGGATTATTGACTAAAACTAAGTGAGCCAGTTGATTCGTAGATAAGTTTTCTACTGACTTTTTTAATTGTGTAAAAGAATAGTCCGTAAAGATGTCGCCATTAACAACCATAAAAGGCTCTTCACCCAAAAGATGCAGTGCATTTTTTATGCCCCCTGCCGTTTCCAACGCCTGTCCTTCAGGACTGTATTGAATTTTCGCATCATAACGTTTGCCATCACCCAATTGAGCTTCAATTATTTCTCCAAGCCAGGCGTGATTAATGATGATGTCATTAATTCCACTTTTTACTAATGCTTCAATATGATATTCAATAAGACTTTTATCTGCAATTTTTAGCAATGGTTTCGGAGTTGTATCGGTCAAAGGGCGCATTCTTTCACCCCGCCCTGCGGCCAGAATCATGGCTCTCATCTTTAGCTTTCCCCTACTATGGTATGGGATTTTGAGTCGCTGCGAACATTTCTAGCTTCCACTCTATTCAGTAATTGAAGCAAGGCGTCAAACTCAGGGTAACGAGCACAAACTTTGAATAGATAATCCAAGGTCTGAGGAATGTCATTCAAGTAATTTTGCTTACCATCTCGATAATTTAAACGACAAAAAATGCCAACCACTTTTAATTGCCTTTGAATACCCATCCAGTCAAACCAACGAATAAATTGTTCTTTATCATCATTGACTAGCAGTTCTTCTCTGAGCAGCATTTGTCGATATTGTTCTACCCAGGCATAAACAGCATCCTCTGGCCAGGCAATATAGCTGTCCCTGAGTAAAGAGACTAAATCATAAGTAATGGGACCAACCACTGCATCCTGAAAATCGATAATACCTGGATTGTGTTCTTTATAAAACATCAGGTTTCTAGAGTGATAATCGCGATGAACAAAGACCTGAGGTTGCGCCTGTGCTGAAACAATCAAAGACTCCATCGCTTGATCTAAAATCGCTTGCTCTGAAGTATCCAGGCTTTCTTTACAATGTACTTTAATATACCAGTCAGACAAGAGATCCATTTCGGCTTTCAGACGAAAAGCATCATAAGCAGGCAAACTCAATTTATGCTTCTTTTGCATACCTATCTGCATAATAACCAGAGCACTCATTGCATCAGAATACAGTTTATCCGCTTTTTCAAATTCAATATCACAATCCAGCAATGATAAATAAGCCGTACTGCCCAAATCAAACATCAGAATAAATCCATCAGTCTCATTGATTGCATATAAATGAGGCACATTAACCCCTGTGCTTTCTAGATTTGAAGCAATTTCAATAAAGGAGGAAATGGTTTCTTTTTCGGGGGGTGCATCCATAACAATAAAGGGCTGACCAGCGGGTTGGTCAAAGATTGCCTGTTTAAAGTTGACTCTAAAATAACGCCTGAAACTGGCATCATTGGAAGCGGGCTCAAAAGTCTGTATGTCAGCTCGAATGTCGTTTTCAAGCCATTGTTTGATTTGTTCTATTCGTTGAGGCATTTTGTCAGTTTAATATGTTGGAATATATCTATTAATCTAGGATTATGTGTGTACTTTATAACATAACCATTCCAACATATAAACTGAACAAAATATTAAGCAAGCTTAAAATTCGTAGGAAAGTTTGACCTGTAGGAGATCTTCATCTTCAAAGTCATTACCCACTGCATTTTTAACTTCACTATAACCATCAGCATGTCGCCATTCAGCGGCCAGTGTCGTATTTTCTAAAATACCGACCGAAATACTGGCTAACCAGGCTTTTTCAAAGAAATCAGTGGTTTCTGCATCAAGATACATATCTTTAGTTCGTTGATAACCCAAGGCAACTGTTGCTTCTTTGCCCGCCATTTCAAAGTTGTAGGCACCTTCAATATTCCAGGCACGAGGCTTGAGTTTATCACCATTAACAGAACTAATTTCACTCATCTCAAAATCATCAAGAGCGGTAATGTATTCACCGATCAAGTTAAACTGGCCAATTGTGGCAATTGCGTGCAGACTCATACCGCCAACATAATCATTCAGACAGCCATCTCCAGCACACAGGCCATTATCACCAACTGCATCCTGTAAGGTATCTGATGTGGCAATGTTATTAATATAACCCACGCCAACATCCAGGCCAAAGTCATCATTTTCCATGGCATAACCAAAATTCAAGCCATAGTTGTCAATTTCATTGTTATCAAGACTGCTGTAATTGCCCTTTGCCTCATCTGCATCACCATTAAACAGGTAAGCCGAACCATAGAATCCAGAATCCACTTCAAAACCAACCTGAACCACATCTTCACGTGTTTCTGCCAATGTCAGTGTCGCAGGATCTGAAATCATATTGCTTTCAAAGTTTCCAAATGGCACATATAAACGACCAGCAGAAAGATAAAAAGGTGTCACCTCTGAGTTAGCAATGGTTATAAAAGCTTCATCAACATTCAGGTTATCATCATCCGCATCTTCATAGAGAAATAACACATTACCGCTGACCCAATCACCTGCTGATGCTTCAACTGCCAGCTCGAAGGTATCCAGCACAATATCACTCGCACTTTCGCCGCTCCAACCATCGCTGTCCGTATGATTGGCAACCACCTCAATGACTCCACCAATCGACAGGGAGTCAGCAACCTGATGAGCAACCGCTCGGGCATCAGTATCTTTGTTTCTATTCGCTTGCTGATGCTTAAGCTCAGTAGAGACTTCTTTCTGTTTATTTAAAGCCGCTTCCTGCGCGTCCAGTTTGTTTTGCATCGATTGCATTTGCTGTTGCATTGCATTGAGCTGTGCTTTTAAATCGGACATATCATCAGCTAAGACTGGTTGTGAAATAATTCCAGCACAAATCAGTGCCAGAGCAATTGGTTTTAAAGTCATATTATAATCCCATATTTGTTATTAATGGACGATTATAATGATAATGATTCGCATTTGCAACACTA
>JADGEK010000135.1 GCA_016744395.1 Gammaproteobacteria bacterium | reverse complement strand
AGATAAATCATTATTAACAAATTATTTATGGGAGTCATTACCGAAAAAAGCACCGAATCCATCGGATAATCCTATGACTAAGGATAAAGTAGCATTAGGTCTGAAGTTGTTTAATGATAAAAGGTTATCATTTGATGATTCCATTTCATGTGCATCTTGTCATGAACTTTCAAGCAAAAAGGGGGGAGGTGATGGCTTGGCTGTCTCAATTGGAATTAATGGTCAAGTCGGGACAAGAAATGCACCCAGTGTATTTAATGTCGCATTTCAAAATGTCTTTTTTTGGGATGGGCGTGCGAATTCTCTGGAAGAACAAGCAATGGGTCCTATTTTAAATCCAATTGAAATGGGGATGCCTTCTGCAAAAGCACTTGAACAAAAATTATCTGGTATTTCAGAATATCAAAGTGCTTTTGCAAAAGTGTTTCCAAAGTTACCTTCAATCTCAATGATTAATATTTCTAAGGCTATTGCTGCTTATGAGAGGACACTGATTACTTATGATTCACCTTATGACCGATTTGTTAATGGTGAGATTAATGCATTGTCTATGAGTCAGAAAAGAGGGATGGCTTTGTTTGAATCAGTCGGGTGTGTACAGTGCCACTCTGGGCCAAACTTTAGTGGTGCTCATTTATCTGGAACTGCAAGTGTTTTTAGAATTTTTCCAGCAATGCCTAATACACAATTTGAATCTAAATATCGCTTAACGGATGATTTGGGAGCAGTGGATAATACTACAGGTGAAAATAAAGGGGTTTGGCGTATTCCTTCATTACGAAATATCAGTCGCACAGCTCCATACTTTCATAATGGCTCAGTGAATAGCCTTAAAGAAGCCGTTCGGATTATGGCAAAGATTCAATTAGCTAAGAAAAACAGTAATAAAAAAGAAGATGATAGCCTTTTTTATTGGTCTCAAGAGAGCAGACAAATCTATAATGTGACAAATCAGGCTCTGGATGATAATGAGATAGAAGATCTTGTTGCATTTCTTCATGCATTAAATGGAGAAATACCTGTTGGAAAAACAAACTGCAAAAGTCATCAACAGGATTGTATTGTAAAAGCTATTACAAAAGACACATTGAGCCTATAAGTAACATCTCTGTCGCAGTAACTGACCATAAAAAATATCAAACTGAATGTGCTCTTTTTTCTAAAGTGTCTTTTTGTTATTGTTTACAGTAGCAAATGAACAGATCATTCATTTGCTGACGATATAGAAAAAATACCTATTTTAGACTCATTTCATTAACGGCTATAAAAGGGCACGCATCGCTTGAGTTTTTCCATCATATCCCCATGAATCAGCAGGGATGTCATCAATGACAACATAAGATGCTTCCTGGATTGCCCCAACAATGTCTTGAAGCATTTTAATTGTTTGAGAAATCATTTCTTTTTTCTCTTCTGTTGTATTCGTTCCTTGAGTGACCTTGATGTCAACATAAACACCAATTGGAGCATCAACTGATAACTGTTTAAAATTGATAGACCATTGCTCTGGTTGTGACTCTTGAATGTGTACGACGGTTACTTCCTGACGTTTCCTCATTATTGTATTCATAAGAAATGTTGTTTTCTTATAAAGTGCCTGCTTTTGTTTGTTATCCAGCGCAGCAGCGATGCGAATATTAATATATGGCATGTTCTTCTCCAAATTATTACTATAAAATTATAATTGTACATACAACTATATGGCTTAAAAAATTATTTTACATCAATTGATTTTTTAACTTCTCGAATTTGAGAGACTAATTCTGACAACTCATTTTTTCCTACAATGTTTCTCATTCTCTGCGTCAGCTTTTTACCGATATCATTGAGTTGTGTGTGAATTTTTTTTGCTTTATCAGTTGGGTAAATTTGTCTTTCCCTACCATCAGATTCTGTGGCTCTGCGTATTAAATAGTGGCGCTTCTCTAAACTGTCTAAAAATCGGCTAATGGTAGAGCGTGTAAGATTAAGTTCATCGGCAAGTTCACAGGGAAGTTGACCAGGTTTAGCAAGCACAGCACGCAATAAAAAGGCATGAGGTGGAGATAAATCAAACTGGCGATAGGCTTCCGTCCAAATACGCGTCACTGTGCGGGCTAAGGCGTTACTATTAAAATATAAGCATTCTTCAAACATGTTATAAATACTATCATGACAATGGTTGTATGTACAACCATTATTTCATGAAAATATTAGATCCATTGTTTGCCGCATATAAGTGCCTACTCAGTTTTAAATAAGAACCTTATATTTTCACGCTTTCTTTAATCCGTTTCGAACAATTATAGTAGACTTGCTTTACATCAACTTCGATATATCTCAATGCTTTTGGCCAAATATTACTGTAACTATTTTTGTCCTCAATTATTTTTGCAGCACCGTTTATTCTCAGTCGTAATGCACTATGAAAATCGATAAACAATAAACCAATATGAGGATTGACAATAATATTGCCTAAAGAGTTATAAATGTTGTTCCCTGCATAATCAGGGAATATTAAGGTTTTTGGATTTGGAACATAGACACTTTGTGGTTGATGCTCTGACTCAGATTCTTCAATTCCTCTAAAACTGCAGTCACATTCCCCATTATTATCTGCGGTTGAGATAAAAAAAAACTTTTGACCCTCGATAAAATAGGCTGTTTCATCATCAATGGCTTCTTTAAACATTTTGTTCAAACCAGCAATGGCTTTTTCATCCCATTTTTTTCTTTTATTGAACTGTTTTTGAGCAATTAATTCACCCGAATGAAAAATCTCATGTAAATCTCTTGCTTGGCGCTTGGTCTTCATAATGGCTTATTCCGTTTTAGAATCAATTTTATTGCTGAAATTCTGGGTGGGTGAAATGACATAACTAATATCACCTGCAGCTAAAAGTTCTCATTGTTCTTCTTTTAAATATTATTTCTTCCACCGCTCTAATACCTGTTTAATCTTATGACTAAATTTTTCAATTTTTTGAGGAGTGAGCTTTTCACTCTGATAGAGAGAAAGGAAATTAAGTTTACTGTTCTTTGCGCAAGTGCCCAATAATGCAATCTTCATAATTCTTTTGACAGGTTGCCACATGATTAGCCAGTCAACCCACCAGGGAGCGCCCAGAGTAGTGATAACCAAAACTTGATTTAAATTATTCAGTAGAGGTTTAATTGGACCAAAGTCACTGGCATGATTATACGCAATACCAGGGCCCCAGACACGATCAAACCAGCCCTTTAGCATGGCTGGAAATCCAAACCACCATGTGGGAAATAACAAAATAAGTGCCTCAGTTTTTTGCAGCCTGTCTACCTGACTAGCAACATCTGATGAATTATAATGAGTCGTATAATATGATTCTCGTTCTTCTATCGTTAATATCGGTTTAAAATCCTGGGTATAAAGATCTTCAATGGTGACTTCATGGCCCATTGCTTTTAAGTTGTCTACTAATTGCTTGGTTAAGAATTTGCATAGACTGTTTTCCAATGGGTGTGTGGTGACAATAAGGCATTTCATATCGTTTTAAAATACTATGGTTATTATTAATAATTATTTATCTTATAGAATTTCTGATACTTTCTTAGCAGGGGCAGTGCTTTATCAATAATATTACTATCGATTGCTTCAATCATATCCATTCTTTATTTTTTAATACTATAAATGACATATAATATTTAAGCAATTCATCCCTTCAACTGTATTAATATTTTTGAGTCTTTTTCCATCACCTCTTTGATTGACTATAAAATCATCCATAAAGTTCAATTTTGTAGTTAGAGCATGCACTGCGTTTCAAGTAGTGTTGTATAAAGCTTGAAATTTCATGAATGTTGTTTAAATCAAGCACTGGTAAATGGTCAGGCGGGGTTGTTAACTCGCTGTCAGTGGCAATAGCAATAACGCTTTTGTCATTGGGGAAAAGCAAAGGTGCCTTAATTAGAGGGCGATGTAATTCTATTTTTGGAAAATTATAATATTTAAAACCTTCAATTAGTATTAGATCAAGAAAGTTATAATCCATCTCGTTCAACACATCTTGTAAGTTAATTCCTTTTTTTTCGGGTTTCAAATCTTTAATTATGGCAAGACATTTATCTGATACGATCAACATCTGTTCTGTTCCTGCATGACGCAACTTGTAACTATCCTTTTGTGGATGATCAATATCAAAATCATGATGGGCATGCTTGATAACGCCAAGACGTATGCCACTGGATTTGAGCAAGGGGATCAGTTGTGTGAGCACTGTGGTTTTACCCGTCCCGCTAAACGCACAAAAACCGATGATGGGGATAGGACATTCAATCACGCGTTACTCCTATTACTTTGCAAGCTATCTCGTTCATGATGAGTATTGATATTTATAAATGTATCCGGGGTATCAGAAAAATCTACCATCGTCACCTTGTGTTTAGCATACCAAAGGTCAATTTTTCGTTCACCTGACTCAAGATATTGTTCGAGACTGTCTTTTAACAGTGTTGAAATCAGAACGTAAACAGGCTGCAGTCTGTTACCATCGTGGGCAACAGCAATCTCAGTATTTTTTTTTAATAGCTGATCTGCAAGACGTGAAACTAATATGTCGGGTAGCATTGGGCCATCACAGGGAACACAAATAATGTATTTTGTTGGAGCGAAAATCATGGCAGCCAGAAAACCAGCTAATGGGCCTTGAAAATTGTTCATGGTATCTGAGATTACGGGGTAGCCAAAAGCTTCATAAGTAGAAGTGTTCCTATTGGCATTAATAATGATGTGCTCGACTTGAGGAAGCACTTTTTCTATTACACTCTGGATTAATGGTTTATTCTCAAAGTTAATAAGGCCCTTATCTTGGCCTCCCATTCGTCTGCCTTGACCGCCAGCAAGGATTACTCCTGTAATTTGTGAGCGAATAGAGGAAACAGTTTCAGTCATTTATGCATCCCCTTCGTTTTGACAAAAATTTACTTGGTTAACGTTATAAAAAAGATTTTAAAAGGTACTTTTTCAATAAAGCAAAAATAATGCCATACGTGAAATATTCATCAATTGCTTGATCACGAAAAATAGATTGCTCTATGGGGCTTAGGATTATTGGTTATTATAGAGGGTGTTTCTGTCACAGTTATGAATTGAAATTAACCTGAATGAATGAGATAAAATAAAATTTGGACAAAATGTCTCGAAATAATATGATGATTTAGTCAAAATGTCGCAATTAATATTTTTAAACTGAGAAACTCTACTATACTAGTCAATACTGTTTTATAAAATCGTTGATCCTGTTACAGATGATATTAGCAAGGATGTTAAAGTATCAAGGGAAGAGTATGACATGACTGCTTTAGATAAACCAAAACTTGGTAATAATAAGTCAGCTATCAGCCTGACTTCTATCCTTATTATTGATAATGACCATATTACCAATAAGCTATTACAGACTAATCTGAAAAAAAAATACACACTGGTTGAAGTCGCAGACAATATTTATGAAGCAGAAATTTTGCTACAAAGATGTCATTTTGATTTGATTATTATCAATATCTCTCAATCGGAAGGAGTTGCTGTAAAATGGATTTATTCACTGAGGGATAAAGGGGATGAAATTGGAGTAATTTTCTTGGCAGAAAATTCTGATTTGGAAACAGCGATTGATGCCTTACATGTTAGTGCTGCGGATTTTATTTTAAAGCCATTTAATCAGGAACAGATGATGGTGGCAGTCAAAAACTTTTTTGAGCATAAAAAAGTAAAACATGAAAATTATATATTACGCCGTCAAATTGAAGATGTATATGAAAGTTCTGGTATTATTGGGGATTGTGATGCTATCAACAGCATCTGTCAGGTGGTTAAACGTGTCGCTCCACTGCCATCTACAGTATTGATTGAAGGTGAATCTGGCACGGGAAAGGAGCTCGTAGCCAGAGCTATTCACAGTTGGAGTAATCGCCAAGGCAGTTTTGTTCCTATTAATTGTGGCGGTATGTCAGCGGAGTTACTCGAAAGTGAACTATTTGGACATACAAAAGGGGCCTTTACTGGTGCAAATCAGGCTAGAGAAGGGCTGTTCAGTTACGCTAATCATGGCACGCTTTTTTTGGATGAGATTGGCGAAATGCCCATGGCCATGCAGGCTCATTTATTAAGAGTTCTTGAAGAACAAACGGTCAGAGCGGTGGGATCCAATCGGGAAATTCCTCTTGATGTGAGAATTGTGACTGCAACCAATAAAGATTTAAACGAACAAATTAAAAAAAGAGATTTTCGGGAAGATTTATTTTACCGGATAAATGTTTTAGCGATTCGAATGCCCTCTTTGCGTGAGCGCGGTGCAGATATTCCACTACTGGCAAAACACTTTATTTCGACTTTATCGACACAATTGGGTATAGAATTACCATCCTATGATGAAAATCAACTCCTAAAACTTAAAGAATATGATTGGCCTGGTAATGTGCGTGAATTGAAAAATGTGATAGAACGTTGTTTGTTATTAGGTACCTCTCCAGCACATTGTGTGGCTGACCTGTTAAAAGACAATTCAGATAAGACTGATGTTGATACAATGAGTAATAAGACGTTGGAGCATGTTGAAAAGCAGCATATTCTTAAAGTACTTGAAGAAGAATCGGGAAATAAATCGGCTGCCGCCAGAGTTCTGGATATCTCAAGAAAAACATTAGAGCGTAAAGTTCAGTTGTGGGATAATGGCTAGGACTTCGCAGTGATAAACTTAATCATCCCCCCAGATGAGTTCACCTGCTGAACTCAAGTCATAGCCAGGTAATTTTTCTGCAATGGCCTGGCAGGACCTGGATTTAAGTCGATTGATTAAATTTTGAAACAATCGTCGGAACCAAATGCTGCGGGGAAGGGCTAAATCAAAAGACTCCCATCCATAAGGAATAAATTCAAGACCATACTCTACTGCTTCAGAGCGTGCTCCAGCTGAAACATCCGCTTGATCCATGGCTATTTCAGAAGCGGCTTCACGTTCAGAAAATGTACGGTCGTTAGTATCAAGAAAATCAAGATGCACATTGTGTTTACTGAGAACTTCTAATAAAAAACGTTGTGCTCCAGAACCATTTTGTCGTAATACCCATCTATATTTAGGGGTAAAAAGATCATCAATACACTTTATTTTTTGTTTCAGTGAAGGCTTAATGATTAACCCCTGTTCTCGTTGAAAAGCACGGATCAAAACCCATTGAGAAAATTGGCTGTATTGCTTGAGTAGTGCAGGGTGGCGTAAGTGGCTTTCCTCATTTGGGCCCCAATGTAATGCACAGACATCAACTCTATTTGATTGCAACAAATCCAGGCCCAATCGGGTTCCCGTTGCGGTATAACTAATTAAGGCATGATTCCCCGTTTCTTGAGCGAGCTCCTGAATAATACGGTAGAGCAGAGGATCATCACTGCCTGCAATTATCAAACGATCAGTGAGTAAACCACCATGTGCTGAATTGTGCATCCAACGGTCAACCAATTCCCGGGGAAACATCCACTTACCAGTGACTTTGGTTGCGGGTATATGTCCATCATTGACCAGAGTATAGATTTTTTTTTCATTCAGGTGTAAATATTCCGCAACCTGTTTGACGCTCATAAAGGTATTATTTTCAGTAATTGCAGCAGGCATGATTTATTTTCTCTATTACTGGCTGAGGAATGGTTTTACCTGATTTTCTCAGCCTTCTTTGTTTGTGAGGATTCAGGTATCGCATCAAACTCAATGTTATCTGCTCCGTTATAGACCAGAAAATGCCTTCCCTTGGCTCTTGCAATTAAAGTAACCCCCACTTTTTGTGCAACTTCCAATCCCATATGTGTTACTCCTGAACGTGAAAGGAGGACAGGTATACCCATTTGAGCACCCTTAATAACCATTTCTGATGTCAGACGACCAGTGGTATAAAAAAGTTTATTATGTCCGTGTATATTCTCTAACCACATATGTCCGGCAATGGCATCAACAGCGTTATGACGGCCAACATCTTCTACAAAAAATCGTAACCTGGCATCTTCACAAAGAGCACAGCCATGGACCGCACCAGCACGTTTGTAAACTTCGTTATGATGATTGAGTGTGCGCAATAATTCATAGACTCTGGATTGTCTGATTTTTACTTGAGACAGGTTTATTTTATCCAGATCATCCATAAGCCCACCAAACACAGTACCCTGACCACAGCCTGTTGTGACTGTTTTACGTCCCAGTTTGTCATCCAGATCAGCAATTGAATTAAAAGTAGTAATGGCAGCGGAATCTGTTTCCCAGTCAATCTGAAGTGATTGCACATCACTAATATCGTGTACCAATCGCTGATTCTTTAGCCAGCCTAGCACCAGTAGCTCAGGGTTAGTTCCCAGAGTCATTAAGGTAACAATTTCACGTTTGTTTAAGTAGATGGTTAGTGCACGTTCAGCAGCAATATAACCTTCTCTTGATTGTCCTGATTCATCAATAGCAGTAACGGCCTCGGCTGCTTCCAGGCCAGCGTTGGTCATTTGGGGTCTGTACTTAGGATCCGTTATTGCCATTTTTCTTCCAGTTGTTCAATAAACTTGTATGTGATTATGCGAATACCGAGCAATTTTTATACCGCCTTTATGAATTGACTATTTAGATTGCTTGATGACTCTTTTTTGTAAGAAGCAAAACTGAAAAAGTGGTGTTTTCTGTCCCTAAGAGAAAATTAGTGGGACATTTTGACTCACCTTTATTCTATTCCATTGTATAGATGGATCTCCCTTCCTTTAAATACCAATACCTGAATAGTGATTGGTATATAACTTGCCTAATGTAAAACCAACTATAAATTTACGTGTGA
>JADGEK010000202.1 GCA_016744395.1 Gammaproteobacteria bacterium | reverse complement strand
TCCATAAATGGCAGACCTGGGGATATGTGGATAAGTCTACTCCCGAGATCTAGAATTGTACCTATTTCAGGCTCATTTCAGTATTGGAAAATACTTATAGGAATGATTTGCCACACTTCGGGATGTAAGCTATTGATATTTTTTTTAAATTTGCTATCTGTGTTATTACTCATTTTAAGTGTTTTTAAAAGTAGAGCAGTCATTTTATTCTAGAGTCTTTTTGCCTATTTTTCAAAATAAATGTGAATAAAAGAGCTGATATAAAAATAAAGACCCAACTAAGAATAAATATATTTCTTTGTTTGTTTTTTGCTATTATTGTTAATTTATTTTTATTATTGTTCTCTTTAAGCATAATGTAAGATTTTTCTGCACATTCGGCATATGAGTTAAATATATGACTTAGGCTTTCATCATTTGTTAATATTTTCTCATTATAGAAGTGAATCAAATTTTGAGATGTTTTTTGTATATTTAATACTATAAATGCATATGCAAACATTAACAGTAAAACTAATAAAAAATTATTGTTCATCATAAAAAAACCTCTGTCTGGTTTGTCAACTAATTTTACTAATAATATGCTAAAATGCCAGTTCCCCACCATGTTATAAATAAAAATAATAAAAACAAATATGAACATTTTGTTTTATTATATGAAAACAAAACATTTAATATAACAAATAAAAGAGAGCCTGTTAGATACAGTGACAACCCCTTTATTCCAAGATAAGTAAACTGGGCAGCATTGAAAGCATACAATCCTCTGATTTGCTGGTATTAACCTTTGATGGCAAAGGAATAGTGATGCGTCCTGATAGCTTAAGGGAATGTACAAAGAAAAATGCTCAGAAGAGTAATAAGCTGACAAGTCGACTCAGTCAAGGGGAGAAAAAAGACAGAAAACGCATGGCACAAGTCGCTGCAGTTTATACCGTACAATCCCATGTCCGCACTGCTAAGTCTATTATGAAGCTATCAGATGATAATGTTATCCCTTTTAGAACACCAATAAGAAACAAACGGGTTTGGGCGAGTGTTGAGCGTGATTCAGAAGTTGTGATTGAAGAAGCTTTTTTAGAAGCACTGCAAAGAGATCCAGAACAAATAAGACAGTGGGTCATTTTAATCGATGGATTGCCTCACCAGATTAAACTGATTAAACTGATTAAGAAAGTAATGAAGCGCTTAAGTGTCAAAGCAACCATCGTCATGGATTTTATCCATGTTCTGGAATATCTTTGGAAAGCGGCATGGTGTTTCTTTGATAAGGGTGATGAAGCCGTTGAAGAATGGATTGCAGAAAAATCTGTCAATATTCTTAATGGCCATTGTTCTCAGGTGGCAAAAGGTTTACGGATCAGTGCCTCCAAAAGAAAAATAACGGACAGGATAAATATTGATAAATGTGCTGACTATCTGCTGAATAACAAAGAAAGATCACAGTACGGCATAGCCTTAGAATCAGGCTTTCCTATTGCGAGTGGCGTTATCGAAGGTGCCTGTCGTCACCTTATTAATGATCGACTTGATATTACAGGTGCACGTTGGAGTTTACAGGGTGCAGAAGCAATATTGAAATTACGTTCACTTAAAGCCAGTGGAGACTTTGAGAGTTATTGGATATTTTATAAAAAGAGTTCAAAGAAAAGAAATTATGAATTTTTAAAAAATAACAATTTTGGGTGATAAATCTCGTCGAAGCAAAGGAACTACACCCAAATGGTTTTAACTAGCTCTAATAAAGTAGCTTAGTTTATTCATAATAGTGATTTTTCATTACTATAATTTTATTTTCGAAATGATTAAGAAGTTCAATTACACTTTTATGTATGGATTGCCAATTTTTTAACCCCTTCATGTTGTGGTAGTAAGATATTTCAATGCCTTTGTACTCTGCTATGACATGGCAAGATTCATCTACTCTTACACTCGGGCAGGTTATGATAAAATGACTCGCGGATTCAATCCTGAAGTGCAACACAGGAGACTCCAGTTCTTGCAAATGACTTTTGCATTACCTGGAAAGGTGTTTGAAAGCCAAGTGACTTTCTAGATCTATTATTCAGTTTTTCCATTACGTTGTAAACCTCTTCATTCGTTACTGTTTTAAAATCTGTCTTTTTAGGAAAATATTGTCTAATCAATCCATTTGT
>JADGEK010000036.1 GCA_016744395.1 Gammaproteobacteria bacterium | reverse complement strand
TGTGAAATGACTTGCCTGCCTGGAAAGCCTTTCACTGTGGCGCGGGTATTTCGAAATAACACACGGCCGGTTCCATGACGATCCAACATGTGTTCAATGAGTTCTTGCTTACTGCGGGATTGAATATTTTCTTCTTCACAGAGAAAGTCTTTTAAAATATCCTTTGTTTGTTTATCCAGCGTCTGGTTCTCAGAAATGTCAAAACGGCCATCAGAAATGAGAGCTGCCATTGCTTGTGCAATCGGCTGGTAACTTTCTTCTTCTAAAATAAATGCATTTAAGTCTGGGAATCGATCAGGATCAAGCAATCTCAAGCGTGCAAAATGACTTTCAATACCTAACTGTTCAGGTGTGGCGGTGAGTAATAAAACACCACGGATTTGTTTGGCTAATTGTTCTATGAGCAGATACTCATCGCTGGATTTTTCAGGAGTCCATTGTAAATGATGTGCTTCATCAACAATCAATAAATCCCACTCACCTGCTAATACTTGTTGATAGTACTCTTCATTTTTTTGCAGGAATTCTAAACTGCAAAGCACTAATTGCTCACTGAGAAATGGGTTACTCGTTAATGTTTCTTCATCATCGGACTCGTCTGTTGCCATGGCCTGACAACGTTGTTCATCAAAGATGCTGAACATTAAGTTGAATCGGCGTAACATTTCTACCAGCCATTGATGCACCAAGCTTTCGGGAACAACAATTAAAACTCTTTGTGCACGTTCATTCAGTAATTGGTGGTGAAGGATGAGTCCCGCCTCAATTGTTTTTCCCAAACCAACTTCATCAGCAAGCAAAACTCTTGGTGCATATCGATTAGCCACTTCATTGGCGATATACAGCTGATGTGAAATTAAGCTGGTACGACAGCCTGTGAGTCCAGACAGTTTAGAATGTGCGAGTGAATTTATATTCTCCAGTGTCTGATAACGCAGATTAAACCAGGAATTTTTATCAACTTGCCCACTGAAAAGACGTTCAGCAGGGCGGTTAAGCTGAATAAAATGATCCAGCTTGTTTTCTTTTAAGGAAATACTTTCGTTGCTGGTATTGATACCTGTATAAGTGATGATGCCGTCGGTATCAGAAATAGAGGTAATTTCAATTGTCTGGCCATCAACAGAATTAATACTGTCACCACAATTATAAATGACTCGTGTGAGTGGTGCATTTTGTTTGGCATAAGTTCGAGTGTCTTCACTTGCCATAAATAGAATGGTGACTGTACGATGTTCGGTTTCAATAATGATACCAAGACCGAGTTGTAATTCTGCATTACTGATCCAACGTTGACCAGGGATAAATTCTTCCACAAAGAACCTCTAAATAAGTGTGCTTAATTGCGGGGGGTATTGTAACCTAAATAATGAAAATTACTGCCTTAGGAAGGAAAAAAGTTGAAGTGGGAAAAGGGGAAAATAATGAAGTTATTTCTCCTTGCGTGCAAGGAGAAATAATAAAGCCAGGTTAATCGCTATAAACTCGAATTAAATCGGGGACTTCTTTACTGGCTTTTTCAAGTTGGTCTTCTAAATCAACAGGATTGGGTACACTAACGGAAGGTACATTCCAACCACCAGGCATTGTGCCTAAATCATCAGGTGCTGAAATCAGATCATCCCACATGATGGCAGCGCCTTCCTTTGGATCGCCAGGTTGGAACCAGTCTGATGGATTTTGATCTTTAAACGGCATTTCTTTACGATTCCAAAAGCTGTCGCGAGACCCAAAAGGCCAGCTTTCCCAAGGCGCTGAATCACCATTAAAAGGTCCCATTCCAAATTTATCAAATGGGCCATTGTTTGAGGGACGACCATATGGCCCCCCATTATACGGGCTTCTATTGTATGGATTTGCATTATACGGATTACCATAAGGCCCACGATTATATTGATTCTGAGCGTAGGGTCTTTGGTTATATGGTGTTTGATGTAAACTAGGATTATAGCCAGGCATACCATAGGGTGGAGCACCAGGACCTGAGCGCATAGGCATTGACCTTTGTTGTGGACCATTATAAGGTCGTGCATTAGGATTTATTGGTCTTTGAGACGGGTAAGGCATTGGGTAGCCTTGTGCCTGTCTGCCAGCCTGTGCATTACCAGGTCGTCGTTGCTGAACTTGAGTTACTGCATTAGCAGGCGGAAAATGATATTTTTGGTTATCAAATGTATTTGGCTGCGTATTAATGCCAGGCTCTGGATCAGAAATAATAACGGTTTGATCAGGGTTTACAATATTTTGTTGAACGTTGACGGCATTTTGCTGCGCGCTGACGACGTTTTGTTGTGCGCTGACGGCTCCCCCCAGAATAGTGCTTGCGATTGTGAGCGAAGCAAGGGTAATTTTAAAATTTTTAGTGTTTTGAGAGAGCATTTAGTTTCTCCTTACATCTGCTCATTTATAATAATCCGTACAGTATAGACGTAATTAAAAATGTCGTCCATAATTAATTGCTAATATAGTAAAATATAGGGAATATACCTAGCAATATAGGCGTTATTTTAGTACTTTATGACTGTATAATTCTGTGACAAAACGATGATAAAGAGGTTTTTGTGTTGTTTGATTTTCTAAAAACTCCACCAGTTCTTGATGAAGATTCCATTCAGTGGCAATTTGAACTTTATGAGTGGGCTCTGAGAAACTTTGATGCTGATATTTTTTTTAATCAATCCGTGTTAGTTGAACCCTCAAATAAGTTTTTCCCAGGCAATGCGGAAAATATTGATGAAATGGCACAGTTGATTTTTAATAAAGTCAGAGAGTATGCAGCTCTGAGACATTGGCCCTGTACGCTCACTACTGATCAAAGTTGCCTTACGCAGCCTTCAAGAGTGGTTGTTTCGGGTGCATTGCGTGATACTCAGGGCGTTGAGCCTGATGATGCGCTCGATGAAGATCGTTTGCTGATTTTGTACGATCCTCGGCAGGTTAGAAATCCAGAGGCCATTATTGCTTCTTTCGCACATACTTTGTCACACTATCTGGGTTCTATGGCTCAGGATATGCCGCCTGGTGGTGAAGAAAACTGGCCTCATGTAACCGAAGTTTTGTCTGTTTTTATGGGCTTTGGTTTGATGTTTGCCAATAGTGCGTTTGTTTACCGTAATGTCACCTGTGGCAGTTGTCAGCCAACAACTGTTAATCGTACGGCCTATTTGTCTCAATATGATATTACCTATTCATTAGCTATTTTTTGTGTGTTGAAAGAAATTCCCGTCAGGGAGGCTGCAAAAAATGTTAAAAAAACACTTCGTTCCTACTTCAAAAAAGCGTATAAAGATGTCAGAAAGCGGACGTCAGAACTTGAAAAATTAAGAGCGATAAGACAGGATTAGAAATAAAATGGGTATAGAAATTTTCGTCTTGCTTTATGCCTCTTTTCTGACGACTGGACATATTGATTTAACTGCGAACAAGCAATTTCTAATAACATAACAAAAGATAATAAATATGAATAATGATTCAAAATCAATTGGTATTTTGACAGCAGGCGGGGATTGTCAGGGGTTGAATGCGGCAATTCGAGGTGTGGCAAAATCAGCGATTAATCAATATGGTATGGAAGTGATTGGTTTTCTTGATGGTTTTAGAGGCCTGGCAGAAAATCGTTATGAACGATTAGATGACACGGCACTGTCTGGTATCTTAACGCTGGGAGGCACCATTTTAGGCACCAGCCGTGACAAGCCTCATAAAATGGCCATTGGTGATAAAGTCATTGATACCATTGCTCAGGCAGAAGAAAATTATCATAAGTTGCATTTGGATGCTCTAGTTTGTATTGGCGGCGGTGGCACACAAAAAAATGCCATGCGTCTGCTCAAAAAAACAGATATGAATATCATTACCTTACCAAAAACCATCGATAATGATGTTTGGGGGACAGACCTGTGTTTTGGTTATGATACAGCCGTTGAAATTGCGACAGAAGCCATTGATCGACTGCACTCAACGGCTTCAAGCCATCACCGTGTGATGGTCGTAGAGGTTATGGGCCATAATACGGGTTGGTTAACGGCGGCCTCAGGCTTAGCTGGCGGTGCAGATGTGGTAGTGATCCCTGAAATTCCCTATGACATTAATGTCATTAAGAAAGCCTTGATTGGGCGTAATCGTAAAGGCAAACGTTTTTCTATTGTTGCGGTAGCAGAGGGGGCTCGACCCATTGATGAAACTGAGATTGCCACTGATTCTGAAGACAGTGCAGCGGTTCACCTAACACACCGTCTGGCAGAGTTAACAGGGCTTGAAACCCGTTTAACCAGCTTAGGGCATGTGATGAGAGGTGGGAGTCCTTCAGCTGCTGATAGAATACTGGCAACTAATTTGGGGACCAAAGCCGTTGATTTGATTGTTGAAGGAAAATCAGGTGTCATGGTGGCAGACCAGGGTGGGTATGCAGTGCCTGTGCCTTTAGAAGAAATTGCAGGAAATCGTCGAATTATTCCTGATGATCACCCGTTGTTAGATAGCTTGAAAAATCTTGGGATTTGTTTAGGTATCTAAAAAGTGGACTGCTAAGTGATAATTCTGAGTGTTGTGTGGGGAATGCCCTGGCTAAAATCGTATTGAGATAAGTTCTACTGGCATAACCGTTTTAATGGGGTAATAAATCCTTATACCCGAAGTTCATTTTATTCATTTTGTTTCTTTTAGCCAAAATGAATTTACGATATTGCTTCACAACAAAGTCTTCACGGTTACCATTGAGTGCCATGACTTTATCGATTTCAACCTCTAATTGTATGATTTCTTGCAGGAGCTGATCCGATTCCTGCTCAGTGCTACTCATGTCTCACCTAAAAGTTATTATTGTTCCTATTTAATGACTAATTATAATAACTACCTTGCCATATAAATGTAGGAATATTCTTAAAATCTTGTAGGAATGTTAAAAAACTTTATGTAGAGTTCGCTTTTTTATTTTTTTCTTACATTACTTTGTCCTATTTATGTCAAACCATACTTTAAGCTGCCAATTTAGTGCGCTATAATAATGGGCTTTTTTAATACTTTTAACTTTATTGGTTCATAATATAATGCCTGTAGTGACTTTACCTGATGGTTCTTCTCGAGAATTCGATTCTGCTGTTTCAATCCATGATGTGGCTGCTGATATTGGCCCTGGCCTGGCAAAAGCAGCATTAGCTGGAAAAATAGACGGCCAGTTACTGGACACGTCCTATGTTATCAATAAAGATGTTGAGTTAGCCATTGTGACAGAACGCGATGCTGAGGGGCTGGAAGTTATTCGCCACTCTGCTGCGCACTTATTAGCTCAAGCTGTTAAAAGTTTGTTCCCAAAAGCTCAGGTGACCATTGGCCCTATCATCGAAGATGGTTTCTATTATGACTTTTCCTATGAAGAAAGCTTCACCCCGGAAGATTTGATTGCCATTGAGAAAAAAATGGCTGAATTGGCCAAAGAAAATCATAGCATCACCCGTTCGGTAAAATCTCGTGATGATGCGGTGCAGTTTTTTCGTGATATGGGTGAAGAATATAAAGCTGAAATCATTGAAAGTATTCCAGCGAATGAAGATTTATCACTCTATCAGCAAGGTGATTTTATTGATCTATGCCGAGGCCCGCATGTGCCCTCTACAGGAAAAATCAAAGCTTTCAAATTAATGAAGCTAGCGGGTGCATACTGGCGTGGTGATTCTAATAATGAAATGCTGCAACGTATTTATGGCACAGCATGGAGTAATAAAAAAGATTTAAAAGCCTATTTGCGCCGTCTTGAAGAAGCAGAAAAGCGTGATCATCGTAAGCTGGGCAAGAAGCTTGATTTATTTCATATGCAGGAAGAAGCGCCAGGTATGGTTTTCTGGCATGAAAAAGGCTGGATCATCTATCAGGAAGTTGAGCAATACATCCGAAATGTATTAGTTAAGCATAACTATCAAGAAGTACGTACTCCGCAAGTTGTTGATCGTAGCCTTTGGGAGAAATCAGGCCATTGGGATAAATTTGGTGACATGATGTTTACCACGTCATCAGAAAATCGTGATTATGCTGTCAAGCCAATGAATTGTCCTTGTCATATTCAGATTTTTAATATGGGCTTGAAATCTTACCGGGATTTACCTTTACGTATGGCTGAATTTGGCTCCTGCCATCGTAATGAACCATCAGGTACATTACATGGTCTGATGCGAGTCAGAAACTTTGTTCAGGATGATGCACATATTTTTTGTACTGAAGATCAGATTCAGAGTGAAATATCAGCTTTTATTGATTTGCTCTTTGATGTTTATAAAGATTTTGGCTTTACTGAAGTTTTGGTTAAATTGTCTACTCGTCCAGAAAAACGAGTCGGTGCTGATGACGTCTGGGATAAAGCAGAAGCCGCTTTAGAAGCATCACTCAACAGCAAAGAACTGGATTGGGAATTACAGCCTGGAGAAGGTGCATTCTATGGCCCTAAAATTGAATTCTCATTAAAAGATTGTTTAGGTAGGGTATGGCAGTGCGGTACTGCACAGGTTGATTTCTCAATGCCTGGCCGCCTGGATGCACATTTTATTGATGAACAGGGTGAAAAGGCAGTACCTGTCATGATTCACAGGGCAATTTTAGGTTCTCTTGAACGTTTTATTGGTATTCTAATTGAAGAACATGCGGGTAAAATGCCTTTATGGCTATCACCAGTACAAGCAGTCGTCATGGGTATTACCGACAAGCAGGCTGATTATGTCAGGGCTTTTGCGCAAAAACTAAAAGATGCAGGTTTACGTGCTGACACTGATTTAAGAAATGAAAAAATTGGCTTTAAAATTCGTGAGCATACTTTAGGCAGAACTCCCTATATTCTGGTGGCAGGTGATAGAGAAATTGAGAGTAATGTCATTGCAGTCCGTACTATGAGTGGCGAAGATTTAGGCACTATGAAGAGCGATGAGTTGATTGCTAAAATGTCAGATGAAATCAAACACTTTGGGCATTAATTATTAATGTCCAAAGATGATCTTTGAGTGTTTACTTGAAAGAAAAACGAAAAGTCATTTTTATTAAGCTTTTTATTAAATAATATATGGCTTTTCATAAAAAAGTCTAATAGAATACTGCGTTCATTGATTTATGTCGTTTGGGTAATAAAACGCCATAAATAGAACGTCACGAAATAAAATGGCCAACTTTTAGGAGATACAACCCATCGCAGCCCCAAGAAGACAGTTTGATAAATCTAAATCAAACAAAACCCGTATAAATGACGATATTATAGCCAGAGAACTTCGAGTTATTGGCGCAGATGGGGAACAAGCAGGGATTATGAGCCTTGCAGATGCCAAAAGATTGGCCAATGACAGTGAAATGGATCTAGTGGAGATTGCGCCGACAGCCAATCCTCCTGTTTGTCGTGTGATGGATCACGGCAAATTTATTTTTGAGCAGAAAAAGAAGAAAGCTCAGGAAAAGAAAAAACAGAAACAAACCCAGGTTAAAGAGGTTAAACTCAGACCAGGGACTGAAGAGGGCGATTATCAGGTCAAACTACGCAACCTGACTCGTTTTCTTGAAAATGGTGATAAAACTAAAGTGACAATAAGATTCCGCGGTCGTGAAATGGCTCACCGTGAGCTAGGTCTTGATGTATTGAATCGAGTTGCTAAAGATCTGGATGAGCTGGCCAATGTGGAACAACGTGCCAAGCTTGAAGGTCGTCAAATGACAATGGTTTTAGCACCAAAAAGCAAAAAGTAACAACCACTCATGAGGAGGCCTGCCTCAGGCTATCTTTTTGAGTATAGTGTTGTTTTTTTACTTAACTCTTTTTTTATTTAAAGAAGTTTTTATTAAAAGAAGAAAATGTTAATCAAAATAATTGCGATTAACGAATCAATGCGTATATATAGAGAGGTGTATTATGCCAAAAATGAAATCCAAACGTGGTGCTTCCAAGCGTTTTAAAGTGACTGGTTCTGGTCGTATTAAACGTGGTAATGCTAACCGCAGCCACATCTTGACCAAAATGACCACTAAGCGTAAGCGTCATTTACGTAGCCCTGACTCAATTGATGCGTCAGATGCTCCAGCAATTAAGCGTATGTTACGTTTAGTTTAAGCTTTTAATTAAGAGAATAAGGAGCACATAAAATGGCAAGAGTAAAACGTGGTGTTCAGGCACACGCTAAACACAAGAAAATTATTAAACTGGCGAAAGGTTATTCTGGACGTCGCAAAAATGTATTCCGTGCTGCCGTTCAAGCAGTCACTAAAGCAGGTCAGTACCAGTATCGTGACCGTCGTCAACGTAAGCGTCAATTCCGTCAATTATGGATTGCACGTATTAATGCAGGCGCACGTGAAAATGGTTTAAGCTATAGCCGTATGATTAATGGCATGAAAAAAGCAAATATCGAAATCGATCGTAAAGTACTTTCAGATATGGCTATTTTTGACAAAGGTGCATTTACTGTAATTGCTGAACAAGCAAAAACTGCACTTTCTGCATAAGCGCTAAGATATTAAAATTGTAAAGCGATTAGTACTGAGACTCTCAAGTGCTAAAGCTCTTTACACTCTTAAATGTTAGTAAAAGAAGAGGGGGAAGGTGAAAGCCTTCCCCCTTTTTTTGTTGTAAAAGAGTATCGTTAACGGCGATATAATAATTAGTATTTATTTAAGATAGAGGTCACATGGTGGAAAACCTGGACAAGCTGGTTGTAGAAGCACAAAACGCGATTGAAGCTGCTGATAAAATTGATGCCCTGGAACAGATTCGTGTTCAATATTTGGGTAAAAAAGGTGAAATTACGGCCTTAATGAAAGGACTGGGAAAGTTATCTGCTGAAGAACGCCCTAAAGCAGGTCAAGTCATCAATAAAGCCAAGCAGGCTGTTCAGGAACTGATCTCAAATAAGAAGACCATTCTGCAGGAGTCGGCCTTAGCTGAACAATTGAGTTCAGAAACCATTGATGTCACTTTACCTGGTCGTGGGCAGCAGATTGGTGGCTTGCATCCTATCAGCCGTACTTTGCACCGGATTGAGTCATTATTTGCTGAAATGGGGTTTGAAGTAAAAACAGGCCCGGAAATTGAAGATGACTACCACAATTTTGAAGCACTCAACATTCCAGAATCTCATCCTGCTCGCGCCATGCATGATACTTTCTATTTTGATCCTCATACGGTACTAAGAACCCACACATCCCCCGTGCAAATTCGTACTATGGAAAATCAGAGTCCACCTCTGCGTGTGATTGCTCCAGGTCGAGTTTATCGATGTGACTCAGATGTTACTCATACCCCGATGTTTCATCAAGTTGAAGGCCTTATGGTTGATGAAGAGGTGAGTTTTACTGATCTTAAGGGAATTTTAGATGATTTTCTAAAACAGTTTTTTGAAAAAGACCTGAAGGTTCGCTTTAGACCTTCTTATTTTCCTTTCACAGAACCTTCAGCAGAAGCCGATATTGAATGTGTGATGTGTGGTGGTGATGGCTGCCGTGTTTGTAGCCATACAGGTTGGTTAGAAGTGCTGGGTTGTGGCATGGTTCACCCAGAGGTGTTTAGACACTCGGGCATTGATAGTGAAAAATATCGAGGTTTTGCCTTTGGTATGGGGGTTGAACGTCTTAGTATGCTGCGTTATGGGGTCAATGATCTCCGCCTTTTCTTTGAAAATGACTTACGATTTTTACGCCAATTTGCCTAATAAATCTGTAATCGTTTATTTAGCTTAAAGCGTTCTCTTCTTTGCCTCAGGGCTGCATGTTGCCTTGAGATAAAGAAGAGAGAATGGGGATTACCAGTCAATAGTGTTTAATCCCTACTTAATATACAGTACAAGAAGTCCAGGAATAAGATATGAAATTTAGTGAACAATGGTTAAGAGAATGGGTCAACCCAGATTTAAGTACTACTGTATTGGGCCATCAACTCACGATGGCGGGTCTGGAAGTTGATGCTATTGAACCCGTTGCTCCCGCCCATAGTGGTGTCGTTATTGGTAAAATCTTAAGTGCCGAAAAGCATCCGGATGCAGATAAGCTTCAAGTGTGTTTGGTCGATGTTGGTGCGCTTTCAGATGAGCCTCTACAAATTGTTTGTGGTGCTGCAAATGCACGCAAAGATTTGATGGTTGCCTGCGCAATGGTTAAAGCAGTATTGCCTGGCAATTTTAAAATTAAGAAATCCAAACTTCGCGGTGTGGTTTCTATGGGTATGCTTTGCTCTGAAAAAGAAATTGGCCTGGCTGATAGTGCCGACGGTATCATGGAGTTGCCTGCAGATGCACCGATTGGCACGACTATTATTGATTACTTGAAGCTGGATGATGTTAGTATCGAACTGGGTGTTACGCCTAACCGTGGTGATTGTTTTTCAATTGCAGGTGTCGCACGTGAAACTGGTGTGATGACTCGCAATACAGTGACTCCTGTTGATATTAAAGAGCAGACAGTCAATATTAATGACCAAATAAAGATCAATATTGAAGCTGAAGAAGCTTGCCCTCGCTATGCAGGGCGCATTATAAAAAATGTCAATATCAAAGCAGAAACCCCTATGTGGATGCAGGAGAAATTGCGTCGCTGTGGTAATCGCTCTATTAGTCCTTTGGTTGATATCACCAATTTTGTGATGATTGAGCTAGGACAGCCAATGCATGCCTTTGATCTGGACAAAATTCAGGGACAAATTAATGTTCGCATGGCTTCTCAGGATGAAAAATTAATTCTTCTGGACGGCCAAGAAATCTCATTGAATGCCGATAATCTGGTTATTGCGGATGATGCTCAGGCTTTGGCCTTAGCGGGTATTATGGGGGGTGAAAGCTCTGCTGTCACTGATAACACTCAGAATCTATTCTTAGAAAGTGCTTTTTTTAATCCTGAACTGATAATCGGTAAGGCAAGAACTCATGGCTTACACACGGATTCGTCTCATCGTTTTGAGCGTGGGGTCGATCCAGAACTACAGGTTAAAGCCATTGAGCGTGCTACTGAACTCATTCTTGAGATTGCGGGCGGGGAAGTGGGTCCTATTGTAGAGAAAAGCTGTAATGAGTATATCCCCAAAGCCAAGCCTGTTTTGTTGAAAAAAGATAAAATTACTCAAGTGCTTGGTGTTGAGATAGATGACGAAACTGTGAAGGATGTCCTGACCCGTTTAGAAATGAACGTGGTAGACTATGAAGACAGTTGGCAAGTGACAGCACCTACATTTCGTTTTGATATAGAGTATGATGTTGATTTAGTTGAGGAAATAGGGCGGATTTATGGTTATGATAATCTGCCGTTTACCTTGCCTCATGGCTCAATTGAAATGTCAGCCTGTCCTGAAGACACTATTAATGAATTAAAAATAAAAGAACTCATGGTGAGTTTGGGCTATCAGGAAGCAATTTGTTATAGTTTTGTTGAACCCAAAGCGCAGAATTTAATTACACCCGATAATCCTGGTATCAAGTTAACGAACCCGATATCCGAAGATTTATCAGTGATGCGGACCAGTTTATGGACAGGGTTGATTAATGCCCTGGTTTATAATCAAAATCGTCAACAAAATCGTATTCGATTATTTGAAGTGGGCTCGCGTTTTGTACCAGGCGGTTCAAGTAGCGATGCTTCTGGTACTGAAAAACAACAGGATGTTGTACAAGGTAAGAGTGATTTATTACAAGAAGTCATGATTGCTGGTATTATCAATGGTAGCGCTTTTCCTGAACAGTGGGGTGAAAAAACTCAGGCAGTCGACTTTTATGATCTAAAAGCGGATGTTGAAGCACTTTTAAGTTTGGGTGGTGATTTATCGAGTTATCATTTTGCACCAGAAAAAAATCCTGCTCTTCATCCAGGACAATCGGCTCGAATTTATAAAAATAATCATCCAGTTGGCTGGATGGGGACTTTACATCCCAATGTGGCTAAAGCCATGGATGTAAAGAGCACAAGTATACTTTTTGAGCTGGAATTTGATGCAATTTCAGCTGCAAAAGTACCAAATTTCGAAATATTATCGAAATTTCCTGCAATTCGTCGAGATATTGCTATTATTGTAGATGACGAAACTGAATCATCTGCTATAATTAACTGTATTCGTCAAACAGCAGAAGAGACACTGGCCAAATCTTTAAAAGAGACTTCAGAAGAAAGTAAGAGCAGTGGCCGAAATGTGAGTGTTGAATTGTTTGATGTTTATATTGGAGATGGTGTTGATGCTGGTAAAAAGAGCCTGGCTGTTAGTCTGAGCTTGCAAGAGCAATCTCGCACATTGAAAGATGACGAAATTGATACTCTTATCAAAGCAGTATTAAGTGATTTAGAGCAACAACACGGAGCTAAACTCAGGGACTAATTTAAAGTCTCACTAAACATAAGCTCAAAAATATAGAAAGATGAGAAAAAAATGGCGCTAACAAAAGCCGATATGGCAGAAAGATTATTTGATGAATTAGGCCTTAACAAACGCGAAGCTAAAGAGTTTGTTGAAGCATTTTATGAAGAGCTGAGAATTGCTCTTGAAACGGGTGGACAGATAAAGTTATCTGGATTTGGTAATTTTGATATCAGGGATAAAAGCGAGCGCCCTGGTCGTAATCCTAAAACTGGGGAAGAGATTCCAATCTCAGCCCGTAGAGTTGTTACTTTTAAACCTGGACAAAAACTAAAGGCTCGGGTAGAAGCATATGCTGGAAGCGTCGAATAATAATGAACTCCCTGTTATTCCAGGGAAACGTTATTTTACCATTGGTGAGGTCAGTGACTTATGTGATGTAAAACCTCATGTACTTCGCTATTGGGAACAAGAATTTCCCAAGTTAAAACCTGTCAAGCGCCGTGGTAATAGAAGATATTACCAACGTCAAGATGTAATTATGATACGTCAGATCCGTAGCCTTTTGTATGAGCATGGCTATACAATTGGGGGCGCTCGTCAGAAACTTGAAGGTGAAGAATCTAAAGAAGATGTCACTCGCAGTCACCAAATTATTTCTCAACTCAGAACAGAGTTAGAAGAAGTTCTCAATATTTTAAAAACTTAGAGTTGGTTTGTCTTCTTTATTTAGAAGATAGAATCGAAATACAATAAAAAAACCGACTTAAAGTCGGTTTTTTTATGGACAACATTTGTTAGAGCAATAGATATGATTTCAACAATTGATATTGAGCAACTCTTTTTTAAAATGCGCAAAGCGGGTTGGAATATGGAACAGGAACTAGCCTGGGGTTATTTTTTTAAGAATGAATGTATTGAGCCACTTGAAGAACTTGCTGCCGTGCTTGAAGGGCAGGGGTATGAGGTGGTTGATATTAACCAGTCCTTTCCTGATGAGATGTATTGGCTACAACTCGAAAAAATTGAGCAACATAGTATCAATTCTTTGGATAAAAGAAATCAGGACTTTTATCAATTAGCACAATATAGAAACATCCATGCCTATGATGGCATGGATGTTTCACCCGTTGAACCGTTTAAATAGGCTTTTCAAAGGCATTCAAGGCGTTTAAACTTTGGTTGTTAGTGGCAGCCACAACCTCCGCCTTCTTTATCCGAATTACCTTCACCGCCACCACAGCAACCACCTTCTTCATGGTGGTGATGGTGATGCTGATTTTCTGCTGCAATGCCCATTGTTAACTCTTCTTCACTGGGGTTGCGAATATCCTGGATCGTGACAGAAAAGCTGATATCCTGGCCAGCCATAGGGTGGTTATGATCCATAACTACGGTATCTTCATTAATGTCTTTAACAATGACCATAACGGGTTCACCATTATCACCCTGGCCCTGAAGCACGAGACCTTCATGCAAATCAAGGTGAGCCAGATGCTCTTTGGGTACCGTCTGGATAGCATCGGGATCATGTGCACCATAAGCTTCAGCTGCGGGGATTTCTAAATCAGAGGAATCGCCAATATTCATCTCAGCAATGCGTGTTTCTAAACCAGGCATCATTTGTCCACGGCCATACATGAAGAAAAGAGGCTCAGCATCTTCCATATTATTATCAATGATTTCGTCTTTAACTGTTGCCGTGTATTTAATTGCAACAATTTGATCTTGTTCTATCGCCATGGGGACTTACTACCTTTAACTTTAAAAATAAAACCTTATTTATAAACTATTTTGTGAAATGGTGCAATTATTGTTGGCTGTTTAGCTTAAGGGCTGAGACTGAAAGTGCTCAAAATAGAGAGAAAATACCATAAAATGGTAAATATTATTAAATATCAATACAAAATTGAGGATAATTAGCTATATTATAAACGATGATTTATAACATTATCTGCAGTTGCAGATATTGAAGGGTATTAAAAACGTTCAAATGAGTATGAATTACGATGAGTCACAATGACTGATAAGACTGAAGAATTCAGTCTGGCCTCTCCCCAAATTCCTGACCTGGAAGTATTCAATATACTTGGTAAGGGGGGAAGTGGTACGGTTTATAAAGGGAGACAGCCTTTTTTGAATCGTGATGTGGCGATTAAAGTTTTAAATGTGAACCAAAATGTTGTCAACGAAGACTTTGTTCAGCGCTTTCACCGAGAAGCTCGAATTCTTGCTGATTTAATCCATCCGAATATTGTTTCCTGCTTCCAGGCGGGAATGACCCTTGAAGCATCTGACTATCCTGTTTCACCGTATTTAGCGATGGAATTTGTAGAAGGCCCTTCTTTACAAGATTGGATTAAAAAAGTGGGTATTATTGATCAAGTGACTGCACTTAATATTATTGAGCAGATCACTCTTGCCCTGGACTATTCTTTTAAAAAAACAATTATCCATCGTGATATCAAAGCAGAGAATATTTTACTCAAGCCATTGCATTCAAATGAGGGGGCAGACTCAGAATTTAATTTTACTCCAAAATTAGCTGATTTGGGTATTGCACGTTCAACTCAATCTGATAAAAATAATGATTTAACCGTTGTCGGTACAATGCTTGGAACACCAAGTTCCATGGCTCCAGAGCAATTTAATGATCCTGATAATGTTGACTTCAAAGTCGATATTTATGGCCTGGGCTGTGTCTTGTTTCATATGGTGACAGGTAAAAAGCCATTTGCGGGTTATAATCTTACTGAAATGGTGATCAAAAAAAATTCATTGGAGTCATTGAACCCTAAAGAAATAAATCCTAAATTAAATACAAAAGTGGTGGATTTAATTTTATCTATGATGGCTGTTGATAAAGATGATCGCCCGCCATCTTATGAAGACTTAATACACCAGTGCCAATCTGTGACTTTGAATCTGGGGTTGAGTAAAAAAAATAAGAAAAAAAAACAAGGTGCTCATGGCTCAAAGAAAAATAGCTCAAAGAAAAATGGCTCAGAAAAAAATTACGTTAAGTGGGGATTTATGGCATCAATTTTCAGTCTATTGCTCGCAACTATTGTTTACTTTTTTTGGCCTGAAATAACGGCTACTAACAATACCACGCGTCTTTCAGTGGATACAAACAAAAGTTCGACTTCAATTGTTTCTATTGATGAGACAAATATTATCCAATCTAATAATGAGCTTAAAAATACCTTAGAAATTCGATACGCGGATAAAAATGATGTGTTTTTAGCACCTGGCGAGTCTTTTAATCTTATGGTGAGCACACAACAGGATGCTTATATCTATTGTTACTTTGAAAACCAAAAGGGTGAAATCAGTCGATTTTTTCCCAACCGATTTAATATACAATCTCTTATCTTGAAATCTAAACCTCTTATTTTACCTGGTGATTCAAAATTTAATATGAATGCGAGTAACGATGGGATCAGTGAAAGAGTTGCTTGTTTTGCTACTGCACAAAATATAATTGACCGATTACCTTCCGATATTGTTGGAGTGGATTTTGAAGCATTGCCTGTGAGTTCTTTGGAAGAAGTTAAAGCCATTTACTTACAAATAAATGAAACTCAAATAACGGATACTTTTTTTGATATCAGGGTGTTTTAATTGATTAATAGCAGTATTATAGACATTAAAATTTAATTTAGGGATTAGGCCATAATGATTTTTAATAAACAAACTTCTCTAGCAAGCCTTTTTACTTTGTCAGGGTTGGTTTTTGCTAATATTGCATCTGCAGATGCTTTAAATGGTGGTAATAATGTTAGGGAATACCAATTGACCTGGGCTTGTACCACTTGTTTCTCAACAACTGCTTCAGTGACAACGAGTGGATTTAGCCCTTTTCTTGCACTTGAAGATAATGGTTTTATCACCCAGGTTTCCACGACATCATCCCTTACCTTTACAGGTAGTGGTGGTGTTACGAACCAGAGCATTTTAGTTTCTCAATATTCAAACACAACGACTGTCGGTACCAGTGGAACGACGGGTTATACTTTGACAGGCACATCTATAGGCGCGGGTCTGGAAGTATTTAACGTGACTTTTTCTGGAGATATCCCATCTTATATTATTGTGGATCACTTTAGTGGCCAGAGTTATTATGGAATTTCTGCCCAAGATCAAGAAAGAGCAGAAGAGTCTGTTGAAAATATTAATCGCGATGTATTACGAAAAAAAGTCGATCATATACGTTCTACCTACACCGATCACATTAAAACACTTTATAAAACGGGGCGTTTTTCTTTAGCTCGTGCCGATTATGCTGAAAATGGATTGAATGCAGGGGATACAAGTTCTGGAGTAGCAATCTGGTTTACGCCAACTCATACCAGTATTAAAAATACAGCCATGATTTCAAATGCTTCTCATTTTACAGGTAGTCAGGAAAGTTATTTGTTAGGCGCAGACATACTCATTAATCCTAAATTATTGCTTGGCGGTCTAGTGGGGTATGAATCCTCAGACACTGACTCTAATGATAAGAGCAAAACAGATACTGATGGCTATGTTATTTCGGCTTATGCGGCCTATAATTTTGATTCAGGCTTTACTGCCTATGGACATATTGGCTATAACTCATCAGATACGGATATTAAAGATCGAACCATTTTTGGCTCAGTAGCCTCGTTTGATGGTGATTATGATACGGATAATCACTTTGCTGGTTTTGGAGTGATGCGTAGTTCTAAGCTGGATAATGGCCTGAATTTCACCATGGATTTGGGGTATAACTATGGATATGCCAGCTCTGACTCCTATACTGCACAGTTATCAACTAATTCGAGTGTAACCAATCAGATGAATCTGGATAGCTCGACTGTTTCTGAATTTTTACTGAATACTGAATTAGCTCAACCAAAAAGTTGGGGCGAATACTATGGTACCTTAGGCGCTCTTTGGAATGTTGCTGATAATGACAGCTCACTTTATGAAGATGATGATTTTGGATTGAATGCAGGTGTCGGTCTTCGTTTTAATGCAAGTGAAAATTTATTGGGTGAGATATCTTACAATAAAACCTTTTTAAGGGAAGGTCATAATGATTATACCGTCAGTGCAAATATACGTTATGACTTTTAAATGAGAGAGAGAATGATGACGGTTAAGCACTGCTATAAATTAAGAAATGCATTAATTTGTATCCTGATGACTGTTTTTATTGTTTTCTTTTTATCTTCATACGCTCATGCTCGACCCTTTGGTGGACAGCTTTCATCACAGGTTTCTAATGCTATTAAAAAACAAGTTAAAGCAGCGATTGTTCCTACCTTAACAACTAAAAAAAATAAAATTGAATATCCTCAAATAATGCGCTTTTCAAAAGATAAACGCTATTTAGCCATGACAATGGAAGGTGCCTATATTAGTGTATGGGATATGGAAAAAGGCAAAGAAATTGATAATTTTTCTTTAGAATCAATGAAGTTGAAAGATTTTTTTATTGATTATAATAGAAAGGAAATCTATTTGATTGATGATTCAGGCTTGATTTATAGTAAACCTTTAGTTGCAGGCGAAGCATTTAAAAGAATAAAAAAATTACAGAAAGGCCATCGTTATCATTTTGTTCGTGTGAGTGCTGAATTGATTGTTTTAAGTACAATAAAAAATGAAATTCTGGTTTTTGAAAAAAATAAACAACATAAATTACTTTCCAGAGTTAAATTAAAATCAGCAATTAATTCGCTTGATGTTGCTGATAAAAGCAATCAGATTTTAGTATCAAGCGCTGATAAAAAATTATCTCTATACCGCTTCTCTAAGAAAACAAATAAATTGTCTCTTTCCCAGAGCTGGGTAATGAAGAATACCATTAATAGAGCCTTCTTTAACCGTAAGGGAACGGCCTTAGCGTTGTATTTTAAGAATGGACGATATGCTTACGCAAATCAGAATAAACAGAAGTTTGAAGCAATTAAATTAGCTAATAAACCTGCCTTATTAATCGATTTTTCTGATGAGCAGTTAAATATTCTTACAAAAGAGGGGTCTGTAGTTAAGCAAAATGTCAAGACGGGAAAAATATTAAATAATAATAAAGTGACAATATTAAATACTGATTTGAACTCTAATTTATTTCAGTTTTACAAAAAAGGTCAATATCTGATATCCCCTAAACGTCAAAGCGGCCTGTTATTAGTGGATGTTAATCAGAATAAAAAAATAGCTCAACTGGTTTCAACTAAAAGTGGCTGGGCTGTGTTGGATAAAAAAGGCCGATATGATGGTAATGAAGATGCCTTTCATGATGTTTCATGGGATGCTGAAGGCAAGTTGATTGACTTGGACCAATTTTCTGAAAAATATTTTGAACCAGGCTTATTAGAAAAAATATTGACTAAGAAACAAAAAATGATCACTAAGCCTGAAGTAGAAATTGAAAAAGGTATTTATTTGCCCCCTTTAGTGACGGTTAAAATTTTAACAAATGAAAAAAAATTTCGCTTGCCTGGAAAAATTAAACTGACTGTAAAAGCAACCGTCGATGGCTCACCTGATGCAATGCGTGAAATTAAAATTTTTCATAATGGAAAGAAAGTACCAGAGTCAAACATTATTTTAACAAAAAGTGCTCAAGATGGGCGTTATGGTATAAAAGAATGGGCTTTAAAAGTGGTGCCTGTAAAGGGTTTAAATGGTTTTAATGTTGAAGTTAAAGGCTGGGAAAATGTTTCAGGGCAGTCTCAACAAGTTATTTTTAATGCGAAGCAAGATGTAAGGCCTAAGCCTAAACGTATGTTTATGAAGAGTATTGGAATTGATGAATATAAAGGTAAAGACTTAGCGCTTGATTTTGCTGTTGCTGATGCAAAGGATATTTTTAAGACTTTTTCTTCTTCTGCTCTAGCCTTTTCCTCGGATAAGAATAAAAAACAAGGTGCTAGAGTCAATACCTTAATGCTGAATCAGCAAGCCAGTAAAAAAGCCATCCTTTCCTTATTTGACCGAACTAAGCGGGTAGCAAATAAAAATGATATGTTAGTCGTTTTCATGTCTGGTCATGGTATTGTTATTGATAATCAATGGTATTTTTTGCCGCAGGAAGCCAAAATTCAAAATGACCCTAAGCATTTAAAGTCCGTTGGTTTGTCCGCAAATGAATTAATGCACAAATTTGTTGATATCCCAAGTCAAAAAATTGTGCTCATTATTGATGCCTGTCAGTCAGGTGCAGTGACCGATGTCTTTAATAACTTTCATCAGCGCAGAGCCTTGAGAGGTTTATCTAAAAATACAGGTATTCATATTATTGCTGCTACCCGTGCAGATCAATTAGCTCCTGAGTTTGGTGAACTTGGGCATGGACTTTTTACTTATACACTCTTAAATGGCATGAAAAAGAATAGCCAAGGTTTTTATAATGCGGATCAATGGCCTAAGGATGGCAAATTAATGGTCAGCGAATTACAACAATATGCTGAAAAATTTGTCCCAGCACTAGCTCATGCTATGGCTTCAAGAAACTATGCTTCAAGTAGTGAGAGAGGTGGACTGGATGAAAAATTGATTGTGACACCTGTTGGTTCCAGCCAAGGGCATGATTTTGAGATTTATCAATAAGTTTTTAAATAATAGTGATAAAAATTGAGGTTAATCAGAGATTATTGTTTACTTTTAGGCAGTTTATTTTTTGTGTTCTCCTGTTCAATGACGGATTTAACCGAGCGTAGTGAAACTGCCACGAGAATTGCAGCAAAAGCGGGGCTTCAATCAATTACGTTTGATACAGGCGTTTTTACAATTTTTGGCTGGAAAAAAAGTTCTGCATTAAAAAATAATAGGAAAAAGGCTTTAAAGGTATTAACCGTCTATATTGAAGGCGATGGCTTAGCATGGCAAAGTCGTTTTAAACGCTCCATTAACCCGACACCAGTCAACCCGATGGCATTACGTTTGGCTGTTAAGGATGATCGCAATAATGTTCTTTATCTTGCCCGTCCTTGTCAATTTGAAATTAGCCAGACAATGATCAATTGTGAGCCAAAGTATTGGACCAGTCATCGCTATAGCCAGGCAGTTATTGATGCTTATCATGTGATTTTTAATGCCTTGAAAGAGCAGTATGGTATTCGTCAATTTGAAATTATTGGTTTTTCTGGCGGTGGAGTGATTGGCATGTTGCTTGCAGCTCAACGCAGTGACGTTGTTCAATTAACGACAATTGCTTCGAACCTGGACCATAAACTGTGGACTAGATACCATGAGGTCACTCCTTTAAAGGGTTCTCTGGATATTCATTCTTTTCTCTCTAAATTGAAGGACGTGCCACAGTTTCACTTGTTTGGAAGTAATGACTTAATTGTCCCATTAAAAATCAATGAGGCTTTATTAAACCATCTTATCGATAATACTTTTGTACATTATCGTATTGTTGAAGGCTTTGATCACTCATGTTGTTGGGTAGAACATTGGCCTGAAATTCAACATAATAATAAATAGAAGGTATGAATACTTAATCATGAACTTTTACTTATGAAATACCCATACATTATTATTGCACTACTGGGTGTGCTTTTTAGTACACTGATTGAGCACACAGGCGTTGTTCATTTTCTTGAAATGAAAGCACTTGATGCTCGTTATGAATTACGCAGTGATTATTTTTATGATAAAGAAGTTTCCAATCAAATTGTCATTATCGGCATTGATGATGTTTCTATCAGAGAAATTAAACAGCCTTTCATTTTGTGGGATACCTTTTTTGCTGAAATTTTTGAGAAGTTAGGGAAATACCAGGCAAAAGTGATTGGGCTTGACTTAATTTGGACAAAACGAATTGATGATTTTGTAAAGCGACCTGCTAAAGAACGAAATGCATTAAGACGGGCTTTGCTGATTGCTCAAAATAAATATCATACAAAAATTGTTATGGGTATTGGTGGTGCAACAAGAAAAAACCTGGATCCTCAACTGCATGAGCTTGATACCTCTTTACCAATGAAGCACTTCGGTGCAATTGTTGGTCGCGATGGTTTTGGTGTCGTTAACACTTTACCTGATTCTGATAACTATATTCGACAAATAAAACTGCAATACCCTTCAGTGACTGGAGATCAGAAATCACTTCCAGGTTTTGATCATCTGGTTGCAACCCATTTTCTCAATAATTCTACACAAATACTGGATAGCAAGCCCTTATTGATTAATTATCAATTGAATAAAGAATTTAAAATTCTCTCTTTTATCGAGGTTTTAAATCAGGCCAAAGCCGATAACAAAGTTTACTTTGAAGAAAATTTTAAAGATAAAATTGTTCTGGTTGGTGTAACAAATGTTTCTGGAGATATTTTACCTTCACCGATTGCTCAAGAAACGCCAGGTGTTCTTATTCATGCTCATGGCGTTGATATGCTGGTTAATAATAACTTGTTAACCAGTATATCTTTTGCCTGGATTTTAGCTCTGAACTTTGGTCTTGCTTTTCTGGTGGTTTATTACTCATCAAAAAAAGGAATACGTTCATCCATTCTGTTAACGATGGTGGTGCTTCTTTTGTATTCGGTGGTTAATTTAATCGTATTTAATTCCAATATTCTTTTACCCTACATTGTTCCGATTATCTTGATCTTCTGGAGTTTTGGTGTCAGCTTTTTTTATCGATTTGTGACTGAAGAGAGAAGTAAGCGACGCCTGGCTAAATTTTTTAGAAGCTATGTTAATGAACAAGTTGTGAAAGAAATTTTAAGTTCAGATAAGCCTCTTGCTTTAGAAGGAAAAAGAGAAAAAATTTGCATTCTTTTTTCTGATATTCGAGGTTTTACGACTTATTCGGAGAATTTACCTCCAGAAGAGGTGGTTAAAGCTTTGAATGAATATTTTTCTGCAATGACTGAGGCGATATTAGAAAATGGTGGTACGGTTGATAAGTTTATTGGCGACGGTTTAATGGCCTTTTTCGGTGCACCGCTTTATATTGACAATCCAACTCTGGCCGCTGTCAAAGCATCCATTGAAATGCGTAAACGGCTGGAAGCGTTAAATCGTAAGTGGGCGTCAGAAGACCGGGCACAGCTAGATAATGGTATTGGTTTGCATACAGGGTATGCACTGGTTGGCAATATTGGTTCGGACAAGAAAATGGACTACACTGCAATTGGTGATAGTGTGAATACCGCATCCAGAGTTGAAGGGGTGACTAAAACAGTCGGAGCTCCTATACTATTAACAGACGATGCTCAAAAAGAAGTTGAGCACTCAGTGATTTGCGAAGCCAAAGGCAATGTTGCTCTGAAAGGCCGGGCAGATATTTATGTCTATGAAGTGAAAAGTTTAAGAGAAGCAAACAATGACTAAGGAATTAAAAAGAAACATTCTGTTCAGCATTCTGCTCTGTGCTATGGTTTTGATCACTTTTACCAGTAATGCGAGTGAGCAGTCGGCGGTGGGTATTATTACCAATTTGGACGGCAATGTTTCTATCGTAAGTGAGGCTAATAAAGCTGCCGATTTTGGTGATGATGTTATTTTTAAAGATAAAATGGAAGTAGGACCGAATTCATCACTGGTTTTGACTTATTATTTAGGTTGCCGTCAGGAATGGTTTGGTGAAAATACGATTCTGCAGGTTGGGCTGGAAAAAAGTAAGGTGCTGAGTGGCAAACTTCAAAAAACGGAAGTGTTTGATTGTGAGGTTCCAGAAGTTGTATTAAGTGATAAAGACAGCTTTAAAAAAGCGGCATTTCATGTTCGAGGCGTATCACCAGTAAAATCGCCAAAAAATGACTTATCAGCAGAAGTGATGAAAAACGATAAATCTAAAAGCTGGCGGGTGAATCCCAGACAAAACCAAAATGATGTAAAATTGAGAATATGGACTGCTAAGAAAGATAATATGTATTATCGCTCTGGTGAGCATATTATTATTTACTTAATAGCGGATAGAGATGCTTATTTAAAACTGGATTATTTTCAGGCTGATGGCAATGTAGTTCACTTGATTCCTAACCTGTTTGAAGAAAAGCATGAAATAAAAGCGGGTCAAATTTATGTGGTTGGAGGCAATAAATCCAAATTGAAATTAGTTGTTGAAAATCCCTATGGTGAAGAGCGCATACAGGCTATGGTCAGTGCTTCACCACTGAATGATGAGTTGAAATCAGTTGAAATTATTGAAAAAAGTCACGATTACAAGGAAAAAATGGATCAAATCTTATCTGAAAATAAACAATCTAATATAGCTAAATACGCATTAGATATTTGGAGTATTCCATAGAGTTTAGATGAATGCGATGCTATTAGGTGGTATTATTAGAAATATACATGTTAATTGGAGGAAATTCTTTTGAGTAATAAAACAATTTTGGGAAAAACATTAAAAGGTTTTTTGAGTATTTGCGTATTCGCTTCTATCAGTTTCAACGCGATTGCTGAAGACGGTGTTGTTTCTTTGCAAAATCAGGATCCTTCTTCTGATGATATCTTAAATGCTTTCATGGTTGAGAAAACCCCAGCTGCAAGTAGTATGAAGTTTAGAGGCATTAGTTTGAAGAAAGATAAACCAGCAATTGAGGCTGATCAACAAGAAATGGGTCAGCAGATGGCTGCCAATCAGGCTGCTGATGCTTGTATGGCGGGCGCTCAATCGGTTGCTGTCAATATTCGTTTTCAATCTAACTCCAGTACTATTGAAGCTCAGGACACTCAAATGCTTAAGAAAATTGCACAGGCAATGAATATGCCTCAGTTGCAAAATTGCTTCTTTGTCATTGAAGGGCACACGGATGCTATTGGTGAAACCTACTATAACCTGTGGCTATCACAGCAAAGGGCAGATAGTGTGAAAAATCATTTAAGCCAGTACAATGTGGTTGATAAACGCATGATTGTGGTTGGTAAAGGTGAAGATGAGTTGTTGACGCCTTCTGAACCTGGTTCTCCTGAAAACAGGAGAGTGCAGTTTAGAGTGATTAATGCACAGAAGTAAGAGTTATTAACTTAGATAAGGGGCATTAGCTGAGGGAATAAATGGCTCTTAATGCTTTTTTACACTTCAGTACTTTCGGTTTTTAAACCTGTAGCTTAATGAGCATTGCGGTAATTCAAGATCAACAGAAAGAGAAGTGTTTCTCGCTCGGTGAAATGCTTATAAAACGACTGTAAGGAAGATAGGTGCATCTGGCTGGGGCCGCTTCAAGGCCATCCCTGGCATGCTTAACCTCCGGCATCCATGCCTTCGAAAACCCCAGACAGACGCACCTACCTTCCTCACAGCCTCTTACGGCACTTACCTCGCTCGCGTTGTCCAAAAGCAACATCAAAAACCAAAGCAACTGGAACAAGACCAATATTCAGAGTTTTTGCTGTTGCTTCCCCCTTCTTTAGAAGGGGGACTGAGGGGGTTGTTATTTGACTTTTTCTCATCTTTTGATGTTGCTTTTGGATAACACGAGTGAGGAAAACTGCGATTGAAGAGTGGGGGGTGGGTGGTCTTGCTTGAATGGGGTTTGTGGAGGCATGGATGCCGGAACTTAAGCGACCATGGATGGCTTGAAGCGTCCCCAGTCAAGCAAGACCATCCACCTCACAATCGTTTTCACAAGCACTTATCCTAGCGAGCCCCTCGATTCTTTTAAGCCCCAAGTGCCGCTCTGCTCACTAAGCTGTAAGTTTAAAAGGTACGGTTTAATTTGAAGATCCAAAATTAAGAATATTTTCTTAATTGATTCTATTGTTCCATTCACTGCATTGAAATAGACAACATTAATTGGCTTAATCAGCAGTTAGTTTAGATACTGATACTTAACGGCTGCCAGATATGATTATTTTTTTAAACTATTGATATTGTTTGTAAAAATATTGTTTTTTTTCAGTAAGTATATCATATTGAATATTGATTTTTATTCAAAATAAAGCCATACTTAAAGTAGGGAATTAAATAACGTTTTACCCATTTCTATGAGCTTTGACTACATTGGTATGGAAAAATAGGAACAAGCCAACTTGAAAATTAACCAAATTTCTACAATAAAGCCTGAACTATTGCAAAATGCTGAATTTGCTCAGTATGGGAATAATTTAATTATTCAATTGGCAAGTGGTAAGTTACTTATTATTAAAGACTATTTTATAAAAACATCGGATGCTTCTATCTCTTTAGTCACTCATAAGCACTCAGAACCAGAAATCGGATCTCCCTTTGTAGAAACAAATTCATTGGGACTCCCTGTTGAATTAACTTTTCAGGAAGAAGTTCCACCTACATTAACTGATGTTATGTCGACCAATCTAATGCCAGAGGCTCTGTCAGCAGGACAGGCTGCTAATACTCTCTTTGTCATGGATGCAGCGATTTTTTCTGATTTAATCAATGATTTTGGGCTTGCTTCTATTGTTCCTGCTCCAACTGCTTCACTAACAGAAACGTTTGAATCCTTAGACGCTCTTTTAGAGCAGCCTATTGAATTATCATCAATTGACACTGACTTTTTAGCAGAAATCCTCAATATAGAGGGTGATATACAGTTATTAGAAAATGAGTTGCTTGAGCTTGACAATGCAATAACGTCAGACTTTTTAGAACCTTTGAGCGTTGTTTCTAATGCTCCTGAGTCAGGTGATGTACCTGTCTCTGAAGAAGGCTTGTCAACACCTGAATTGTTTGCATTCTCAGTGCCAGTGACTATTGGATCTACTTCTGATGAGTCGGATGGAGTGCCAATTAACTATACCCCACCACCAGAAAATCTGGCAAGATTATCCGATAGCCTGGGTTCTATTGGGGCAAATCAAGCGTCATTAAACTCTATTAATGGTACGACAGGAACAGCTTACAGTACCAGTGATGTTAATGGCATCAATGGCAATGGCAGTAGTGATGGAGTTCTGGGTTCTTTAGGTTCTGGGCTTTCTTCGGATGGCATCAGTGGTGCTTTAGGCGCTGCGGCTCCAACTGCCCTGGCTCCTCCGTCAGATTCTTTTGCTGGTTTGGCTACTCTCCCTACTGGAGCAGAGCATATTATTAATTTTGATGGCCAACTCAACTTATCTTTTAAAGACATGCACTGGGATGTTTTAACGCATTTAAATGGTTCCAGTTTATTCGGTGACACCTATACTGAGATTCATTTTTATGCCTATACTGCTCCTGTTTCCAGTCCCCAAGATTTATTAGTTTTTAGTGATGCTAATGATTTCATACACTCTTATAGCGCAACGGGAGGGTTGACCACATCAGGAGGCTCCCCTGTTACATTTTCTTATGCCAAGCTCACTGGCTTTACTGATGTGGCTGCAAGTACTATTCTGACGCTTAACTATACGCTTGCAGGTGCCCAATCCATTGTTATTGATGTGTCTGCTGCAACCGATGGACAGGGTGTGGTTGATATTATCAATGCCCAGTTAGGTGTCACAACCTTTGCCAGTGATGCAACCATAAGTGGTGCTGATGCGTTTGATTTTTCAGATGGTAGCGGTGCAGCGGGAAATCATATTGGATTTAAAGCGGTTTGGGATGGCGCCTCAATTGGCATTGCTAATTATAATAATGTCACTCTTGATAATGTCACATTAGCAGGTGCAGGCGGTTCTTCAAGTATTGGCTCATACAGTGATTCTTCGTCAGTGTTGACCTTTTACATGGATGGTTCAGAACACCTTGCAGTTAATGATGGGTTTTATTATCAACCCAATCATCTACATCCTCTTCAAGATTATATTGTTTATAATACTAATATTTCCCGTTACAGCATTGTAGGGGATAGTTTTATAGATGAGAAATATGCTGTCAGTGGTGCTAATAATTCAGATTTTGTCTCGATAGATACAGGCGAATATGATACAGATACTTTAAGTTTTTATCTGCCTGGCGGTGATCTGAGCTTGCCTGGGGATCCGAATGCTGCCACTGTGCCAACAGGCTTTGGTGATGGCGACGGAGATTATGATCTGATGACCAATACGGCTTATACCAAAATTAATAACATCGAAATTCTTGAGGCTCGTCATTATGGAACCAATAATGTAGTTCTAAATGAAGAGGCTCTTAAATCCGTTGCTGAAGAAATGAAATGGGTAGACTTCAATAGTAATGGAGTTGTTGATGGCGGTGAAAGTTTCTTTGATGCAGGAGACCATTCACAGCATTGGACATTAACTGTTGCAGGCGATGCTGCAGATACCGTCACCCTGACTGATGAAAGTGTTTGGCTTTATCAGGGAATTATTGATATTGCCGCTCATACCATTGACAACTGGACCTATGACTATGGTGATTCAACCTGGAAAACATTTGCTCAGTACAATATCGATAATGGTGATAATTTATCACCTTTAACTAAAGACATTGATTCGACTCGTGATGCTTATGGCAATATTTTATATCAGTTTAAGGGCACTAACGGAGGTGACAGTTATTATCTGAATATCTCTGCAGATATACTTAACCATCCAGATTGGTATTATGCAGGGACTGCGGGTAATGATGCACTTGAATTACCTGACACTCAATTTGGTAGTGTTGATCTGGGGGCAGGCATTGACACCCTGGAATTGCACAGTGGCCTGGTCGCTAAAACCCAGAATTTTACTGGAGAAGGGGGTGATTTAGCCAATGTTGAAATCATTAATACCACGAACACTTATCGTGAGGTAGATGGCAATAATGTACATACGGGTAATACACCTGTTTCTGTAGACACTATCACCGTTGATAAGACATTCGTAAAAGCGGCGACTGATGGCAATGATACTCTGAGCTTAATTGGTGACAATGCTGACAGTGTAACGGTCAGTGATATTCAAAGCCTATGGAATTATATGGGGCAGATTAATAGTAGTACCAGTGGCACGAATGATTTAACGGATTATACTTTTCAGCAATACAAGGCAGAAGATGGTACGACGTTGAATGTTGAACTGGAAATGGCTGATAATATTGGCACTTATTACAATGGTTTTGCAGGGGACTTTGCCATTACCCCTGTATCCACCACTTTTGATGGCATTGATGGTGGTACAGGTACAGACAGTTTAGGATTCAATTCAGCGACGCAAAATTATACCAACGCATCGATTACTATTAATACTATCCGTAATATCGAAGTCATTGAAGGTAATACTCATGCTGGTGTTACCACGTTTACGATCAATGAAACAGTTGTTGATACGATCACTGATAGTGATAATATACTCTCTATTTTAGGTGAAGCAGGTGTTGATATCGTTAGTTTGTCTGATGCCAGTCAGTGGAGTTTTGCTGGACTTGAGACAGGTCTTGGTGGACAAAGCCTCTACCAATATAAAACCACTGAACAAAATGATGGCAGTGTGCTCAATGTTCAGGTGAATTTAGCGAGTACGCCTGGCGTCTTTTTTAATCCAGGTCTGAATTCTGGTGTGGATAATGTCAGTGATAAATTTACTGCACTGGATTTAAATTTTACTTCACTGAATGGCGGTGGTGGAGTCAATGATTGGTTGCTGGTCAGCAGTGACAATTATAATTTCACCACAGCAGGTGTTGCTGCAAAAATCACTGAATTGGAAGTGATTGATGCCCGAGGTGATAGTGGTGTTAATACCGTGACATTGAATTTGACTTCTGTGGCTGCCATGAGTAATGCACAAAATACCATTACTGTGATGGGTGATGCGAATGATGCAGTATTACTCTCTGACCTGAGTAATAATACCAGTTCCAGTTGGAGTTATCTTGGCCATGTAGATGGTCTGAATGATTTTGTCGGCTTAAAGTTTTTTCAATATCGCTCGACAGATGGTTCCAATACAACGGTTAATCTATGGGATGGTATCAATAATCAGCCTGATATCGTCATGCTGGGTGATTTGGCAGGCACTGGGATTATTCATAACTCATTTCAGGTGGAAAACACCAATTACACCTATATTGATGGTTTGACAGGCACCGATACGCTCCAAATGGTGACTGCTGGAAATTTTGATTTCAGTGCTTTGGGCAGTCAAACAGTTAATATTGAAGTACTCAGCATTGAAGGGGTTGCCTCAGGCTTGACTCTTTCGGCTGATTTTGCCGAGGCTGCTACTCAGAATAATACCCTGGTTGCTCTGGGTGATAGTGGTGATAGTTTGGCTTTGTCTGATGCCGCTAATTGGACTTATGCGGGTTATGTGAGTGCTGCTAATCCCTGGCCAAACTTTCATGTTTACAGAGGTGATGATGCTGGAACTGAAGTGTTGCTTTATGCTGATGCTGAGTTTGGAGCACCTATTGTTGATGCAACGGGCACCAGCAATAATGATTCATTTATTTTCTTAGATAAAAATGATGCGAATGTAGATGGAGGTGCAGGTTTTGACTCTCTTACTCTTTTAAGCTCTGTTGGCAATGAAATTGATTTGAGCAGCGGAAAAACTGTGTCAAATATTGAGCTATTGGATGTCAGTAATGGTTCGACAGATAATGTGACTTTTAATCTCTCGACGGTCAATAGTACCACAAACAATACAATGTATATTAAAGGTGATGCGGGCCAGGATAGTGTGCAGACTGCAGCAGGCGAAAGCTGGGTGTTAACGGGGCGTGGCGAGTTCTCTGATGCACCTGATATGTATCTTTATCAAAATGCTGGCAGCTCACTGTACGTGCAAAGTGATTTGGTTCAAAGCTTGTTTCAGACTCCCGTCGGTACTTCTTCGGATGATATTTTAACCACATTGGAAAGTCAATTTGGCTCGATTAACGGTGGCGGAGGCTTTGACCGCTTGCGCTTTGTCCAGGAAGGTTCTATCGATATTAGTGATGCTGGAAATAATCTGTCCAGCATTGAAGTTCTTGATTTGAGTAATAATCAAGCCAATACACTGCTTTTGGATACCAGCTCTGTGGCTCAAATGTCAGGTGATAATACTGTTTATGTGCTGGGTGATGCGAATGACAATTTGCAGCTGCAAGGTGATTGGTCACAGGGGCAATCTTTTAATGTCTCAGGTGATTTGACGTTGAACAGTTACACTTCACTTTCAGACAATCAGGCTGTGACGGTGTATAGTGATAGCCAACTCAATACATCCGTGGCATAAACCGCTGTCACATAATGAAATACCAATGATCTGATGACTGATAAAACGACTTTTTCTATACTCTTCTTTGTTCTTGCTTTTTTTTTATTCACGTCGACAAGCACTCTTGCAGTCAGCGTACAATCACCGTCAACATCTTCTTTTGCATTACAACATTCAATTGAATTGTATAAAAATGGTAAGAAACAAGAAGCAGAAGATCGACTCCTTCAATTTATACAATCTGCAAATTCACAAACCAATAAATCACTGCTGTATAAAAGTTATTTGACTCTGGCTGATATGTACCTTCGACGTGCCGATTATCCAAAGCAGCAATCAACCCTAAGTGCTTTATCTGAAAAGTTGTCGGTATGGGGGTATAGAGATACTCTTGATAATCTCCGTGTTAATTTTTTGATGGCCCAAAATGCCATTAATCAGGGTAATGAACGTCTGGGATTAAAAAAATATAATGAATTGCTGACTCTTGCAAGAAAACTGTATCCAGTCAAAAGCATTAAGTTGATTGAAATATTACTTCCTTTAGCTCGGGTTCATATTAAGCGCCATGAAAGCAACCAGGCGAATGAGTATTTAGAAGAATCTCAAGACTTAATCAATAGTGATACATCAAAAAATGCTCAAATACTGCAGGCAAACATATTTCAGCTAAAAGGTGAAATGTTATTGGGGCAGGGGAAGACCAATGAAGCGGTTAAGCAATATCGACAAACATTATCATTGAGGCAGAAATATTTAGGTGCAACTGACCCAGCCGTCGCACAGACCCTGATATCTCTAGCCAGTGCTCTTAAAGGGGTGCATTTTTTTTCAGAAGCAGAAGATTTATACCATCAAGGTTTTGTGCTCTATGAAAAACAAGTCGGTGCAGAACACCCATACATTGCGACTATTTTGAATAATTTAGGGCAATTGTACTATCTTCAAGGACGTTATGAAGAGTCTGAAAAGGTGCTAAAGCGTTCATTAGAAATTAAACATCAATTTTATAAGGCCTATCATATTTCAATTGCCGAAACTCACAATCATCTTGGCTATCTTTATTACCTTTTAAATCAACACAATCCATCCATTCACCATTTTAAGCAAGCCACTAATATTTGGTCCAAACCTGATTCATATCGTCCGAGGTTTACGGCTAATGCACAGACATGGCTGGCGGTTTCATTATTTCGTCAGGGAAAGCCACAACAAGCTTTAGATAAGCTTTTTGTGGCATTAAAAGTTTTACAGGAAAAATACGGTGATTTTAATATTGCGACGGCAGAGGTGAACCACCAAATTGCTAACGTCCTGTTTTCACTGAAACGCTATAGTGAAGCAGAAAAATACTACTTACGTGGCATTACTGCTGCAGGCCAGTTAGGCTCAGGGGATTGGCTGGAAGAAATTAAACTGAACTCGAATATTGCAAAATTTTATCTGGATAGATACAAAGCTCAACAGGCTATTGATTATTCCAGAAAAGCGATTAAAGGCTTAAAGTTAAGAGTAAAGAGGCATTCTGGTCTTCGAGCTCAGAGCCTGACCACAGAATTAAAATCTTTAAAGCAAGTTTCAATTAATCATATTGACATCCTTTATAGTCAATATAAATTTAATCATAAAGATGAATTATTAAATGAGACTTTTGAAACAGCCCAATTATCTCGTTCAACCAGTGCAGCCAGAGCCTTGGCTAAAATGTCTCATCGTTTTTCAACAGGTTCTGATGTGCTGGCTCAAAAAATACGTGCACAGCAGGACTTACTGGAGCAATGGCAGGATATTGATACGATTTTATCTACGGCTTTTGCTCAAAAGCCAGCACAACGTAATTTTGAATATGAAGATCAATTACGCCAGTTTGCCAAAAATCTGAAAGATAATATTGAGAAAAGTGAATTGGAAATTCGTAATCAATTTCCTAAGTATGATAACCTTGCTAATTCAAACACCGTGTCAATCAAGCAGGTTCAAGCTGCTTTAAAAACAGATGAAGCAATGGTTGTTTACTTGTTCGGTCAAGAAAAAAGCTATCTATGGCTAGTCAAGCCAACGACTGCAAATCTTTATCAACTTGACATCAATGAAGATGAACTGGAACAAACTGTTCGAACTTTAAGACAAGTCCTGGTACCTAGATATCTTACGGTGGCTGATTTTAATCAAATCCCACCTTTACCTGTTAATAAGACCTATCAACTCTTTAAAAAAATACTGGAACCCGCTTATTCATCACTCAATGACATAAAAAAACTGTTTGTCATTTCTGATGCGGCCTTACAAAGTTTACCCTTGTCTGTATTGATTACTCAGAAGCCATTAAGTGAGATTAAAACACCTGAACAGCATCGAAATGTCCATTGGTTAATTAAAGAAAAGACTGTTTCATCGTTACCTGCGGTCAATTCCTTCACTTTATTAAGACATATTAAACATAAAAAAAATACCTCCGTGCATAGCTTTGTTGGTTTTGGCGATCCTTCACTAGTGAAAACAGTCGAAACAATTAAATTACGCAGTAATAGTCCTGCTCTACGTGGCTTGACTGGAGTAAATGATAACTTGATGAGTTCCAATAGTCTCCGCTCTATCATTGGCAGTCATCGTTCCAATGTTGCTGTGGATATTTTATCTGAAATACCTGAACTGCCTGAAACGGCAACAGAGTTGAAACAGATTTCATCCATACTAAAAGGTAATAGTAAAGATGTTTACTTGAGAGATGAGGCAACAGAAGAAACTCTTTTTCAGAAAAATCTCTCAAATTACCATGTCGTACAATTTGCAACTCATGGTCTGATGGCAGGTGATTTTGAAGGTCTGTTTGAGCCTGCGTTAGTCTTAACACCCTCAATATCAAGCTATGGTGTGAGCAATAATGGCTTGTTAACAGCCAGTGAGATCACTGAGCTTGATCTGAATGTCGATATGGTTGTGTTATCAGCCTGTAACACAGCCTCTGATGATGGAACTCCTGGAGCAGAAGGTCTTTCTGGTTTAGGAAAAGCATTTTTTTACGCAGGTGCTCGAAGCATTCTTGTGACTCACTGGGAGGTCTTGTCTGATGCCACCGTCACATTGACGACGAACCTGTTTACTTATAGTCAGAAAAAAAACTTAACAAAATCAGAAGCACATCGTTTAGCAGTGCTTGATTTAATTGATAATAAAGAGTTTTCATATTATGCTCATCCCATGTTCTGGGCGCCCTTTATGGTCATCGGTACTGATTAACACCTGTTCAGTGATTTTAACTCTAACCTTACACAGACTCTGTATTGATATTTAATGAAGACATCAGAAACAAAAAAAACTCGAATAGGGGCATTTATTCGTAAAAATGACTTGTTCCCTTATTTCACTGAATTATTTTCAATTTCATTTTTTATCAACCTACTGGCCCTGGCAACACCCATCTTTGTTTTACAAGTCTATGATCGTGTTATTTTTCATGCAGGAACAACCACCTTGCAAGGTCTTGTGCTGGGCATGATCATTGTACTGATTTTTGATGCCGTATTAAAAATAACCCGAATTCGTTTTTTTCAATCGATTTCAGCAAAAAATGATTTTTCAATTGCTGAAAAAATATACGATAAATTATACCGACTTTCATTGCAAAAATTAGAATCCAAACCTTTTTGGTATTGGCAATCTTTATTTCGTGATGCAGGTATGATTCGTAATGTCTTAGGGGGGACTGTTGCGACATTATTGGTTGATTTACCTTTTTCTTTGCTCTTTCTTTTGGTGACCATTTTAATTGCACCGCCATTATGGTGGGTTTTTATTACCTTCCTTATTTTATTTGTTGTGCTGGCACTTGTTTCGGAGAAAATGATTCATTCACATGCACTTAAAGAGCGTCAGGTCTCCAGTGAAAGAGATACCCACTTAAGTGATCTGATCAATAAAAGAGAATCGATTAAAATATTGTCCAGTGAAAACTATTTGAAAAAACAATGGGCGGAGAATCATTTTCAAACCATGAAAGCTTCACTGTCTCGAGGAAAATCAGCTGATTTTTATCGAGTTATGAGTCAATCTATGACTTTGTTGTTTACTATTTGCATTACTTCTATGGGTGCTCTGGCTATTCTAGAGCAACAAATGACAATAGGTGCTTTAATTGCAGCTAATATGCTGGGTTCTCGATTAATCAGTCCCTATGTCCAATTAGTCGAACACTGGCGCACATTGACGCAATTTCGACAGGCTTTAAATCGAGTGGATCAATTTCTTGATGAAGATGAGGATAAAAATAATATAGCCGTTGATGTGCCGATTGGCCCAGGAAAGTTTTTTCTAAACAATATTATATTTAGCTACAATGAGCACGAGTCACCTGCCATCAATAATATTGATGGTGGTATTGGTCCAAATGGACTGCATATATTAATGGGTAGAAATGGGTGTGGGAAAACCACTTTGCTCAAATTATTATCAGGTTTTTATAAGCCGCTAAAAGGGATTGTTTCTCTTGATGAATATGATATGCGTCAATTTACTTCAGAGCAGCTGCATCATCGAATTGGCTATTTATCACAACAACCACAGTTAATTCAGGGCAGTGTGTTTGAAAATATCACCCTTGGGACAGTCAATGCTGATCAGGATTCAGTCATTGAGGTGTCAAAACTGATTGATCTCCATGATTCAATCAGTGAGCTTGCCAATGGCTATGACACAGTGATTCAGAGTGATCATCATGGCTTATCAGGTGGTTTTATCCAAAAGATTGCCTTGGCCCGAACGTTGTTAGCAAAGCCTAAAATTTTATTATTAGATGAACCTTCTAATAATCTGGATCAAACTTCAGAGAATAAATTACTGACGACCCTTAAGGAGTATGCAAAAAATAATACTGTAATTGTTGCATCACACAGTTCAGCCCTACTGAATAATGCGGATACTATACTGGTGCTTGAGCAAGGTAAAGTGGCTATTGCAGGTCCTGCAAAACAAGTTTTAGAGCATTTAAAGAAGCAATAATTTATGACCCAGAAACCAGTTCACAATCTTCCTGATGATCAATTTAAAGAGCTTTTTACCATTGGCCGTTCATTGCGATTGGGATCATGGCTTATTATGTTGTTCCTTTGCTTTTTTATTATCTGGTCGTTAATTGCAGAGCTTGATGAAGTGGTGACTGCAACAGGTGTGGTTGCACCGCAAGAGCAAGTTAAAGTGATTCAGCATCTTGAGGGCGGTATATTGGAAGAGATACTGGTTCATGAAGGTGACAGGGTTTCTAGTGGGCAAGTTTTATTAAAACTGAGCTTAGGTCTCGGGCAAATCAATCGTGAAGAGAAACAAGCAGAACTTGATTCCTTGCTTTTAACTCGAATAAGGCTGCAAGCTCAATTGAAAGATAAAAAACCTGATTTTCCTGACTCCATTGCACAACATCATCCTGCTTTGGTATCGGCTGAGAAATTAGCCTATATAAGTCAGCATCGTGAACTAAAAAGTTCATTGGAAGTTGCCCAGACTCAAATTAATCAAAAAAAATTGGAAATATCTGAGCTGGAAGCCAAATTAAAAACTTTAAAAAGAGAGAAGAGCATTCAATATGAACAGTATCACATATCCAAGGATCTCTTAAGTAAAGGTTTAACTTCGAAGTTGGAACATTTACAAATAAAAGCGACTCTGGAGACACTCACAGGCCAACTTAACATTCTTAAGAGTTCCATCCCCAAAGCTCAATCGGCTCATCGTGAAGCCCTGGCTAAAAAAGAAGAAATAAAAGAAAAGTTTCACAATAATCTCAGTACTCAACTCAGTAAAGCTGAACAATATATTGTGAGAATTACAGAATTATTGGCCAAAGTAAATGCTCAGCGTTTACGAACCCAAATTAAAAGCCCAATCAATGGAATTGTTAAGAAGATGAGATACAATACCATACAAGGGGTTATTCGCCCTGGTGATGCCATTTTGGAAATTGTACCAGACAGTAACAATCTCATCATTGAAGCAGAATTAAATCCAGCTGATCGAGGCTATATAAAAGAAGGACAAAAAGCCATTATAAAAGTAACGACCTATGACTACTCACGCTATGGGGGTCTTGATGGCACCGTTTTACAAATAGGTGCGGACACATTAACTCATTCAAAATCGGGTTACTCTTATTATGAAGTTGATATTAAAACGAAAAAAAACTACCTCGGTGATCATGAACTTGATTATCCTATTTCCTCGGGTATGGAAGCATCAATAGAAATACATACGGGCACCAGAACGGTATTTGAATACTTGTTAAAGCCATTTTTGAAAATTAAAAATGAAGCTTTTCAGGAAAGGTAACACAAACAAAAGAGCGGTTAGAGATTGATATATGAACTATAGTTATAAAGTACTTCAAAAAAATTTGAGTTTAGTTTTATTGATAGGCTTATCTCTGTCCTTGTCAAATGTTTGTGTCATGGCAGATAATTTACAAAACTCAATTGATCAATTTATCGACAGCCACCCTAAAGTGACGGCAGCAAAAGAACAGTTGACCATTGCGGGTATTGATATTGACGTTGCTAAAGATAATTTTATGCCTGAATTAAGAATTAATGGTGATGTGGGCAGTCAATCTTATGAGGATTCTGGTACTGGCATTGATTCTTCTAATATGAATAATAATCGTTATTTAGTCGAATTATCACAAAATCTTTTTAGAGGCTTTCAAGACCAGTCATCAGAAAGTCAGGCAATGGTTAAAGAAACCATTGCCATAAAAAATTATGAAAAAGTTTATCAAAAAATCTTATTAGATGCTGTAAATGCCTATCTTGACGTCTTGCATTATAAAGAGACCAGGAAAATTGTTGAAAAAAAGATTGAGCTTTTAGAAAAATATGCCAGTTTAATGGCTAAGGCAAAACGCTCAGGTTCAAAAACTGATGTCGATGTCTATGAAGCTCAACTCTCTTTACAACAGGCTTTGGGGCAACAAGCGGATATTGATGGTAAATACCTTTCAGCATTAGGTAATTATGAATCGGTATTCGGAGTTAGTGCAGAGCCGCAGACACTATTACAGCCCAGTTATAATAAAAAGCTCATGCCTGCGACTTTAAATAAATCACTGGCTCAGGCGAACAACCAAAGTGTATTCATTACTTTGGCAGAATCCAACATAGAAATTGCACAATATAAGAAAGTGGCCGTTGAAGGTGACTACTGGCCAACAGTTGATTTAGTCGGAAGTTTTGGAGAAGAGAAAAACAAAGAAGGTGTTCGCGGTCGTACTAAAGATGGACGTGTCTATCTGAAAGTGGAGTGGAAATACAATCTGGGTAATCAGAACTATAAAAAAGTGCAATCGGCTTCAGGCAGTTTAACAAAAGAGCGTTATAACTACGAGTCTGTAAAAAAAGAAGTCAATCAAAAAGTCAGACTTGCCTGGCAAAAATATTCCACTTTGAAAGCACGGGCAAAAATATCCCGTAATACTCTTGAAATTGCCAATAAAGTTTATAAGGCACGAAAAGATTTGAAGTTAAAAGGAAAAGGTAACGCCATTGCTATCATTAACTCAAAAGCCAAGTTACTTGATTCTACGATCGCACAAATTAACGCTAATTATGAATCACTTAAATCAACTTATGCACTAGCCAAGGAGATTGGCAACATTCAATCAATGCTTCAATAATCATCATTAGCCTCTATATTTTGATGTTCAAAGAGAGGCTAAATAATGGCTTGATTATAGTTAATAGTTTAATTCATCATCCCGCATTATTTTTTCATTCCATTGGATCTGCGCCCAATGTGCCAACCAACTGTTCTAAATAAGCCTCACTAGAAACTTGTATCAGCTTTTTATTCGCAGTCTTTAATTGCTTAGAAATTTTCAGACGTTTGGCTTCTTCTGCATGACTATCACGCTCAAGGTAATCTGTCAGATAAGTAATATGACGCTTCCATAATGCAATATCGCGTTCTTGTTTAACATCTAAACGCTTCTTATACCAATCTGATGAGAGTAAGGCTTCACGAGTAAACATTGCGCGAATTTCAGGGTGATGTGCGTCTTTGCCTTCATACTCTCCAGTGGCCATGATGTATAATAGAGCTTTAAGAGGAGGGCAGGCGAGATCAATAGAACCGTCATCAAGATATCGTTGGGCCACGATTTGCTGTGCTTCAACAATGTTGTTGATACCGTCAACAAAGTCATCCATATTCTGAGTTTCAGGGCATAGGATTTTTTCATCGAATACGGCGGATGGATTGTCAAAAATCTTACCAAAAAATCCATGTACAAACAGACTGGTAATACGATATCCAAGACGACTGGCTAACACTTGCTGACCCTTGTGTTCAAAGTCTTCTAATTTTTCAAGTTGTCCTTTGTTGATGAGATAATCCGGGCGTCTTTTTTCAGGTTTTAGCTGTGCCCAAATTTCAGGAATAATCAAGCTGATATCATGGTTGACTTTAGTGTGTGGACCAACATAACCAGCAGCGCTACTGAAACCTGAATAATCAGTAAGAATATAGGATACGAGAGCATTGTTCACATCAGTTGCGGGCAATAAGGCGTTAAATGGGCCTTTAGTCAGTGCTCCTTCAGAACCAGCACCTGTTGTAGAGGGTGATTTTCCTGTGAGACTACAGACAAAATCCATGAACAATTCAGGTAATTCCTGATAGTGGATTGGGTTATAAACCGCCAAAGAACGAATACCTGCTTCAGGCTCAGGTGGGTTATTTCGACGTCCAGTGAGCACGGCATCAACAGGAAAACAAATAGGTTCATCAATGGATGAACGACGGTGCATACGAGCACTCATTTGCGCCAGGTATAATTTGATGGGTTGGGCGACGTCCGAGCGTAATTGTAAATAACGTGGATTTTTACTCGGAGCACCATCAACCATTAATGGGTGCGCAGAAGAAACAGCCGTCTTGCCTTGTTCTAAACTATCCAGTAAAAAATTGCGCATCGGAGGTGTATATTTATCAAACTCTACCTGATCTTCAGTGAGTTCTTTTAGAATATCATTGGTGAGAGGCTGATAGTTTGCAACAAAATTATCTGGCATGGACATTTCGAGTTCTGTTTGCTTGTCAAAACCTTTGATAACGGCATCGTCTGGTCTTTGGAATAATCTGTATTCACAGTTTTTAACCAGTTTAATACACTCATGCTTGTTCTTTTCAGGCATGTTAATCAAACGTTTGGCTGGCACAACAACAGAAGCACTGATGTCGTCTTCCATTTGCAATTTCTCAGCAACCACATAATCTTGACGCATTTTGTAAATACGCCAGGCTCCGCTTTGATCAAAACCCACTCGTAAATAGGACATAATTAATTGTCTGTCCTGAAATTTAAGTTCGTGCCCCTGAAAACCATCTATCATATCCACTGTAAAGTGTTTTTGCCAATTGTCACCCCACTCAGGACGATAGAAACGCTTAATGATAAAGGCCAGTGCTTTGATGGATTCTGGAATGGTTTCCAGCCACTCATTGTATTCAGGTGTAAATTTTTCTTCAGATGAAGTCAGCATCTTGATCATTGAACCAAGGCTTCTTTTCATGCTCAATGGTGAGCGTGGAGGATGGTCTGTATAATCAGGCGCGAATTCATCTTTATAACGATGTGAGTAATCATAGGCAAAGATCTCAGCCATTTTTTTCATGGCATTATCGAGCTTATTGACAAATAACGGTCCATAAATAACGGCATCATCAATGGCTTTGGATATTTCAGACTTACCACCGCCAGAGACTGTGGAAGGTTTGTGACAGAAGGTGCCTTCTGCATCCGTGCCGACAATACGCCAGGAAGGTGCTTTAGGGTGTTTTTCCATGGCAATTTTATAACCACTAGGGTGCATGTAAATCAGCCCTGGCTTTAATTTAATGGATTGCGATTGGCCATTGCTTGTCCAGGAAACGGTCTGCTCATTGAGGTCCATTTGCAGATTGCTTTCAGGGACGTACAAAATCTCTGGGAAATTCTTGTCAATACCATAGCCTTCTTCTTGAAGGTCTATTATATCGCCATACTTTTCAATAACTTCTGAGAAGCTGTATTCTGTATTTTTGGTACGAGAATCTTTACCGAATTCTTCGCCGTGATTGTGTCGAGGGAAAGCCAGGGCACCACCAGAGTGTTCTTCTTCAGCCAGACCAAATAGGTTAGCAGAATAGCTGATCTGTGTTTTAACTTCTTTTTTACAATATCCAAAATAGTTATCAGCAACAATAGTGACAATGACGCCTTTCTTGTCTCGTGCAGTAAGTTTAAAGGGTTGACCACCATTATAGAGTTCATCTTCAGTTTCCCAACACATCCCCTCTTTTTTCTGGCGTTCAGTCGCAGTTTCAATAGATGGCAGCCCCAGATCTTTCTTTTTCATTCTGACTAAATGAGGGGCAAGAATGACACAACCAGTATGCCCAACCCAGTGCTCAATATCCAGTCCTGCATCATGTTCAGACAGACTGGGGTTACCAGCATTACCAAATATGCTTTCAACAAAATCCAGATTGCTGGCTAATGTACCAGGTGCGAAAAAACGAATTTCCATCGTTTTTTCTGCTTCTGATTGAGTGGGATCTTGTGCTGGTATTTCAGGGCAGACAACAGGGCGGAGTAAAATTGATAGAAAACTATGCGCTTTTTCTTCTTGTTCAGAAGTAAAAGGTAAATTCATTAATTCTTCAGGTGGATTAAATGCTTCATGTAATAAATTCGCATAGGCGATTTTGGGTACTGCTTTTTTGTCGCCAGGTACGGGTAAACCACCTTCAGCGATATGAAAGGAACCGGCTGTGGTTCTGCGATCACGAGAAGTATTGTGTAATACCCCTTGGCTGACACGAAAGCTTTTAACAAATTCAGATTCAAAGTAGTCACCATCAGCTGGTAATGATAGCTCACGAGCGACACCATGACGGTCAAGTATGAGTGTATTGGATGGTAATAGTGGGTGGTTGTCGCTGCCACTGTCCTTCAGATAATCATCCAGGAAGTCCTGAATACGTTGATCGGCGGGGCATAGGTATTGTGATAATAAGCGTGATTTCTCACGATAGCTTTCCAGTAGGTCATCAGCAATAGAGAAAAAATCATTATCGCAATCATGTGCTTCGCAAGCAGGGAGCCCTGAAGAATGAAGTTTCAGGTTAATATAAAGCTGTAAACGTTTCTTTTCATCAGCAGCTTCGAGCTGGTTAGAGTTGATTTTGACACCTAATGATTTCACTAAATCCATACTATAATTTACCTTCACATCGTAATTGAGCATCGTAATGGGCGGCTGCCGTAGCAGGGCTTTTTACGGATAATGGAATTATAAAAGCGAGTAATTTACCAGATTTTAGATATTTTTTAAACGTAAGGAAGTAAATTAGAAAATACTAATGTTTTATTTATAATGAATTATTTATGTGTTTTATTCAATATTTCAAATAGATAGATGTTAAGAGATACTGAATCATCAAAAGTAACTTCTTTTGATATCTCGCATAAAAAGTGATTAAATTGAATTGTTTGATTCAATTCTGAACTACAAATATTCTTAACCAAAGAGCATTGAGGTCGATAACAAATTCCTATGAGATATCCTGCAAATAAGACTAAAATTGTCTGTACTATTGGCCCGGCAACAGACTCTGTTGTGATGATGGAGTCGTTATTACGCGCGGGAATGACAGTTGCTCGACTGAATTTTTCGCATGGCGATTTCTCAAGTCATGGAAATATTATAAAAAAACTCAGAACAGCTTCAGAAAATACAGGAAAGCGTCTGGCCATTATGGCAGATTTACCTGGCCCCAAAATGCGTATAGGTGAATTGCAACAAGAGCCCATTGAATTACAAAATGGCTCAGAATTTGTGTTGACAACGGATGAAATAACGGGTGATGAGCATCGAGTGTCAATCAGTTTTAAAGAATTACCCAGCATTGTGAAAAAAGGAGATAAATTATTTCTCAATGATGGGCTGATTTCATTATTAGTGAATAAAATTGAGGGAAATGATGTTTGCTGTGAAGTTCGCTCAGGAGGCGAGTTACGTTCACGTAAAGGTTTAAACTTACCAGGAATTGACCTTGGGTTTAGTGCCTTTACAAATCATGACCGAAACTGCCTTGAATTTGCTCTCAACAATGGTGTGGATGCAGTCAGTCAGTCCTTTGTTGCTAACAAAGAAGACATATTGGATTTAAAAAAAGCCGCGAGTGATTTGGGCTTTAAACCCTTTGTTATTGCTAAAATAGAGCGGTCGGGCGCACTGGATAATCTTGATGATATTCTACAGGTTTCTGATGGAATTATGGTTGCACGGGGTGATCTGGGGGTTGAAATACCGATTTCTTCAATGGCTGTCATTCAAAAACAAATTATGAAATCAGCCAGCTTATATTGCAAGCCAGTTATTACAGCCACGCAAATGCTTGAGTCTATGACGGAACATCGCAGACCCACTCGTGCTGAAGCAACAGATGTTGCGAATGCTATTTTAGATGGTACAGATGCTGTGATGCTCTCTGGGGAATCAGCAATGGGGCTTTATCCTATTGATGCAACAGCGATGTTAGCTGAAATCGCCGTTGCTACTGAGCCACATCGTAAAGCCGATAGAGAGCTGGAACGTCTTGGCAAAAAGAAAAAAATAGAAGAGTTAATCGCTCACAATCTGCAATTGTCTGTCAGGAACACCGATCCAATTGCTGTTATTACACCAACTCGTTCTGGCAGTATGCCCCGAAATGTGACTCGATATCGTTTACCTGTTTGGGTGACAGCACTGAGTGCTGAAGAAAGCACTTGTCAGTCATTGCAGTTCTCTTATGGTGTCTTGCCTATTAAAGTCGACAATGATCTGGAGGAATGGACTCCATTCATACGTAACTGGTTTAGTGAGCAGCAAATTAACGAAGGTATTGCATTACTAGCCCAAGGGCCTTCTCCTGAGCATCCTTGCAGCAATCATCGTTTGGATTTTATTGATTTGAGCTTATAGTGAGTTGTAACGGGGCTTACTTACCTTTTTTCCAGTCTGATAAAGATCTTAGAACGTTAGCGGCTGCCATTAAAGACTCTTCAGTACGCACGATGTTAACCTTATCGCTTGCTTTAGCGATAGACAGTGTTGTTTTGTCAGAATTTCTCTGGTTCATGAATAGTTCCCCTTAAATATAAAAAGATGTGTTTTCATTATGGGATAATTTTTACATGCTTTGGTTCGAGGTTAAATAACGTTTTGTGCAAAATTTATGACATTAGGCGCAAAATTTATGACATTTTGTGCATAAATGCGACGTTGTTCACTTTATTTTTCTTGGATAAATGTAAGTGATATCTTACAAAAAAAGGTGATAATAAAAAAAATATTGACTGAATTTTGCACAATAAGTTCAATAAAAGTGTGAAGTAATTCCCCTTAAATATGTGTGCTTGATATACATCAAGGAGACAAACAGTGCTTTAAACGATACTAGCCTCACATAATAATAGGAGTTTGCCATGAGTGAAGTGTTCACAAAAACCATGGCCAGAAATATTTTTTATGGAGGCAGTGTATTCTTCTTCCTACTACTTCTGGCCCTAACCTTTGATACG
>JADGEK010000201.1 GCA_016744395.1 Gammaproteobacteria bacterium | reverse complement strand
GTTCATGAATAATGATTAATATCAAAAAAAGTTGAGAGTGATTGTGTTTCATAGAAGTAAAACAGTGGATAATGATATTTGCTGACAATTTTGTGATTTTGTTTAATATGAAGAAATAAATGTACAAATCTTGTTTGAATACGACACTGTCAGATAATTAAGATTCATTCTAGTACAAGTGAAAAATTGCGAGCTGGGTATGATTCACAAATTTAAAAGTTTACTCAATGAGGCCAGGGGCGTTGAGATTAATTAACATGAGATCCAGATAAGAATTTCGAACTTTCAAACAATACAGTGAATTTTCATATTACTGTCATCAATTCAGAAAAAGAGGCTGTTTAAACTGTTCATTTACAGCCTTAAAAAAATCTTCTGATTAAAAAATTTTAAATGAAGCCTAATACGATTTTCTTTGCCAAAATCCTGATTCAAACCTATGGTCAGAAACAGCCTGTAATTGATTCTATATAATTAAAGTATGAAATACTAACCTAAATAACACTGTGTTTCAGTATCATTTTACCATTACTAAAGAGCTATTAAATCTTCGTGAGTGATATCTTTAACTTCACTTTCAAGAAGGTTGATTGCTTCTAATAATGTCCCTGAGATGGATATTAAGTCCTGTAATAAAACTTTAGCTTGTCTTCTATTTTCATTTAATAGTTTGCTTTTAGATCCAAATAATTTTTTAAATGTTGAACGTTCATCTTCCCCAAAAAGAAGTTTAAAGATTTCTATATATATTTGATGAAGCATTTCATGTGGTGTGCTAATGGCATTGAATGACTTTAAATGAGAAATTTCTTGACCTGGCCCATAATACCATTTGCCAAAAGCACAATCCGTGTGAATTACTGGTACTTGTTCTTTTTCAACTGGTAAACCAGAAACAATTGCTTGTGCATATGCTCGCCATTTAATATGAGCCGATTTAGCGCGGCGTAGTTGTTCTAGAATTTCTTTTTTATCCATTATAGTGTCCCCTTTTCGTATAAATATAAACTTTATATAAAATTGCTATTAACTTGTTTTATAGCTTTTCCAGTCATTTATTGATAGCAATAATAATTTAATCAACAATAAAACTATAAGCATAGCACCTGAAAGTATAACTTTCCATAAACATCTAGTTAAATAAATTACGCACAAAAGTTGTGGGTAATATGCATTAAAAACTAATTAAATAGCGTTCGATTAGAATGGGATTGAAAAAAGTTGTGCCCAGCGTTGTATAACCAGTTCATCACTTCAACCAAGGGCAAGTTGCTCGTTGATTTTCAGGACTGTATGGGCTTGGTTTGACATGACGGCAAAGGCACAGATATCAATACCACAGAGAAATGTACGTTGAACACAGTGAGAAATACAGTGATAAAAAGGAGGGGAGAGAGGCTGATCTGCTGCTTTCTTGAAGTGGGTATTGATTAATTCAGTTTAATTATTATTGGAACCGAGTTAATGACTTGTTTGTTCAGCAATCAATTGTTTTCTAGTAGGGACATATTTTGGGAATTATATTTACTACGCTATACTGAAATCAATTGTTGGTTGTCCTGTAATGTCGTTCATTTTATAAAAAATGGACAAAAAACCAGCAATCAGTTGTCAGCTAGTTCTTTCTGAACACCAGTTCATAAATTTCTAAAGAGTATTTCCATTTTTGATTCAGAAATCATATATAGATACTTTCCATATTTTATTCTAGACTGTTAAGTACAAGTTTTATTAATAGAATAGGGCCTCAATTTTATGGATTTTGATATAGCAGTGAATCAACACATGAACTGGATAAATCTTGTTGAAAGCCTTTTTAATGAAAGTGATAGTACAATTCTAAATGCTTCTTCAATAACCAGAGACGATGAATGTGATTTGGGTAAATGGATATATTCTGTTGATAAAGATTTAGTGTCAAACAAAATTTATCAAGAGTTGGTTCAAGTTCATAAAGACTTTCATTTTCAAGCAGGAATAATCATATTAAACTATCAAAGTGGCAGAAAAGAAGAAGCATTGCAACTTCATAAATCTTTCAAGGATTTGTCTATACGTATAATTTTACTTATTAATCAGTTACAGATGGAATTGAAAGGTACCTAATTGCTTCCCTGATTAATTAAAAGTCTGCTTTTTGTTTATAAACAATGCTAAAACAAGACTTCCA
>JADGEK010000035.1:4218-44362 GCA_016744395.1 Gammaproteobacteria bacterium | reverse complement strand
ATAAGGAGTGACATGCTCCTTTTCATAATCTTTTTCAGCATTAAAGAATGCCTCCTTAAGTAGCGTAAAACCAAAAACTTCTGTATCTAATCCCCTTGGAAAACCAGTACTGGCAGCTGCTGATGCATAATCAAAATTCTGTTCCTGATAAAAATCAATCACCGATTGAACAACTTTCGGATCAATTAGCGGGCAATCACTGGTGCATCGAACAATAATATCACCCTCTTGTGCTCCATGTTTAACAGCCGCTTCGTAGTATCGTGACAAAACATGATTTGTGTCACCCTCATAATATTTTATGTTTAAAGACTGGCACAATTCAACAATAGGCTGTTGAGTATCGTCATTAGTGGTTGCAATGATAATATTAGTTTTATAAACAGAAAGACGTTCAAGCATCACTTCTAAAACAGTTTTATTACACAGTGGTAGCATCACTTTTCCAGGCAGGCGTGTGCTGGTCATACGAGCCTGAATTATGATAAATACATTCATAATTTAGATATCACCTTGTTTTGAAAATTTCAGCAAAAGTTTTTCTACAGTTTGAGTAATAAAATCCACTTGCTCTTCTTCTAAATCGACAAAAAGAGGTAATGTAATGGCTTCATTATAATAAGATTCACTTTCTGGAAAATCACCCTGTTTAAAGCCTAAATCTTGATAATATGGCTGTGTGTGTATGGGAATGTAATGCACATGCACGCCAATACCAGACTGACGCAAATGATCAAATACTGTTTTTCTATCAACCGTTAGGGATTTTAAATTGAGACGAATGATATAAAGATGCCAGGATGACTGAGTATCGGAATTTTGCCATGGAAGAGAGAGCAGTTTTGATAATACTGATAATTTCTTATTATATCTCTGAGCCAGATTTTGACGCTTATTGACAAAATCGTCCAAACGTTTTAATTGTGATAAACCTAAAGCAGCTTGAAAATCAGTCATCCTATAATTAAATCCCAATAGGGTTTGTTGATAATACCAGTCACCATGAGATTTTTCTGTCATTAAACCTGGATTTCTAGTAACTCCATGGCTTCGAAAGAGTTCCATTTTATGAGCAAGTTCAGGGCGATTGGTTAAAATCATCCCTCCCTCACCACAAGTGATCATTTTAGCAGGGTGAAAACTGAAAATAGTCAAATCAGAATAAAGACATGATCCGACTTTTTCTGATAGGAATTCAGCTCCTAAGGCATGGGCTGCATCTTCAATAATGGCAAAACCATAGTGTTTGGACAGTTCTTTTATTTCTTTCATGTCACAGGATTGACCTGAGAAATGCACAGGAATAAGTACTTTAGGCAGGCAATTATCGACTTCCGCTTGAATAAGCTTTTGTTTTAATGAATTAAGACTGATATTGTAAGTCTTTGGATCAATATCAACAAAGTTAATTTCTGCACCACAATACAAAGCACAATTTGAAGAGGCGACAAAAGAGTTAGGAGAAGTCCAGACTCTGTCACCAACTCCAACATCGAGAGCAAGACAGGCAAGGTGAAGTGCAGCAGTTCCATGGCTAACAGCAACGGCATATTCAGCATGACAATAACTAGAAACAGCAGTCTCAAATTGGGCAATAAGCGCCCCCTGAGTCAGGAAATCAGAACGTAATACCTGGTTTACAGCCTCTATGTCTTGTTCTGAAATTGATTGTCGGGCATATGGAATCATGCGTTAAACCTCAGCGAGTTTATCGTATTCTCTAATTTCTTCAATACTTAAAAAGTCATTTTTATCAGAACTGTATTGAAATCCTTGAGGTACAGGTTTGCCAACTTCACCCAAAGCATTTTCTGTAAAATTATTTTCCCGACTATAAAAGAAAATGGAAGGTTTAATGACAAAATGTTCAGAGAATTCAAGGGTTAAATGAGAATCATCCACTGGACACATCACTTCATGCAACTTTTCACCAGGCCTGATACCAATAATCTCCTGAGGGAGATCTGCCAGTGATTTTGCTAAATCAGTAATTAGAACTGATGGAATTTTGGGGACAAATATTTCGCCACCCTGCATCCGCTGAAAGTTTTTAATAACAAATTCAACCCCTTCATTCAAGGTAATCCAGAAACGAGTCATTTTTGCATCGGTAATAGGAAGAGTATCTGCACCGTCTGCAATTAATTTCTTAAAAAAAGGCACCACCGAACCACGAGAACCCACAACGTTACCATAACGAACCACAGAAAAAGCGGTTTCATGACCACTGGCAATATTATTCGCCGCTACAAATAATTTATCAGATGCCAGTTTAGTAGCACCATAAAGATTGATGGGATTTGCTGCTTTATCGGTTGATAGGGCAATGACTTTACCCACATTATTTTCAAGTGCAGCTTGGATCACATTTTCTGCCCCATAAATATTGGTCTTTATGCATTCCATTGGATTATATTCTGCTGCTGGCACTTGTTTAAGTGCCGCTGCATGTATCACAAAATCAACCCCTCTCATGGCCTGAACAAGACGCTCTCGATCCCTGACATCACCAATAAAAAAACGCAGTGATTTATTGGAAAATTCCTGCTGCATTTCAAATTGTTTTAACTCATCTCGGGAAAACACAATAATTCTGCGAGGAGTGTATTTTTCAAGAATGATTTTTATGAATTTCTTACCAAAAGAACCTGTTCCTCCAGTAATAAGAATTGATTTATTGTTAAACACGTAATTCCCAGATAAGCTATTGTATATACCGTTAAAAATAACATATACTTACAATTATTGCTACCACTAATATTTCCACATTATCAATAACTTATTGAGTTTTTTATGAGCAAAAACATTGAACATTTTGTTTTATATAAAAATGAACATTATTTTTCATCTTTTCCAAGTATTGCTTTATTAGACAATGCAAAATCAGGTAAAAAACAACTGCTATTAATGTTTCGCAGGGCAAGAGATAGTCGGTGGCTTTTGGATGAACATGATGAAGAATCACAATTACTCAAACAACAGGTTGATCATGTTGACAGCCGTTCTCAACTGACTAAACTTTATTTTGATCTTGAGCTAAGCCCATTATCAGAAGCAGAAGCACTACCCATTAATCCTGAAGCAGCCGATCAGGATGCCTGTTTACTGATTTTATCAAATCAAAATATTCTATTATCTTCCTTTTCCTGGTATCCCATTCACTCTAGATTAAGTTCGGTATTACAAAAAAAAGGGGCTTCACTCTATGGCCATCCTGACGTAACTGGTTGTTTTTACATCCTATGGGGAGGCTTCACACGAATTTCTAACGATCAGGGAAACACTTGGTCTAAACACAATTATTTACCTATTCTGCCCAATTCAAATGACATGGTCACAGGGAAACGTCCCTATTATGCTGGTTCAATCAGAGGACAGGCCATTGAGGTCAACGGTGAAATATTACTACCCAGTTATGGCCGACAAAAAGAAGATAAGGTTTCAACCTCTCATTTATACATTTCCAAGGATAATGGTAATACCTGGAGTTATCGTTCGTTAATTGCTAAAGATAAACAACAAGAGTTTAATCTAAATGAGCCCTCGCTCCTCCATTTAGGCGGTGAACGTATCATGGCTTTTATGCGTAATTCCAGTGGCAATGACCAGCTGATCACTGCTGTTTCAAATGATCTTGGTCACACATGGGAAGATTGGCAAGAAAGAAAAGTCATAGGCCACCCGACTCACCCACTAAGATTATCTGATGGCCGAATTTTTATCTGTTATGGTTATCGCCATGAGCCTTATGGTATCAGAGGACATTTAATGGATAGTTCCGCTGAAGAGTTCATTGGTGATGAAATCATTATCCGAGACGATGGTTTATGTGGTGATGTTGGCTATCCCTGGTCTGTTGAAATGCCCAGTGGTCAGGTTTTGGTGGTTTATTATTTTACAGAAGAAGATGGCATACGTCATATTTCGGGAAGTCTATTGAGCCTCTGACATTTTTTTCTGAATTGATGAAGCAATCCTTTGAGCCCCCCTGCCATCAATCTGATTTTGAGCCTTCTGACTTAAAGCTTCAAGACTCCTTGTACTGAGCATTTTTTCCGCCAGTAAAACAAGTTCAGCTGCATTATCCAGACTTTTACTTTTCTCTCTGCAATCAACCATTTGACACCAGCCACTTTGACATTGTTCTCTTATGGATAAAAGCTGGTTATCCGCCACCACCGCAAAAACTGATGGTACGCCACAATAAGCCAATTCAAAAGCAGTTGAACCTGCAGCTGAAATAGCCAGTTTTGCTTGTGAAAATACTGCCGCTATATTTTCAACATCATGCAGATGCTGAAAATGATACTGCTGACTTAAAGCTTCAATATTGTTTACATTTTGAAAGCCAACACTGGTAACAACTATCACCTCAAATTCTGACAAAGAGGACTGATGGATCAAATTGAGGACTGGAATTGTCAATTCTCTCACGTCAGAGCCGCCAAATGTAACGACAAGCGACTTTCGTCGCTTAAAGGCTGACAACTCAAATAAAGGTGCTTGTTTTTGCCTCAAAAAAAGAGATCGAATTATAATATATTCTGAACCCAAAAGTAAGTTGGCGTTGGGTACCACTTCTTTATAGGGCAATAATTCTGTATCTTTAACAGGGTTACAAACCATATCAGCATACAATAAACCTCGATTACATTCATCATCCAAAAGCACCAAAATCGATTGCTTTAATTGTGATAATTCAAAAAATAACTCACTGGTATAACCATAATGATCAACAATAATCACATCATAGGATTGAGCTAAGAATAAAAATTCATCTTCAGATTCAAGTTCTATCAAAGTGTGTGGCTTAACGGCACTGTTAGAATGGATGTTTACAGCAGCAAAAGTACTCTTGATTGACAAGTCAAGTAATGCATCGGCCAGAGCTTTAGAGCGCATGACATGTCCCAAACCAAATTGACCGCCAGAATCAAGACGAAACAGAGCCTTTTGGCTCATTCAATTAAGCCCCAATGAAGTGCTGTTCCTGGTTTCACATCCTCAATGGCCACTTTTCCTAATATGGTTTCAAAATATTTAGGAGCCAGGCCAAAACCAGGTCTGATCACTCTAATATTGTCCTCAGTTAACACATCACCTTTTGCAATTGCCTGACTGCAATAAATTGAACGACGGTATTTTTTAGATTTTTGCTCATTACCAGAGCCTCCATACTGAACATGCCCAAGTGCAGCATAAATTCGATCGGATTCAATGACTAAATCACTTAACTCATCAACTTCCAAAGAAAATTCTGCATCAATACCACCAGCCTCTCTATCAAGAACAAAATGTTTTTCAATCAGGCAGGCCCCTAATGCGACAGATGCCAAAGAAACAGTAATTCCATTAGAGTGATCTGACAAACCAACTGGACATTGGAAAGTCTCTTTCATATGAGCAATTGTTGTCAGATTACTATCAGAAGCATCTGCAGGGTAGTTACTGGTACACTTTAATAAGATGATTTGCTTATTCCCAGTACCATGAATCGTAGTCATTAATTCTACAATTTCTTCCTGAGAAGCCATTCCAGTAGAAATGATAATGGGTTTTCCAGTTTGAGCCACCTTTTTTATCAGAGGAAGATCGTTATTTTCAAATGAGGCAATTTTATAGCAAGGGACATCCAGAGTTTCAAGAAAATCAACTGCACTGGTATCAAAAGGTGAGCTAAATGCAATCAATCCCAGAGATTTTGCTTTATCAAAAAGCTTTTTATGCCATTCCCATGGAGTTGATGCTTTACCATAAAGCCCATAAAGATTTTCCCCTTGCCATAAACTATGTTCATCATTGACCATAAAATCTTCACTTTGAAGATCCATTGTCATAGTTTCAGGAGTATAGGTTTGAAGTTTAATGGCATGAACATTGGCAGCTGCTGCCGCTTCAATCATTTTCTCAGCCAAAGCATAGTCTTGTTGATGATTGCCCGAAAGTTCTGCAACGATGAAAGGCTTACAAGCTTCACCAACTTCTATATTATCTATTTTTATTTTCTGCATCATTTTTTCAACTAGAGAAATTTAATCAAAGATTATCAATAGCTAAATTATATGAAATTAAACAATGAAAGTCCTTGAATTTTGGTAAAGGTCTGTTGTGAGGCTTGAAGACCAATTTGTTGTTGCTCCAAGCGGCTAATGGCTTCAGTATAATCCAGATCTTGAGTGTCAGATAATGTTGATGACAATTGTACCATATAATCTTCGTTCACATTCTCCTGGCTTTCAATGGCATTAAGTCGTGAGCCAATAGCAGATTGAGCATCAGCAATTTTTCCTAAAGCAATATCGATATTACCGATAGTACGAGACATAGTCTCATGAAATGTTTCCTGGACAGTGTTTGGTGGTGTCACACCTGCATTGGTACTCATTGCAACTTCTAACTCTTTTACTATAGCAAAAACACTCATAGGTGGAGTCGCGCCAGATGGTGTTAAAGTATCACCATTAAAACTACCACGCACATTCATAAACGTGTCAAAACCATTATCACCACTTGCAACTTGCCGAGTCGCACTAATTTGCAAAAATTGCTGTCCCTGATCCCCGTTATAATTAATCACACCAGCAACGTTTTCAAAAGGCACATCTCTATTGCTGAATCCACCAAATAAAAATTCACCATTTCCATTTGTCGTATTTGCAAAACCAGCAATCGCTTCAAAATGTTCTTGAACTTCTAAACCAATCGCTGCACGTTGAGCGGCATCATAAGTATCATTGTTTGCTTGAATGGATAATTCTCTGACTCTTTGAAGTGTATCAACGATTCCAGACAAAGCCGTTTCTTCAATCTGTAATGAACTTTTTAAGGTATCAATATTCTTCTGAAATTGTTCTGTTCTTGACTTTGCTTGATTCAAACCCAAAACTTTGGCAGCACCTGCGGGATCATCTGATGGTGTAACAATCCTTTTACCCGTAGACAGTTGCATCAAGGTTTTATTGAGCTTAAAGTTCTGTGTATTCATTGAAGACACACCCTGAGAATAAGCTGTACTGGTTGCAACACGCATTAGAGATTACCTCGTACTTTGATATTCATAGTCATACCCAATCACACAGCACTGATGAGTGTCTGAAACATTTGATCAGCCGTTGAGATTACTTTAGCTGAAGCCTGATACGCTTGCTGATGTTTTAATAAATCTGCAGCTTCTTCATCCAAATTAACTCCAGAATAACTCTCCCTTGTCGCAATTGCCTGCTCTCTCAATGTTTGTTGCGCTAACAAGTCTACTTCTGCAGAATGAGTCTTAGTACCAACATCAGAAACAATGACAGCATATCCCGACTGAAAATCGGTTGAGCTGTTTTCTAGAGTTTTGGTTGTCTGAAGCTCGGACATTAATAGTCCATTGCGATTGTCATCAAAGGGTGCTTTATTATCTTCAATAAGAAATCCATCACCAATAGAAGGCCTCCCTGACACAGTAAAGCTGATACCACCAAAATCCGGCAATGGATTGCCACTGGAATCCAGTGTGACACCATCAAATGCAAAAGTTCGGCCCCCAAAATCAGAATTTAAATCAAAATCAATACTCAAGCCATTCAAAGCAGGAATTGTCAAGCTGGTAATATTAAAGCCAGCATTGCCCCCACCGTTTGGATTTGCATATTGCAGAGTAATATCGAAAGCATCTATTGTATTACCTGTCATTGGGATATTATTCAGATTCGCAATCTCAGGTAACGTAATTTCACCTGAGCCCGAATTGATAGCACTACCATCAGGATTCATTACCGCACCAGAAACAATTGGACCCGCAAGAGCAATATCAAGCACATTATTAACTGAAACATCAATATTTGACGCACCTTCAAAAGTCGGACGCATTAAATACGTTTCACCTGCCGCCATATTAGTGGTGGCGATTGAAAACCCCTGTGGATCCGTACCTGAAAAAGTTGGTAGTGTTCCATCAATCTGATTGTTCAAATCTGCAAGCTTTGTTGCTAACGTGGCTCCAGCAGTGCCCGTAAAAGTCACATTGTCATTCAATCGGGTCAAAGTCAATGTTGCACCATCATAATCCAGACGGTAGTCACTGGTTGTTAATACCCGACTGTCTGTAATCGACAACGAAGTACTATTTGTCGAAGTTTGGCCTGGTAAGCCATTAATGGGGCCACTGAGATCAGTGAAAAAATCTTGCCCCAAAGGGAAAGGTGTGCTCGTACCTTGGAGCGTCATACCCAGTCTATGCTGTGTATTCATCTCTTCCGTTATAGCTATCGCAACTCTCCCCAGCGAACGGCGACTGGGTTCGAGTACATTTTCTTTAAAGCTCAAAACACCTTGAAGTTCACCACCAGTGATTGCATTCGTTACATTAGTAAGGCTTGTACCCTGTTGCAAAACAACATCCAGATCTTCAGCATTAAATGTATTAACAGTAGTTGAAAGAGTGGCCGCATTTCCTCCGATGACTAACGATTGGCCAGATCCAATAAATAAATTGGCTGCGCCATCATCCTGGTAAATCACACTGACATCAATATTATCAGAAATTTGTTTGATCAGTACTTCACGTTGATCCATCAGGTCATTGGGTAAATCCCCCTGACCTGCACCAATTCTTTGAACAATCGCAACATTAAGATCAGCGACCGAACGGGCAGCATCTGATATTTCCTGTGTTAAACTCACTAATTGCTGATTCACCTGATCATTTAAATCAATAAAGCGATCATCTAATAGCTTGAAGCGTTCTGTCATCGTATTGGCTTCAGTTAATAACACTTGTCTGGCAGGTGTTGATGCCGGGTTATCATTGGCTTCCTGCAAAGCACTGAAGAAGCTCTCCATAGTGGGCGTCAAACCAGAATCAGGATTAGCCAGAATGTCATCAATTTGTTTAGACAGAGCATGAAACGCATCGTATTCACCAAACTTACTATTGGAATCACGTATTTGCTCCTCAAGAAATTCATTGGCCAGACGTATTGTAGACTGAACACTGACACCTGTACCAATATAGCCATTACCTGAAAACTGAGGAAGGCGTGCAGACTGTTCAGCACGTTGACGAGTATATCCTTCAGTATTCACATTGGAGATATTATGACTGGCTGTTGCAAGTTGTCGCTGAGCAGCTAACAATCCTGATGTGCCAATACCCATTGTACTGCCTGCCATTATTTTTCTCCTAAAACTTGATGCATTTTCTTTTTATACACTATTAATTAGCGTCCATTTATTTCTTAACTTATAGAGGCAAGTTATTTTGCTGCTAATTTTGTCTGATTTAGTACCTGATTTTGAACAGATTCACTCTTTAAGACCCTCAAAACCTTATTTGAATAACTGGGATCAGTTGCATACCCTGCTTTATGTATTCCTTTTATATAACTTTCATCATGCAAAGATTGTTCCATTTTTCCAACATTATCTAATGCATTTTTATAACGCGGACTATTCTGAATGAATGTTGCATAGTCATTGAAACTTTGTTCAAAGTTATCATAAGAGCGAAACACACTGTTTTGCTTGCTGGGTTTGCCCTGCTCATATTCCAGAGAAGATGTTTCCACTCTGCCACCAGACCATTGCTGATCCGCTTTAATATTAAAGAGATTATAACTACTCTTTTGCCCATCAGAAATCACATGTTTACCCCAACCTGTTTCCAGGGCCGCTTGTGATAAGATGAGTTCAGGGGAAACACCCATTTTTTGTGCTGTTTGTTCTGCCAATGGCCATAGTTTCTCAATAAACTGTTCAGGTGAGTCAAAAGAAGCATTATTACTTGTTACTGATTGGGTCGATTCAACAGGTTCAATAGAGCCCTTTTCTGACAACGAAGATGCAGGTGAGGAATAATGATCAGGGAAGTGTCGTCTTTGAGGTATTTGTAATTGAGCGGTATCGGCAGCAAGTGTATTTTTTTCAGATGGATGCGCTTGCTGGGCAGACTGATATTGCATTTGCTCAACAATTGTTTTGGCAAAACCAATGCCTCGCCCTTTTGATAGCTCCATACCCAATTGCTGATCATACATATCACGATAACTGTCCAATGCCTGACTCTTAAAAATGGGATCTTCCATGCCCGTTTTTCTCAAATTCTTAATCATCATACTGATCATCACTGCTTCAAATTGCCGTGCAACTTCTGGTAAAGCCTCTTTGGCATCCTTTCTGGCTGATGCTTTAAGGTTTTGCAAACCATTTAAGTCCGTATAAACATCAGTTTTAGTTTCAACGGAAGGCGATGTATGCAAAGAATCAAGACTCATGACAATGACCTATATTATGATTAATTCAGCATTTAAAGAACCTGCTGCTTTTAATGCTTCTAATATGGCAACCAACTCAGCAGGACTGGCACCAATATTATTCACAGCTCTAACCACTTCATCCAAAGTGACTCCCAAATTGAACACAAAAGCCCCTTTATTATTCACTTGAACATCAATATTAGATTTAGGTACGACAACTGTTTCACCACTAGAAAATGCAGGTGGTTGACTGATTAATGGATCATTAGTAATCGTCACAGCAAGATTGCCATGAGAAACGGCTGCTGGCTGTACTATCACATTTTGTCCAATCACCACAGTACCTGTTTTGGCATTGACAACAATTTTAGCAGCCGCTGTACCTGGAAGGAAAGTAAGGTTTTCTAACATTGAAAGATAGGATACTTTTTGTGACAATTCTTTAGGTGCACTCACTCTGACCGATGAGGCATCCACTGCATGTGCAGTACCAAGTCCCATGGTATCATTAATCGTTTCAGCCAAACGGTGTGCAGTGGTAAAGTCAGGACGATGCAGGTTCAGAGTAATCGAATCACCTGCAACAAACGACGTTAACACTTCACGCTCTACCGTAGCACCATTCGGTATGCGCCCACCTGTAGGGATGTTAACAGTGACCGATGAGCCATCATCAGCACCCACATTCAAACCAAGAACCACTAAATTACCTTGTGCCACTGCATAAATTTGTCCATCAGCCCCTTTTAATGGTGCCATTAACAAAGTGCCACCACGCAAGTTCTTTGAATTACCGATGGAAGAAATATTAACGTCAATTTTTTGACCTGGTTTTGTAAAAGGAGGTAATTCAGCACTTAATGACACTGCAGCGACATTTTTAATCGGAAGATTCGCACCAGGCGGTAATGTAATACCCAATTGCTCCAGCATGTTTCTCATACTATCATCTGTAAATGATGCACTGGTATCACCCGAACCATCAAGACCAACTACCAGGCCATAGCCCACTAGCTGGTTACCTCTAATGCCTGCAACCGTGGTAATGTCTTTAATACGTTCGGCAAGAACAGAGTTTGAAAACAATCCAACAATTAACAAAAAAAACAGTAGATAGCGGCTCATATCTCACCTTCCTGTACGGATAAACAATTTGAAAAAGTCTTATATAAAAGTCAAAAAATTATGCTTTAAGTAAAACTTTGCAAGAAAAGTGCCAATAGATGGATAAATATTGAGGGGTGTAGAGATATTGCATGTAATACTTCTACGTAAACAAGAATGGGAGTCTGGACTAGAGAAAAAGATCATAAGGAGTCTGGACTAGAGAAAAAGATCATTTAGGAGTCTGGACTAGAGAAAAAGATCATAAGGAGTCTGGACTAGAGAAAAAGATCATTTAGGAGTCTGGACTAGAGAAAAAGATCATAAGGGGCTCTAAGGGATAAATCCCTAAGAGTCCCTAAAAAGGCCAAACATCACTTAAGAAGAAACGACTTCCCCAGCCTGCCGCATTTGAATCATGGGTTAAACCAACACCGCTATAAACAATTTGTGCATTGGCCACTTTTGAAGAAGATATTTGATTATCCAGACTAACATCTCTGCCGCGAATAATACCTGACAACTGAATATACTCATCACCCTGATTAATCGTAACCAGTTTTTCACCTTGAACAATTAAATTACCATTAGGCAGCACTTCCTTGATTGTCACACCAATATTGCCTGTCAGACTGTTTTTCTGTTCACTTTTACCTTTGGATTTAAAATCATTATTTGAAGCGATGCTGGTATTAAGCGCTTGAAGTAATTCATTGGCCAGGCCAAGACCTGTATCAGCACTTGCATTACCCGTAGTGGCATCAGTCGTCACAGCTTTACCAAAAATGGTGGGGTTAGATAAGCCAACCGTCATGCCTTTCTTGTCTTCCGTTTTGGTTTCTTTTTTACCTGTGGTTTTTTCGTCAAAGACAACAGTTAAAATATCTCCCACTCTATGGGCTTTAACCGTTTCAAATAAAGTGATGTTGTTACTGGTTAAATAAATTGAACCTGTATTTTGTGGTTTTGTAATCACTGCTTGTGGTCTTACAGGCTCATACTTAGGATCATGCTCAAGACGTTGTGCTGCACAGCCTGATAACAGGCTTAAAGTTAAACCTGAAAACAGAAGATAATTTTTGATCATTATTTCAATCTCCTCAATCTCTCTTCTACCAAAAGTAGGTACCCTGAGGCAAAGAAGGGAGAAGTTAAAAGCAAACTATACATTTTGAGTAATATACTGAAGCATTTGATCAGCCGTGGACAATGACTTGGAGTTCATTTCAAAAGTCCTTTGGGTTTCAATCAAATTGACTAATTCTTCAACCGTATTCACATTGGAGCTTTCTAATGAGCCTGCAAGGAGCCCACCACGGTTATCTTCCCCAGGAGCCCCTGTTGTCGGTGAACCACTAGAAACGGTTTCTAAAAACTGATTATCACCAATCGGCATTAAACCCGATGGGTTGATAAACGAAGCAGTTTCAATCGTACCAACATTGGTTGGGGCAGCATTACCAGGTTCTAAAGCTGAAACCGTGCCATCAATACCAATCGTCACAGATAAAGTATTCTCTGGTAATGTAATAGCTGGCTCCAAAAGCATGCCATCCGATGTCACAATTCTCCCCTGCTCATCAATTTGAAAAGAACCATCCCGAGTATAAGCAATATCACCATTCGGTCTGAGCACTTGAAAAAAACCATCACCCTGAATCGCCATATCCAATGAATTTTCTGTCTGGATAATATTGCCCTGATGATGCATTTTTTGTGTGGCAGCAACACGAACACCTGTACCAAGCATCAAGCCAGAAGGTACAGTAGTATCCTGAGTCGCCTGAGCACCAGGCTGTCTGATATTTTGATAGATTAAATCTTCAAATGCAGCTCGGTCTTTTTTAAATCCTGTCGTACTGGCATTGGCCAGGTTATTAGAAACCACTTGTAAGCGAATTTGCTGTGCATCTAAACCTGTTTTTGCAACCCATAGTGCTGGATTCATTGTATTTTCCCCTTCTTGACGCTGATAGTAAGGTAGTCATTCATAATTCTAGATTAGTACTCATCTAGTAGTTGAACGTATTAAGCGAATTCAATTGTCTATTTATGGATAGAACTTAGTTAACTCAGTCTCAATAACTGAGTACTGGCCTGATCCATTTGCTCTCCTTTTTTCATCAGCTTAACTTGCATTTCATACTGTCTGGACAGGCTGAGCATGCTTACCATTTCAGATATTGCATTAACATTTGAGCTTTCAACAGCGCCTGACACGACCTGGACACTCGCATCTCCTTCGGCAGGCTCACCATTTTTTGTCACTAATAAACCCGACTCATTTTTTTTCAAATCAGTTAAATCAGGATTCACCATTTTCAAGCGCCCTACCACCGCAGTAGCATTGTTTTCAACACCCATAGGAACAATAGAAATCGAACCATCTGCCATAATATCTATTTTCTGGGCGGGAGGAATCACAATAGGCCCTCCATCTCCCAGAACGGGTAAGCCAGTACCTGTCGTTAGCATACCCGTTTCAGTTAATTTAAGATCACCTGCTCTGGTATAAGCCTCTGCACCGTTTTTATCCAACACCGAGAAAAATCCACTGCCTTTAATGGCAACATCTAGTGAGTTTCCAGTTGAAATAATACTGCCTGATTTAAAATCAGTGCCAGGATTTTGAGTCATAGAATAGACTCGTGTTGGTAAGCCTGGGCCGAAAACAGGTTGACTGCGAGCTGCAGCAAAATCTGCCTGAAAGCCTGTTGTACTGACATTAGCAAGATTATTCATATGCAATTGTTGGTTCAGCATATTCTCTTTTGCCCCAGACATCGCAGTAAATATAAAGTTATCCATTATGTAAATTACCTCAAAAGCCTGTGTCTCTGTTTTTTGACACTTAATTAATGTGATACTAGTTATAATGCATGATTCAGGCCAAATTTTCTTTCAGACATAAAAAAAGCAGAACTCATTAAGTTCTGCTTTGGATTATTCATTTTATAGAGTAGAGACAAGGCATGCTTTGTCTCTACAAACATAACATGGAGCTTACAACTGAATAACTGTCTGTGTAATAGTATCAGCCGTCGTAATAGTCTTTGCATTGGCCTGGAAATTACGCTGAGCAGTAATCAAGTTTATTAATTGTGCAGTCAAATCCACATTAGAATCTTCCAAAGCACCTGAATTAATAAGTCCCGCATTACCATCACCTGGCGCATTAATAATGCCCTGACCTGATGAAAAAGATTCTGCCCAATAGTTATCACCCAACTGAGATAAACCTTGCGAATTGGTAAAGTTCGCCAAAAAAACCTGCCCCAGATTATTGGACTGACCATTGGTAAAACGGGCTGAGATAACACCCGACTGATCCACATCAATACCTGATAGCTGGCCTGTGGTATAACCATCTTGAGTCAGGTTAGTAACACCAAAATTGGCTCCATATTGAGTGAGACCATTCAAATCAATTGAAATCGCCTGAGATTGCAGGGCACCACCTGTTGTTGTCATTACAGGATTGGTCAAGACAGCATTTGACAAATCAGTGGTGAAGGAAAAAGTACCTGAAGCACCACTTAAAGATGCAGTATCAATCGTACCATTATTTAGAAAAGTCACACTTTCAAGCGCATTCGTAGTAAGACCAGCAACACCATGACCTGTACCATTGAAAACAACTTGAGGCTGAGTCGCCGTTGGAGTCTGAACTCGTGTAGCATCCATATTCTGAAAGATATTGCCATTAACATCCACTTGCTTCACACCAACATCCCATGTATTGGTGCTGGTTTTTCTAAAAAACAAAGACGTCAACATTGGATTTCCTAACGAATCAAATGAGGTGAATGACGTAGTATGATTATAACTATTGGGATCGACAGTGCCTTGTGCATCTATACTAAAAGCACTTGCAGGAACAGATTCACCTGAGTCAATATTAGCAACCATCGTTGCTTGTGTGGTGGCATTTGGTGCAATATTGGTTGATATAATCTGCAAGTCAACAATCGAGCCAGTATTAATATTATTGGTAATGGGATCAACACCATAGCCTTTGAGTGTCGAACCACTATTATCAACAATAAAACCATTTTTATCGACCTTAAACTGTCCGTTACGAGTATACACTCTGTTTCCAGACACATCATCCATCGCAAAAAATCCATCACCCGTAATACCCAGATCAAGATTATTCTCAGTAAAAATAATATTACCCTGAGTAAATTGCTGAGAAGCTGCCGCTAATCGAACCCCACTACCTATGGCTGTACCCACTGATCCAAATTTACTAGAAGCATACACATCTGCAAATTCCGCACGGGATTGTTTAAAACCAATAGTACTCACATTAGCAATATTATTACCTGTGATTTTTAAATCTGCTTGTGCTGCATTTAAACCACTTAAACCGATACGAAATGGCATGATATACCCCTTTTTAAATTATGAATTTTGAATTTTTAACCAATATTTATGATTCAGTATTCAATATTAATAATTAATTATCTGATTTCTCTTACTGATGAGAAGTCTACACTTCCCAAGCCTGCAAGATTTAACTTCATTCCTTGTCCACCTTGTCCTATGGTGACACTGTCAACTTTGGCACTGACTAAAACCTCTTGGGCAATGGTATCAGAACCAACAACAGCAGTGGCCTGGACTAGATACCCCCCAGATGGCAAAGAATTGCCGTCTTGATCCGTTCCATCCCAGGTAAAGTCCACTTCTCCTGAAGCTTGTGTTCCCATGGGAATGGTTTTAACAAGCTGCCCGGCGGCATCCGTTATTTCAAGTGTTAAGTTCGTTGTAGAAGCACTTAAATCAACTTGACCAACGACATTTTGTCCTGTTTCCAGTTGGGCAATACCACCTGGAGCAAAGACACTACGACCCACCAGACTGGAAGCCTGTAATGCCGATGAAGACTGCATATTCGAGCTGAATTCATCAAATGATTCTTGTAACTCCGCTGCGCCTGCCGCCGTTTCAAATTGAGCTAATTGGCTTAAAAATTCACCATTTTCCTGTGGCTGCAAGGGATCCTGATTTTTCAGCTGTGCAATTAGCAGTTTCATAAACTGATCTTCTTTTGATTCTTCAACCTGAGTATCAGCGGTCCTGGAAAGCCCTAAGTTGTCATAGAGCGTGACATTATCATTAATGGTTGTCATTTTCTTTCCCCTGCTCCAGACCTGCTGGATAATAACTGGCTAAACATAGTTTTTTAAAATTAAACATATAATCGAGTCGTGGCCTATTGTTTATCTATTTAAGACTTACCTAAATTAATTGTTCTCATCAACAATTGCTTGGTGGTATTGAGCACTTCAACATTATTTTGATAAGAACGAGAAGCATCAATCATATTGGCCATGGACTCAATTGGATTCACATTAGGCATATAAACATAGCCTTCCTCATTCGCATTTGGGTGATGAGGCTGATACTGTGCTTTTAATGGCACTTCACTTTCAACAATCCTTTCAATACCAACTTTGGCAACAGATGGATCATTTGAAAATTGATCAACTACCGTTTTAAAAACAGCTTGTCGGGACTTATAAGTACCTTCCACACTGCTGGCAGCACTATTCACATTAGCCAGATTGCTTGCCACCAGGTTCATGCGAACTGTTTGGGCAGTCATGGCGGAACCAGAAATCTCAAATGTATTAAAAAGTCCCATGTTTATCTCCTATTGAAGTCATTACTTGCTTTACTCACTTACTGAGATTTAAAGGCTTTAGTTAAGCTTTGAAATTTACCTGTTGTAAAACGCAAAATCGCATTATATTGAATTGAGTTTTTAGTAAATTCTGTTTTTTCAATACCTGAATCCACCGTATTTCCATCCATTGAAGGCTGATATGGGTTTCTATACATCACATCATTTGAAAACGTACTTTGATTCATTTTTAAATGATTGTTATCTGTAGTCGCCATTTTCAGTGTGCCTTTTTTAAACTCAGAACGCGTACCCATGGCATCTGACATCGCTGATTTAAAATCAATATCTTTTGCCTTATAACCAGGAGTATCTGCATTGGCTATATTAGATGCAATGATTTCAGAGCGTTTCGAACGCAAAATCATTGCATCATCCAAACCACCTAAATAACTGTCAAAGCTAACTGCCATTTTCTTGCCCTGCCATTTTATAAACTGTACTTCTGCTTATTCTTATTACTACTTATCGTTAAGAAATGAAATGCAATTGATATACCAGCTTTTAACAAATCTTAAAATTCAATCACTTAAAACTTAAATTCCTCATATTCACGGCTCAAACTTGAGATTAAACGGCAATGAATGTCCACCCACGGCAATTGACAATTTTTTTCAATTCTTTATCCTCTTGTATGATTCAATACATTTACCATTTGACCCTTTCTATAAGTAGGAAAATACATGCAAAACCGCTGGAATGAACAAGAAGCACAGGATCTCCCCAATGATGTTAATAACGATCTGGCTCTAAGAGTTTACAGCTCTCGATTATTGGGACAGGACAAATCATTAGTACTGCATGGCGGCGGCAATACTTCGGTAAAAATTGACCAGAAAAATATTTTCGGTGAAATGGAAAGCATTCTTTATGTCAAAGGCAGTGGCTGGGATTTAGAAAGCATTGAAGCTCAGGGCTATGCCCCTGTACAAATGTCTCACTTATTGAAACTCGCACAGTTAAAAGAACTCACCGATGCTCAGATGGTGAACGAACTCAAAACTCACATGACTCTTGCCAGTGCACCTGGCCCATCCGTAGAAACCATTTTACATGCACTATTACCCTACAAATATGTTGACCATACCCATGCCGATACCGTGGTCAGCATCACTAATACCAAAGATGGGCTGGAACGCATCAAATCCGTTTATGGCAACAAAGTGGTTGTTATTCCCTATGTCATGCCAGGCTTTGATCTATCACGCCTTTGCGCAGAAATTTTCCCCAAAGAGGCTCACTCTGAAACCATTGGCATGGTCTTAATGAATCATGGCATTTTTTCATTTGGTGACACAGCAAAGCAGTCCTATGATCGTATGATAGATTTAGTCGCTCTGGCTGAAGACTATTTAAGCGAACATGAGGCACTTGATGTGTCCAGTAATTATGCTGAAACACCATTAAGGACAGAAGATCTAAATATTATCGACATTGCACAATTACGCAACGAACTGTCAACCCAACTTCAACAATCTGTTGTCATTCAGCAGCAGCGTACTCAACAGTCTCTGGCCTTTGCCAATCATCCTCAAATCAGCACCATCAGCCAACAAGGGCCTGCAACACCCGATCATGTCATTCGAACTAAGCAACTCCCCATGCTGGGTACAAACTCTGATTTAAAAGCCAGTCTAAACGACTATATTACAGCCTATAAAAGCTATTTTGCTCAGGCCGCTCAAACTCCTCATGATGGCCAAACAAAAACCATGCTGGATCCACTGCCGCGCATTATTTTAGATGCAAAAGGCGGCATGCTGACTTTAGGAAAAAATATTAAAGAAGCCAATATCGTGGCTGATATCTACCAGCACACAATGGATATTATTCTCAGATCAACACAGTTAGGTGGTTTTCAAGCTTTACCTTCTCAGGATATTTTTGACGTGGAATACTGGGAGTTGGAACAAGCCAAATTAAAAAAAGCGGGTACTGCCCCATTTTTTTCAAGTGAAGTGTTTTCAGGTGAAGTTGCATTAATCACGGGTGCCGTCACTGGCATTGGAAAAGCATGTATTGATTCACTGCTGGCACGTGGTGCCTGTGTGGTAGCATTAGACATATTGCCTGAAATAGAAACACTTTATCAACGCTCTGATTATCTGGGTATTACTTGTGATGTTACCGATGAAGCAGCTTTATCACAAGCTTTAGAGGCCACAATTCGAGCCTTTGGTGGGCTTGATATGCTCATATTAAACGCAGGCATCTTCCCTGGAGGCTGTCGAATTGAAGAGTTGGCCCTTAAAGAATGGCAAAAAGTAATGACCGTTAATCTGGATGCCAATTTATCTCTGCTCAGTCAGGCACACCCATTCCTAAAGCTAGCCCCCAATGGTGGTCGCATTGTAGCCATGGGGTCTAAAAACGTACCTGCACCAGGGCCTGGTGCAGCGGCCTATTCATCTGCCAAAGCCGCACTTACCCAATTGGCAAGGGTGGCTGCACTGGAATGGGGTAAAGATAATATTCGAATCAACACCTTACATCCTAATGCTGTTTTTGACACCGCTATCTGGACACCAGAAGTACTCGAAGCCAGAGCAAAGCATTACGGAATGAGTATTGAAGCCTATAAAACTAATAATCTTTTAGGCACTGAAATAACATCTCATGATGTCGCCGAACTAGCCGCAGAAATGTGTGGCCCCCTCTTTGCCAAAACCACAGCAGCACAACTACCGATTGATGGTGGAAATGACAGAGTAGTTTAATGCGCCAGAAACAGATACAATCTAACAAATTCATTGAGTTTTAGCATTTATACATGAAACAAACAGTTCAGCACTAAATGTTAAAAAGTTTTTAAAATAACATGGAAAACGGTAATATTATTAATGACCCATTTATCACACAAATCAGCCCTTAGTTTTTCTGGAAAAATAATTCTGGGGGCAAGTTGCCTTCTTATGTCTCATTTCGCTTTTTCTGATGCAACCGTTGTTTACGAACAATCCAGTGGTACAAATCAATCCATCAATAGTATGCAAATAAAAGAGGGAAAAATTCGTTTTACTCCGCCAAATCAAAATGATAATTTCAGTCTCTATGACAGTAACACAGGCTCATTAACGCATGTTGATGTCACCAATAAACAATATCTGGTCATGGGCGAGGATGATATTGCCAAACAAGCTAACCAGGCTAAAAAACAAATGGATTCAATGCGTCAGGAAATGATGAAAAGAATGAAAGACATGCCTCCTGAACAAAAAAAGCAAGTGGAACAAATGATGAACAATCATTTATCACGTGTCGAAGCACAAAAAACACCTCCTAAAGTTGAGCAAAAAAATACAGGAAAAACTGAATCCATTTCAGGGATTGAGTGTACCGTTCATGAATCCTATATTGACGGCATTAAAAATAACGAACTCTGCGTTGCTTCACCAGAAAAAATGGGTTTAAGCAGTCAAGATGCCCAGGCTCTTATGGCCATGCAAGGATTTATGAAGCGCATGCAGAAAGTAGCTCAATCAATGATGGGTAATAATGCAGCCAGTGCAGACATTCAAGGGATTCCATTGCGTACAAAATTATTTGCACCCGATGGTAGTGTTAAACTGGAAACACATTTAAAAAGCATTTCAAACGATGCAGTGAGTGCAGATAAAATTGTAATACCCGCTGACTTTGCAGCAATGCAGATGCCAACAATGCCAGGGATGTGATAGACAACTTTGAATGTTCGATTAACATCAAAAGAAAAAGAGTCACTTATCATTAAGTGACTCTTTAATCACACATTTTACTGTTGACCATCCCGCTTTAACTTACTTTTTTCTCCATTATGCTTTGTTCCAACGCTGAAAAATGAACATTTACAGCGTTTAATAATGCATTCAGTGACGCACTGATCACATCTTTATTTTCAGCAATACCTGTGTATGACTGACCATCCACTTCCAGGCGAATAAAACTCATTGCCCCTGCATCACTGCCCGACTGCATGGCATGTTCGGAATATTCTACGATATTGATCTGTCGCTCAAAATGCTTTCCCAGTGCCTGAGTAAATGCATCTAAAGCACCAACACCCTGACCTGACAGTTGAGATTCATGGCTGTCATTCATAATATTGACAATAATTGTCTCTTGCTGATCCACCTGCTGATTAATTTCATAGGACATTAATTGCCATCCATGGTTAGATGTCGAGTCTGACGGGTGCATGCATTTATTTTTAAAAAGTTCAACCACTTCATCAGCACTTACCTCGCGCCCTATTATTTCAGCATATTGTTGAACATGCTGGCTGAATTCAACCTGTAGCCACCTTGGAATTTGTATTGATAATGCCTGCTCCAGAATATAGGCCACTCCTCCTTTGCCTGATTGACTGTTAATACGAATCACTTCTTGATAAGAACGGCCTAAATCAGTGGGATCAATTGGCAAATAAGCCACTTCCCATTTATCACCTTCCTGATAGACCTTCATACATTTATTAATCGCATCCTGATGACTTCCAGAAAAAGCAGTAAACACCAACTCACCAATATAAGGATGACGCGGATGCACTGGCATCTGTATCAACTGGCTCACCTGGCGACTGATCACCTGGATATCAGATAAATCCAATTGTGGATCAATTCCCTGGCTGTACAAGTTCATCGCCATGGTAATAATATCCATATTGCCCGTCCGTTCACCATTTCCCAACAATGTCCCTTCAACACGTTGTGCACCTGCCAAACAAGCCATTTCAGCCGCGGCAATTGCACAGCCTCGATCATTGTGGGCATGCACACTGATGATAACAGCATCACGACGAGCAATATGTTGAGCAAACCACTCAATTTGATCCGCATAAACATTTGGCATCGACATTTCAACCGTTGAGGGTAAATTCAAAATAACAGGATTTTCAGCATTGGGTTGCCAAACATCATTCACTGCATTACAAATTTCAACCGCATAATCCAACTCCGTTCCTGTAAAACTTTCAGGTGAATATTGAAAGCGCCATTGAGTTTGGGCTTGTTCAATAGCACATTGTTTAATGACCTTAGCCGCATCAACGGCAATTTTAGTGATGCCTTCTTTATTTAATCGAAACACCTGTTCTCGTTGTACCTTAGAGGTGGAATTGTAAAGATGAACCAATGCCTTTTTGACCCCTTTCAAAGCCTGAAAAGAGCGTTTAATAAAAGATTCTCTAGCGGGTGTCAAAACCGCAATAGTGACATCATCAGGAATATGTCCACCATTAATCAGTTCTCGAACAAAATCATAATCCGCCTGAGAGGCGGATGGAAATCCCACTTCAATTTCTTTAAATCCAACCTTAAGCAGCAATTTGAACATCATCATTTTCTGCTCAACAGACAAAGGTTCAATAAGCGCCTGATTACCATCACGCAGATCAACACTGCACCAGGCAGGTGCCTGATCTATCATATTATTAGGCCACTGCCTCTGGGGTAAATTAACAGGCTTGAAGGCCTGATATTTTTCATGATTAAAGCGTGATGTTGTTGTACTCATTGCCTGTTATCCTTATGTTGGCGATTACTCTAGGTTAAAATAAAAATGGATTGCACTGGTAATAAGTATACAAAAAAAACATTGATATTAGATTGTTATTTATACTCAGTAATAGCTATGTTTAGCAATATATCGCCAATTAATTAGAAATATCAAACATATTATGCTAAATTTAACAAATGAAACTAAATAAAATGGATCTACGCATTCTCAATGAAATTCAGAACAATGCCCGTATTAGCAACCTGGAGTTATCAAATAAAATTGGTTTATCGCCATCACCTTGTTTAAGACGAGTCAAACAACTTGAAGAGGCAGGCTTTATTGATGAATACGTTGCAAGACTGAATGAACAGAAACTCCAGCTTAAACTCATCGCACTGATACAAATCAGTATGGACAGGCATACCCCTGAACGATTTGAAAATTTTGAGTCAACCGTCAAACAATATGAAGAGGTGTTAGAGTGTTACCTCATTACTGGTCAGAGTTCGGATTATTTATTAAAGGTAATAGTGCCCGATATGGAGTATTATCAGGATTTTTTATTAGGCCGTTTGACACGTATTGAGGGAGTAACGGGAGTACAATCAAGCTTTATAATGCGTAAGGTTGTGGATAAAACGGAATTACCATTGTCACACCTTTAAAATAGCAGAGAGTTTTACTATTATCAAAATAGGCTAAAGAGCTATGTCCAAAATAGTGAACACTTCCAACGCAAAAACTATCGAAGGACAGGTCACCATTTAGGAACGACTAGAAAACAATTAAGGTCATGACTTCAAAGAGTTAAATGCGGCTGTAAACCCCTTCAAAGAAATAGGAATTTCAATAACTTGCTTCTGTGCAGCTGCAAACTTAACTCCACCTTTTGTGCCAGATTTCATGCCTTTAATCATTTCTTTAGACAATTTTGTAATCGCAATACAGCCATTTTTGACACAAACACCAAAAGGAACTCGCACGGCTTCAGCAGAGCCACCTTTAAACTCAATTCCAGGCTGCAAAAGAACACCTAGAGGTAAAGTAACGAGCGCTTGTGGTTCGTTTGAACCAGGCGCATAACCAATAGCGACTTGTAGAACAACTTTCTTTTTATCATTGGTAACATTCTGAAAAATATTACAAACTTCTTTTTTTGACTTAGGTAATTTTTCACAGACTACAGTCCAGTCTTTGAATTTTTTACCACTTTGAGGTTTTGCCTGGACATTACTGGCTAAAGAAAAACTCACCAAAGTAATAAAAATAAAAATTGAACGCAAAATTGAAGCAGATGACATTAATTTATCCTCATTTATAGTTTATGACCAATAGTTTCAGAAATATATTCGCACAAAGTGATCATAAATTCCTTTTTGACTTCTTTTTATAATTTAAAGATTCTATCACATCAAATTAAAATCGCTATCTCATTTAATTTTTTCATCTCAAAATGCACAAAATGTGAACAAGTAGTAAAGCACACTCCGATCTTTAAGCAGCGTCATTTTATTGATTGCTAAAGGAATTGAGTTTGTTAATTTGCTTATGTAACTTCAGTTACCGTAAAGCTTTAAATAGAGGGTGATAATTGCAAGAAATCATCAGAGAACCATTGATTCATGTGTATTGCACTTCCACTCGGCCCATCAGATAAGAAAAAACAGTATAAGCTCTGGCTATTCATTCGTTCAACACCGCTTAACATGCTGCTTTTCAGTGCAATGATTCAAATCATTGCTCTATTTTTTCTTACAGTATTGACACAAAATAATGAAATAGGTTCAAAAAACGACTTTTTATATTATGTTTATTTCCAATTTTGGATACTTCCTTTTATTGCTTATGCACTTTTATTGAATTTTTACCCCAGATTATGCCAGCATGGAGACGTAGAATATCTTCAATATGCAGTCTTAAATACACTGGGTAATATTAATTTACTTTTTTTCTTTGTTGCCAACTTGTATTTTGATGGCTTTATTAACATTCTATTATTGTTTCAATTAATGATTTTAATCTCTGCATATAAACCGATTTGGAAGGCTGGATTTTGGGCCAGTAAAAGTAAAGCGCTACTTATCCGATTAATCAACTTTTCATCACTCATGGTGGGGATTTCTTTAGCGCTAAGCCTTATAGAAATTACCTTCAAAATGCCCACCTTATTTCCCTATGCCTTTTATCTGACATGCTTTCAATTGCTAGTGATTGCACTCATGTTCCCACAATTACTCAAGTTATTTCTTATTAATGCAAAGCAATAGAAACTAATTCTTCTGTAAAATATCGACTCTAATGGGTACATTAAAGTCACCATTATTTAATTTATAAGCTTGTTCAAAACTCTGCTTAACCTGTGCATAAAGTTCATCTGAAAGGTTATGATCGCTATGGGTTGCTCCAATCACTTTTTCTTCATAATGCCCAAAATGGTCAAAATGAACGGGTGCATTAAAAAATATCTCATCAATTAATGAAAAAGCCCCTTTATCTACAGCCTTTTGCAGCGCATCAAATGCAGCCTGTCTCACCACTTCTTCATCATGAAACAAACGCAGAATCTCATTGAAAGCCCCTGCAAAAATGGGTTCAGAAATATACACAAAGCCAGAGGGCTTTAATACACGATTGACTTCATCAAGCGCCTGTTCCATTAATTCTTTTGGTACATGGTGAAAAGACTTGAACATAAAAATAGTATCAAACGTATTATCCGCCACAGGAATCCTTTCACTCCCACAAAGAACAAAATCAACATTAGGTAAGTCATCAATTAACAAATTTTTTGTATGTTGAATTATATCAACTTCAGTGGCTGTCACTGCTCTACCCTTTCCTGTCTCTGCAATTAAACGAGTCGTTACCGCATCACCACAGCCAAGTTCTAAAATAAATTGATTATCAAGCGTTAAAACAGATTCAAAAATCTCTGCTTCCGGGCATGTTTTTTCTATTATGGTTTGCTTTAATTTCATTGATACCCTTTAAATATTTTATCTGATATGATTTAGATTAGTGTACTGTGCTTAATATACATCTACATCCAAATACATACAAATGCATTCATAGATTGCCAACCTTAAGTACAATATCATAATTATAATTCATTATTACACCCCATAAAAATTTTACTTCACTATGCTCAATTTTCATTAGTAATAATCATATCTCAAACACCGCATCCCATTAATAAAAAGGGTATGAATTAATAATGTGATTTACTTCAAAATAATCATAAAAGTCCGGATAATACAATTTAACAGGATATTCAACAAACGATGAATTAAACATCATATTTCATCCAAAGCTCTTCTCCATTACGGCGCCCTATTATTCTTCTATCTTCATCAAATCGAATGGTATTTCTTCGTACTGTCAAGCGCCTTTTGGCTCGACGCCGATTGATCACACCTAAATATTCACAAGTACATTTACTAATAGAACAGTCTTTTAAAGGCAATCTCGGAGCTTGATCAAACTTAAAACACTTTCCAATAAAACGAGAAGATACCTTACAGCCGCAACGAGTTAAAGTGACCGAATAATAAATATCAGATTGAGATAATTTGAGTAAAGTCACTTTTCGAGTGTCTGGGGTACGCGATTTTATTTTAGAATTTTTCTTTTTACCAAAAAACCAATTCATATGAGCTCTCCATCCAGAGAATGATATATTAAAGTATTTTGATATAGCTAAAACACATGAAACCATTAATTTAAACAATAAATCCAATTGCTTAAAGTAAAATCCCAAAGAGAGAAGAAAAATTATTTTAAAGAGTTTAGTCGCTAAGAAAATTTTACAGTATTAAAAATTCCCCGAGCACTATTTATTATTATTTGTACAGATTGTTATAGCTGATTTAAAGAAAAATCTGTAGAAACTATCAACAGAAAGTAAATATTATTTTATTCGAAGTATAAAGTCACGCGGATTATACAAAAAATAAATATTACTGATAGAAAAGTAAGATGCCTCCTACTAATAGGAGCCCATAAATAAAATTCCAGCAAGTAAAAGTAAATGGGACTATCGGTAGACAAAACAACTCAGGGCAAGCATTAAATCAATAAGCTCCTGCTTAAAACAGGTTTGTGGCTCAACAAGTTGCACAGAGAAAGGCTGGGTATACTTTAATCAGCATATCTGTCTCCTCGTTATTTCTTTTATCCTGACCCTATTTTTAAGGATAAGTCTATAAGAAATCATATGATAGTTTAAAGGAAAAGATGAAAAAAATGTAATACCTCAGGATATTAGGAATATCATATAAAAGCAGAAGACTCTGTGTCGGTAAGATATCCTTTATATCCTATACCTAAGTGATACAGCGAGCTTCAGTGCAATGTGAATAGCAACAGGACATATTAGCTAAACGTCATCAAATCCTATTAAAAAAATAAGCTTTAAATTCATCTGAGAACAGTGCAGATTCTTCTAAAGCTTGCTAAGCAATTCCCATATCAAAAATCCTTTCTAAAGAAAAAAAATACACTCCGCATAGATAGACTTATGCGGTTAGAGTGTCAGTTAAATTGACTAGCCTGTCAAGTGCATCTAAAATAGTTAGTATGAATAATTCGCCTTATATTTATCTTGCAAATAATCTTGCTATCGATTTCGTAAATACTGTATTAAACCAGCATGAGGAAGTCACAGACTTATTACAGAGTAATTCAGACCTTTCTCTTTGGGCACATGGAGCTGGCTTAAATATAGATACTCAATTAGAAAGCTTCAACTTAATGACAGCGCTAGAGCTCAGAACAGCATTTAAGGATAGTTTTACTGCAAAAATTAATAATCACAAAATACCAAAAAAGTCTTTAGAAACAGTTAACAAACATTTACTTAACCATTCGGTTCAACAGATATTGCATCTCGAAAATAATTGCTATGTATTGCAAGCAAAAAATAAGAAACTTACTTTTTCTAAATTTCTGGGATATTTAGCACATGAAGCAGCTACCTTGCTCGCTTCCCCACAAGCTGAGCAAGTAAAACGATGCTGTAATGAAAATTGTATACTCATTTTTTTAGACACATCTCGAAGCCATAAGCGACGTTGGTGCAGTATGGATATCTGTGGAAATAGAGCTAAGGCTGCTAAGCACTATAAAAAGATCCAATCCTAAGTTTCATTTTTTGCATGAAGACTATACTTAATCGTTAAGTTAAGCAAATTCCTTCCATAATGTGCCATGAATGAGGAAGGGGTATTTTTTGTATTAGCTCTCAGGGAAAGTAACCAAAACCACGCAACCATTTGATGATTGTGGTATATGCGAAGTACCAATGGGATTATTGATGAAACTTCCTTCACTGTGATCATCTCTCCCATCATTGAATATACCAGATATCACGTATATTTGTTCTGAGCCTAATTCATGTTTATCAATCCCTGGATATTTTGAACCAGGGCTGAATTCAAATATGATTGCTTTTTTCCCGTTTTCATCTTCCCAAACAATACGTTCAGGGATACCTTCTGAGACCTTATTGCCTTTTATTTCTTTCCAGTTTTTTGAGGTAATTCCTTTAAAATTTAGTTCTTTTTTCATGGAAGCTCTCCTGCATTTACTTTGCGTACAAAGTAAACATATAGAGTTAGTTCTGGCATGCCAATTACTTTGTGTGCATAATATATTCATATCACTATCAGGAAAATAAAGTGTTTGTAATAATATTCTGTCACACTTAACTTAACTTTTAAACATTACTATAAATAGTTTTATAATGATCAACTTCGGGAAATGGATCATAAAAATGGTGTAATAGTTTTCGCCATTCATTATATTCATCAGATAACCTAAAATCGATAGTATGTGATTCAAGTGTTTCCCAGTTTACTAATAGAATGTAGCGGTTTGGTCTCTCAATACATCGTTGTAACTGGTGAGAAATATATCCATTTATATTCATAATAATTTTTTGAGCTTTAAAAAATTCCATCTCAAACTTTTTTTCTTCATTTTGTTTTACATCAAGTATTGCAACTTCCAAAATCATATACTTCTCCAAAAGAAAAAAGTTAGTTCACAACACAAATATAATAATATTGAATTGTTAGCAAATATTATAACGCATTAACATTTCAACAAATCATTCATAATTGTTAACAAATAAAGAAAAATATGCAGACTAGAAATTTTTAAATTAGTATAACAACATACTTACCAGACAAACTAACTGGAAACTTCTGGTATCCGTCTTGCTTTCCCTGCAACAGCCAAAGCTGAAAGCTGGATGGAAGAGGCAATTTCATCCGTTGCTTTATGAGTTTTAACTGCACGTGCCATAGTAAGTCCTCCAATCAATATACCAAGCATGGACCATGCTCTTGAACGACACTCATCTATTGACTTTCCTTGAAGCCCATGAGCAATTAATTCAACTATCTTCTTCATTTTTCTTTCATAAGCAGCATGTGTCTCTGGTCCAGTGCGTACGACTTCGGGTGAAAGTGTCGCCAAAGGACACCCACAAGCCAAATCATTTCTATGTGATTTTCCCAGGTAGTATTTTACAAAGTTCTGAAGCCATTTTGCTCCTCCTTCTTTCTGAAGTTTCGGAATTGTTTCAATAACTTCATTAAGCCCGGCATCAAGAGCATCATTAAATGCCTTATTCTTTGAGCCAAAGTGAGCATAAAACGCACCTGAAGTAACTCCAGCAGCCTTGGCAATACCATCAACACCAATACCACTATAACCATGGGATCTAAAGCTCTGGCTAGCTGCTTCGAGCATTCGCTTACGGGTTTGCTCCTTTTTTGAGGATGTTTTTTCCATCAGAATCTCCACTTTTAATAATAACGATCGATATATTCTATTGACAAACCGAAGGTATCTATGTTCATATAATATAGCGATCGATATATTCACTTTAAATATATCGGTAGTTATATCGTATCTATAATAAAACTGCAATGTAAAAGCTCTCTAAGCATGCAATTTGTTGAAAAATGGGCAGTTAGAATGCTTACCGTTGTCACTATGTTACTTTGCTAGATGTATTTTCTTTCAACTAATGCACTAAAACTCATTAACCAACACCTGGTCAATGATCTTAACAAAAAGGAAGCAATCATGTTTAAGAAAACAATTTTTAGAACAATTTTATCTGCAACTATCCTTGGAGCTACCATTTCAAGCGTTCAAGCTGCTGGTAACACTTGTATTCCAATTGGTGGTACTGGTATGCCTAATTTCGTTCCTGAAAAGGATGGCACTATAACAATTGTAGCACCTTTAACAGGCAGCGTTGCTACAGCTTCTGGAAAAATTACGGCACAAAGAAAAACGGCCACAGGACTGGAAATGGATATGGAGCACTACTTCATGTCAAAGGAAGGTGGTTTTATGCGAACAAAAGACCTTGGAATCCTTACAAAAGTTCAGGGTAAAAAAGATCGTTATATGATCGAAATTACATATAAAGTAGAAAATGGATCAACATCAGGTGTTTTCAAAGGCTTGGGAGGTACCTTCAACAGTTATGGTTTAGTGGATTTAGAAAACCTCCAGGGACTAATACGTTACAGCGGTAAAGTGTGTAAATAACGGGCTGACACTGATAGCTAATGGCTTGCATAGTAGTAAGTCATTAGTTGTATAAATAATTAAAATGCGATAGAGAAAAATGAACAATAACAATACATTAACAACTAAACCGTCCCGTATTTTATACATAATGCTTAGAATAGGAAATATTGAACATTCAGTGGAATTTTATCAAAATGTGCTGGGCATGCATGAATTAAGACGTGAAACATTTACAAAAGGACGATTCACTCTTATATTCCTTGGCTATGATAGTAAATCTCCAAACGCAATGATTGAGTTAACTTATAACTGGGATGCACATAATTATGTAATTGGAAGCGGTTATGGCCATATAGCCCTTGAAGTGACCAATATTTATGAAGCTTGTAAGGAATTTAAAGAAAAAGGAGTAAACATACTCCTTGAACCAGGTCCAATGACATATGCTGCTGATGAAACAGGTAAACGTGAAGTCATTGCCTTTATTGAAGATCCTGACGGTTATAAAATTGAATTAGTTGAAGTATCTAAATCATAAATGAGTATAAATTACTTACAAAGTTATAACATTGAATAATGCATTTTTTTAAGTAAATTGAGACATAGGAAACCATCATGTATGATTCATTTTTGATAAAGACCAGTGATCCTAAAAACCTTATTTCTAACAAAAAAAGTAATACCATATATGAGTTGGAACAAAGACAAGAAGCAGAATTAGAAATAGTACTAACAATATTGAAAACTTATCGTATAAATAACGTTCAAAAAGAGTATTGTGCTAATGTGGATGAAATATCATAAAAAAGTTCATTGATAATGCTCAATTATTTTTATTAAGTAATATAATTCTGTACATGGTTAACAAATTGATTATTTAGGAATACAAAATGAAATACAAATATATTGGACAATCAGGACTACGTGTCAGTCCAATTGCATTGGGAACAATGACATTTGGCACACAAAGCACAAAAAAAGATTCTTTTGCCATTATGGATAAGGCCTATGATGCTGGAATTAATATCTTTGATACTGCAGAATTATATCCTGTGCCACCAAAACCTCAATTGACAGGTATCACTGAGTCAATTATAGGTGAATGGCTAAAAAACAAACCTAGAGATTCATTAATAATAGCCAGTAAAGTCGCAGGAGCAGCCAATGGATGGTTTGTTCCACCCATAAGACACGGTTTAACAGCACTTGATAGATTCCATATAGAAAGAGCTGTTGAGGGCAGTCTAAGACGTCTAAAAACGGACTATTTAGATCTCTATCAAATTCACTGGCCCGATCAAATAATTCCGATTGAAGAATCACTTGAAGCCATGGGACGATTGATAGAGAGTGGTAAAGTACGCTACATCGGTACTTCAAATGACACTGCTCATGGAGTAACTAAAGCCAATACAACAGCGAAGTATTTAGGGCTTAATCGATTTGAGTCAGTACAAAATAATTTTTCACTCCTCAATAGGCGAGATTTAGATGCACTGAAAGAAGTGTATATTAAAGAGAAAATTTCACTACTCCCATACTCCCCACTCGCTGGTGGTGTTTTAACAGGAAAATATAATAGGACCAAAATGCCTGAGCCTGCTCGTTTTACAGCTTATCAAAAAATTGATGATCAGCGCATGAAAAATATGGCCAATCGTTTCTTAAATCACAACACCCTGGCATCAACTGAAAAATACATTGAAATTGCCAAACAAGCAAATTTAAAAATGACTACATTAGCAATAGCCTGGTGTATGCAGTTTGATTTCGTTGCATCAACAATCATCGGAGCAACTGTCCCAGAACAGCTAGATGAATCATTAGCCGCAATGCATGTGGAGCTTAGCACAGATATACTGGCAGAATGTGATCGAGTACATAGTGAAATACTGTACCCAATGGGATAAGAATTCAATATTAATACATTATTCATTCAATAATTAATTCGACTGAACTTTCAAAATGGAAATTTTTTTGTTATGCTTTTACCAAACCATCGTTTGAGAAAGAATTTATGCCAATTTGCAAAACGAACAGAGAAACTATAATAAGTGAAAGCATTCACCTTTTCAAAGTGCACGGGTACTATAGTACGACAATGGCAGACATCGGAAAATCATGCGGTTTAATCAAAGGAAGTATCTATCATCATTTTAAAAGTAAGGAGGATTTAGCCTTAGAATGTTTAATTTACATCCACAAGTTATTTGAAGAAGATATTTTTTCAATTGCTTATAAAGAAGAACTTTCATCATTAGTGAAGCTCGAACTTTTTACAGAATCAGTTGAAAACTATTTCTTGAATAGTGAAGGAGGTTGTTTATTAGGTAACTTTGCTCTTGAAATTTCAAACAACATACCATCATTGAAGAATGAAATCATAAGTTATTTTGATCATTGGGAAGAAGCACTTTACGAAATTTTAAAATCAAAATTGGGGGAAAAACAGGCAAAAACAACAGCAAAACAATGTATTGCAAGTACACAAGGGAGCATTATGATGATGCGTCTTTATGATTCACCGCAAATATTTCAAGAACAAAACAAGAAAATAGCAAATATACTCACTTAAGATTTACTATTTTTACCAAACAATCGTTTGTTTATTAAAGGAAAATATGATGTCCTATTTTAAAAAATTTAAGGGCCAATCAAGCCCCTTACCTCCCTACCCTTCTTTTCACCAAGTAGCATTTGTATGGTTTGGTGCACTACTCGCATCAATGACCATAGGATATTTAGCATTTTATACCAACCAGCCCTTAGTTTTAGGCTCATTTGGGGCATCCATTTTTGTACTATTCATATTACCAGATACCCCTTTTGCTCAACCACGAAATGTAATCGGTGGACATTTGATATCAACATTGACGGGTCTTATCTTTCTTCATTTTATTAGCCCCGAGTGGTGGAGTATGGCCCTCGCTTTAGCAACAGCCATATCATTAATGCAGATTTTAAGAGTTCAACATCCTCCAGCTGGCTCCAATCCCATTATCGTATTTCTTGTTGGTGCAAATTGGGAGTTTTTACTCATTCCAACACTAATTGGATCAACTCTAATAGTACTGGTTGCATTGTTCTATATTAATCTATCAGGTAACAAAAGTTATCCCAAATATTGGCTGTAAATATGTTTATACACTTCCTCAAGTGAAGTGAAGGTAAATAAATAATTATGACTTGACTATGAGCCAATTAAGACAGGTAGGAGATGGAAATGAAGTATTGAATTATTGACACCAATAGCAATATTTGTGTAGGTATTTCCAAATCATGTATAGAAATACCATAGTTATTGTAATATTTAAAATTTTTTCTTTTTACTATCCTTCTTTTGGAGCAGTTCAAAAGATATTTTTTATTTTTTAAAAAAAGGAGAATTCATTTGGATACTTGCTTCCTCAACAATATTGGCATCAAAGACTCTAGTGTAAAATGCTGCACCCATTTTTTTAGTGACTGTTGGAAATGTATTTAATGCAAATTCTTTAGCATTTTCAATTGAGTCAAAGACATCTATTCCACCTATTGTGTTTGTATTAAGCCCACTGAGCCAAGTCTTTGATAGAAGACCTGATTGTTGTTTTAACATTACGTTTCTTTCTTTCCATGGTACATTCTCAAAAGGAATATTAGCCTGGACTTCTGTATAAACAAATGCTCCAGGTTTTATGATCACCTCTGAATCAAAATGCAACGAATTCATATCATTACTAGCTTCTTTTGTTATTTTTGCATCAAAAATTCTAGAAGTTTGAGCCACACCATACCTTTTAGCTTCCTCTGGGAAATAGACCGTTACAAATTTTTTTGCATTTTCAATGCTATCAAAAGCATAAATACCACCAAGTGAATTATTTCCAATGCCAGAAAGCCACGTTTTATTTAATAAACCAGGTTGATCTAACAATCGTAAATTTATATCTTTCCAGGGTGCTTCGTAAAATGGAACTGAAATTTGTAATTCTGTGTAGACAAAGGCTTCTGGTGATATCACAATAGCATTCTCTTCTTTAATAGTTTCATCAGTAGATAAAACAGATGCATTTACAAATGTAGAAGTAGTCATTCCTGCAAAGAAACTAAAAAGTGATTTTGAAGACATGGCAATCATTCTACGTCTATTTATTTTCCGTACATTGTGTCTTTGATTATACTTAGTATTACTCATCATATAAAACCTATTAATCTGTCTCTACATAGAAAGCATATTTAAGTGAATTTTTTTAATTAAGAAAAATAATTATTACGGATTCATAAAACCAATCAATATAGTGTTCGGTATAAACATTATATTGAGGTTGTTATTTTGTCAAGAGAAATTTTGAATTCACATCAATATCACACAAGAATAACGGTCGTTATTATTTGCATTGACAGCGTAACGAACGTTATGTAATATTAGAATGCAAATAACTTTCAAACATATATTATTTACTAATGGAACTATTATGAAAAATAATAAAAAACTTACATCTTGTATTCTGATAATTGTCACCACAATTATTGCTATTATAGTATCTGTTTATGGTGCATTTGTAATGAGCGAAATTGGACAGGCCAATAATGTAAGCCGTAGTTGGGTAATTTATTACTACAAATATAACTTTTTGTTTATTTTAGTCCCCATTCTATTATTACTCATAATCTTCTGGCTCAATTGGAAACACAAAGTCTGGAAAAAACGGTACATTTTTTTAATATCATTCATTGTTGTAGTTGGATTATTGGTGGCAAACATTATGGTTCCTATGATGTTCCCAGATCGACAACATGATGCACTATACATATCTATTAATGAAGCAGATAAATTACTTGATGGAAAAGAACAAGTCTATGTTGTTGAAATAAATAATGAATCTGTTGCCTATCCTCGCCGCTTCATTGGTCTCCCACATCTAGCTGGTGCTAATATTGGTGGTGAGGATATAGTTATGACTTATTGTGGACTATCAGGTCTACCAGTTGTTTTCAGCGAAAAATTTGAAGGAAAATCAACCAAATTTGAAGTGCTAGGTCAAACTCATAATAACCTGCTATTAGTTGAACGTGAATCAGGTGAGTTGATTCAACAAATCACAGGCACTGCTGAATTTAGTCAAACTGAATTAGAAACTTACCCAAATTTAGAAATGAGCTGGAATTCGTATAAGAAGTTATACCCAAAAGGTAGAGTATATTTATATGAATTTGATCGAATGATAGATAAACGATTAATTGCTTCTTTTAAACCAAAATTGAAGAAACAATTTGATCCTAAACAAGGTCCACTATTTCCAACTGTTGATCTTAAGGATGATCGTTTAAATCCTAAAACACGAGTTTGGGGGATTAAGAGCGGAGGAAAGCAAACTGCTTATACTAAAAAGCATTTAAACAAAACCCCTTTAATAAATACAATTATCGGTGATATACCTATTGTTATCTACTACGACAAAAAATACGATGTAATCACTTTTTTTAAACGAACAATCAATGGTAATACAGTTACAATAAAAAACATTGATGTTTATGGGAATTCTTCATATGGAAAATTAGAACGTTTCCCTTCTTATAACGGCTTGTTATGGATGGTTTGGAGTCACTTTTATCCAGAAACAGAATTATTATAAAAAGATTAAACCAAAATACTTCTAACAACTATGAGCTTTAAACAGTTGGACTTAATTAGGCATAGTCATAAAAAATCAGACTATACTTGGAACTGTAATTCAATATCTTCTAGAAGTAATGGATTCAGCAGCTGAAGAATATAAAATTGAGAAGGTAAAAGGATACATAGACAGTGATAAAAAGTAGGTAAAGTTTTCTTTGCCCAATAATAAGACTCAAGTATTAATCGAAAGATATAAATATGCTTATTGTTAATAATGAAAATAATATTAATCATATTTTTAACTAATTAATTAATACTTATGATAAAAGGATGAGATAAGTGAAAAACTTATACTATTTACCAGATAACCTTCCAATTCCAGTTGATGATGATAGTTGCAATCATCTTAAAAATATGCAATTTCCATCTTTAAAAATGGAAACTTGTCTAGGAAATATCATAGATATTTCAACAAAGAAAGGTGTTACAGTTATTTTCTTCTATCCTATGACAGGTGGCCCTCAAACTCCTCCAATGTCAGGTTGGAACGAGTTACCTGGAGCAAGAGGCTGCACACCACAAACTTGCTCTTATCGAGATAATCATAGCACATTAGTTGATCTAAATATAACAACCTATGGTGCCAGCTCACAGCCTTTAGAAGAGCAAAAAGAAGCATATATTCGACTGAATTTACCTTATGAGTTATTAAATGATTCTTCTTTTGCTTTAACTACAAAGCTTAATCTACCAACATTTGAACATCAAGGATTAGAGTTAATAAAAAGACTAACAATTATCATTATTGATGGTCAAATCAAAAAAGTTTTTTATCCAGTTTTTCCTCCAAATAAAAATGTGAAAGATGTTATTACTTGGGTTAATAATAATAAAAATCATCTAAAATAAATCAAAAAAACAATGCACTCCTTTTGCGCATAAGTATTCTTCGAAAGTATAAACTATCATTTATAATAACAGTAACAGAGTGTAAATATTGAAAATCAGATAAAGGAAAAGGTCATTGATTCATAGAAGAAAGTTAACTATTTTTTCTTAAAATAGATTCAATATATTTTATCAGGGTAATCATATCCTCTTTTTTTCCTATACTAATCCTCAAATAATTATTAATACGTGGTTTGCCAAAATAACGAACTAAAATAGAATTTTCTTTGAGACTATTATATAGAGAATATGCATCAAGTACCGGATGACTTACAAACAAGAAATTAGCTTTTGAAGGAAGAACATCAAATGATAGTAATAAAAGTTCATCTGCCAACATATCACGCGATTCAATAATATAATTACAGCAATATGTAAAATAATTGGAGTCCTGAATAGCAGCAATAGCTCCCTCAGATGCAAGTCTATCCAATGGATAAGAATTAAAACAATTTTTTACTCGCTCAAGTGCATTTATCAAATTTGAATTACCTATAGCAAACCCTACCCTGAGGCCAGCTAGAGAGCGGGATTTTGAAAAAGTTTGAACAACTAAAAGATTAGAATATTTTTCAGTTAAACTTACACAACTGTGGCCACCAAAATCAATGTACGCTTCATCAATAATCACGACTATACTTGAAAATCGAACTAAGATTGATTCAATAATAGACACTTCAAGATAAATACCTGTTGGTGCATTTGGGTTTGGAAAGATAATTCCTTTTGAATCAGTTGATATATTATCGCTCTTAATTTCAAACCTATCATTTAATGGGAATGTCATAAATTCAATTTCAAAAATATCGCAATAAACAGAGTAAAAGCTGTAAGTAATATCTGGAAATGAGATGTATTTTTTACCTTTGAAAAAGGCCATGAAAGAAAACGCTAAAACTTCATCAGATCCATTTCCTATAAATACATTGTCAATATTAACATGATAGTAATTAGAAATTACCTTTTTTAACTTATTAGAATCTGGATCTGGGTATAATCTTAGTGATCCATCAACGGCCTCCTTAAGTTTATTTGTAATGAACTCTGAAGGTGGAAATGGATTTTCATTAGTATTTAATTTTATATACTCTCTATCATACGTTTGTTCACCAGACTCATAGGGTGTTATATTTTTTGTTAAATTGCTCCAAAACATATTTAAATCGACACCAATTTCTATTTAATAAAGGTTAAAAGGACGTATGTAATACTGGTTTTTGAAGCACTTATTACAAATAATCGTTCTAAACATTTAAAATTATAAATATTATTTTAATAAAAAAATCAATCATTCGTTCGTTAACAAACTTTCACTAAGTATCTATTTTACAACCCCAACTTGTTGAATAGTTGCTTTTTTAAAAAGTGTTTTTTTCTTTTCAAAAGGAGCAACAATTAATGATTTTAAATCACTATGAATAACATATATTTTATTCTTTTTTATAACACCAGTCGTTAAATAGTAATTCCCTATTTTAATTTTATCAGTAACAATAGCTGTATTCCAGCTATCATTACTTAGTAAAGAAAAAACTGTCTCAGTCATAACACCAGACGCTCTATTTGCAATTACAATAAGCTCTTTATTATTTACAAGTAATAAACCATCACCACCAATGATTTTCTTAGGCACATTGATTTTATGATATTTGTTCGGTTCATCCAGAGGAATTTTAAAAAGTATACCTTCACCTTTCTTAACTACTATTAAATAACCATCAGGATGAAAAACAATACCATTTAAGTTTATACCTTCTCCGAGAAATTCATTACTTTCTAAAAAAATAGATGCTTTACCATTGATATCAATCTTATAAATAACAGGCGAAAAACTGTCTGTAATATAAATATTACCTATATTGTCCATTGTAATTCCATTCACTAGATGTTGACCATTTGGTAGAAGATTTCCTAAATTAATGAAGTGTATATTCTTCCCCGTAGACAATTCATAAATACCCACAAGTGCTGTTTTTTTAAGTACACTAGGATGACTTCTAATGCTTGATCCAATATCAGAACTTACGACTATTAGTCTATTACGAACTGTATCAACTTGAATTCCAAGAATTGAATACAATCGGTCATCATCTATTATTTTATTTACGTTTCCATCTAAATTAACTTCATAGACAGAACCATCACGAAATGAACCAACCAGAAATTTATTACTAATTGAATTATATGCAATATCTTCTGGATATAATGCAATCTTGTTAATTTCAATAGCTTCGAGTGTTTCACCGCCCAGTCTCACACTTTTTGCATTTGAGTTATAGCTTATAACAATCAAAAGTAGCGGTAATATTTTCATAACTAATCTATTCATTTTAATTAAACTCCGAACAATTACAAATAAAGCAATATAATAACCATTATATCTACTCTTAACACTCTTGCCACACTGTAGACATTTTTCATTCAACATAGTAAATATTTTTTGCAGCCTTAATTTCCTTGGTTACAAACCATCTAAAAGAATCGATGTGATTCTTTCCAGGTTAGTAACAATTTCACATATTTCTGATTGTAAATCACTATTTACAGATGTGTAACAAACATATAAAACATTATCACCATCATAAAGTAATATTATCACCCCCGAAGAATTTAGGAATATTAAAAAAATCATAGCCCAGCGGTCATGCATAAGTAGAATATTTAACAATCAATTTATTCTTTTTATATTTGTGACTAAATAGTACTCAAATGCCGTCCAAGTTCTTTAGCAATAAAAATATTTTAAAATTTTACTTTCTTATACGCGTAAATATGGTATCGTTCTTCTTGGGTCAGATGGGTATAGGGCTTCGTCATAAGCTTTCTTACATTGTGTTTTAGTCGACCTGTGAGTGTACACTCGGCCGAACTTTTTCAATGTGGCGCACTTATGACTAAAATCCGCGCTCCTATTTAACATTAAAATTAATACTTATTGTAAAATCAGTTATTAAATTGGCTCCAAAAATACCCAGTTTTTAATTTAATATCATCGTCTGTTGCAATTTTCTGAGTACTACTTAAATTGTCAAATTCTCCCCAAAAATAAGTTCCTTTATGTTTTGAATCATCAAACGATGAGTTTTCAATACTTGAACCAATTTCATTTGCTTGCCAATCTTTACTGATTCTATTATAAAAACCCCAGAAATAATCATCTGCCTGTACAATATTTACCGTTGATGACACCATTAATACAGTGAGTGATATTAACATTTTATTACTTTTCATAATTATAAATCCTTTGTTATACCTGATAGATTAACGATGTAAATGTTTACGTTCTACCAATAGTTTATTTTCTTAAATACTCAAACCAATTTAATATTAATCATTCTTACATACCGCCCACATATATAATAACGATCGCTATCAATAGTACATAACGATCACTATATTGTCAACATCTATCTTTCAAAATAATATAAATGACAAACAAACATTTAATAAATAATTTACTCTAAAGTTATATTGTAATTGCTGTTAAATATATTATAACATTGACTTTTTTGAACTTAACAAACACAGATAAAGCTTGAC
>JADGEK010000035.1:0-4118 GCA_016744395.1 Gammaproteobacteria bacterium | reverse complement strand
AATTTTCCATCTTCAGTAGTACTTTCTAATAATTCATTTCCTGTTTGACTTACGAATGATTCAAAATCTTTAACAGATCCTGGATCAGTTGCAATAATATGTAAAACATCACCACTCTCTAAAGCTGAAAGTGATTTTTTTGCTCTGAGAATTGGCAATGGACAATTCAGACCTGATGCATCTAACTCACTATTAAACATTGTCATAAGTATATTCTCTTTTTCTATTAATAATAATAACCTACATTTTGTTATTTCAATAATACACAATATATCGATCGCTATCAATACATTTATTTTAATTATTTGTTTTATTACTCATTATTTCATTATCATACAAACAAACATCCATCACTCATTAATAACGTTCACTATTTACTATATGTTTTATAGACATCACTATAAATTATCGAAGCATTCATGAGACTACCAGCAATTGATAAATAGTAAGTAAAAAAATTCTAAGTACTTCAGGTCATCGTTTCAGAAAAAGAGTTGCAATGGTCTTGGCATTGATGGTTTAGCTAAACAAGATGGTATGATTTCTGACGCTTTTTGCGGTCATTTTTCATCAAAGGAAACAGTTTTTATTTAATTAAAGAAGGATTAGTTGACTATATCTCTGCAATCAATATTTTATCAAATAAGAGTATGGTGCACAATGGATTGATATTTATCTCCACTAGTTCACAGCCCAATCGTTCAGCTTGAATTCGTATTTTTTTCCAATCTAATAACCAACTTGATCTTATAATACTCTGTATCAATATTTTATTACCTCAATTATATGGTACTGACAATGCCATATCACATGTGATAATTTACTAAATCTGCTCATGTATTTTCTTAGTATTGTGTTGTAGCGACATCACATATTAGGATACATGGGCTGAAGACAATGCTAAAAATAATAATTCCAAGTAGTTTTTTAGCATATCTTTGCTTCATTTTTTATTATGCTTTTATACATTTTATTTATTAATCATTAAAAGCAGACGTTGATACTACACACCTGGTCATTTTAAATATTTAATCTTATTTGTTATTTTTTAAGCTGTGATCGAACAAATGATTCATATCCGCCAAGATCTTTAAATCCCTCTCCTATTGCAGCAAAATAATCTGGAGAGCCTTTGATCCCAAAACCATCAACCAGCCGATTTAAAAATGCAAATATTGATGCAACCCCTACTACATCTTCTGCTGTTTTTTCACTCCATCCAGCATCAATCACAGCCTGAATATCTTTTTTAACAATTTTACTTGGTTCTTCAGTCACCTTTTTTGTTAAAGAAAATATTGAAAATAGTTTCGGATCAATTCGTGCATTTTCTAAATTTGTTTTTAATGCAAGTAATACATTTGAGTCAGCATTAAGTGATTTAGCCACAGCTTCATGAACACCATAGCAAAAGTCACAACCATTTAATATCGAGACATATGCCCCAATCAGCTCTCTTTCAACTTGAGATAGTTCTGATTGTTGACAGACTACTGTATCTAGAAATTCTACAGCTGGAAGATATCGTTCAGGATTTCCTAGTACAATATCAACAAATCCCTGGTAATTTTTTGAATAGCTAAAATATGACATCGAAATTTCTCCATTATATATGAAACATAATTTTTTTTAGATCCTTACACCTTTTACTATAACGATTCGTCTTTATTCTGCACTCTCAATCAGTGCATATAAAATGAAACAATTTTTGCAGGTACCTCAGATGATTCATTCTTAACCGTTAATGATTGTTTTTCACCCCTTGGTATGGGAAATGTAGAACCTGAGATGAAGCGTTTTTGTATCCCATCTTTACCTTTGATAGTAATAATGCCTTCAGCAACATAACCGATCATAGTAGCCTCAACTTTTAGATCTTTAAGACCACCAGGGTTTATTTCACTTATGAATACATTAACTTTTTCCATACTCTTTCCATCTAGTTCTAGAGTGGGTAAAGTACGGCGATCAATGTGAGTCGTCAGTTCTTTTTCAAAAACAATAAAAGGCTCATCTTTCTGCTCTAAGTTTAAATCTATAAAAATCGCTTCTTCAGTTGCTGATGCATTATCAAACCGAAGAATACGTGGTCCAGCGGGTTCAAAGAATGCATCACCTTCACGCAAAAACACAGGTTTTCTACCTTCTACCTGGTAAATAATTTCCCCTTTTGCAACATAACCAACTGCAGGAGCTACATGCACATGAATTGGGCCTATTTGACTCGGTACAAAATGGAAATCACCCACCTCGATTTTTACAACATTTCTTGGTTCAAAAGATGTCGATAGCAGTTCAGTAGTACTTTCTGAAGTAGTTGTTTGTGCATTAACAGAACTTGTTACAATAGTTAAAATAACCGTTGTTAATGCAAGCTTTCGAAATATTTTATTAATTTTTTTCATGTTTAGATTCCTCAATTTTATTTGTGATAACACAGTTGGTATTAAAATTCCTAAAAAGAATTTCACTTCATTTGAATGAATTTTAGGGCTACAAAAATCATTCAATAACAAACACTATTTTTTCTTTATATTTCTATTATGTAAGAAATGTCGTATTTTGTTTATGATGAATGCATGTTCTTCTTCAAGTGCAAAATGACCTGAATTAACAAGATTAAAATCAATATCTTTCACATCTTTTTTATAGGCTTCTGCTCCTGAGACGGAAAAAAATATATCATTTTTTCCCCAAACCACTAAAACGGGAGGCTGATTTTCTCTCAAATATTTTTGCCACTCAGGATAAAGCACTAAATTATTCTGATAGTCATAATATAAATCCAGTTGAATTTCATATTGCCCAGGTCTTGTAATCTTTGCAAAATCCAAATTCCAATTATCTGGTAAAATAGAATCAGGATTTTGTGTACCATGTGTATATTGATACTTAAGACCTTCTAGCGAGAATACTTTTCTAATAATTGTTTTCTCAATCTCAGGTGTTTTCTTTTTCCAATAATCAATCACAGGTCCCCAGCCAGGTACATTGATCCCTTCCTCATAAGCATTTCCATTTTGAGTTATAATTGTCTGTACTCGTTCTGGATGCTTTGTTGCAATCCTAAAACCAATGGGTGCACCATAATCCTGAATCATTAATGAATATTTTTTTAATCCTCTCTGCTCTAAAAAAGTGTCCATGATTCGAGCAAGATTATCAAAAGAGTAGGTAAATTGATCTGGCATAGGAAAACTGCTGTCTCCAAAACCAGGATAATCTGGTGCAATCAAATAATATTCATCAGCCAAACCTCTTAATACTTCACGATACATATGTGAAGAGGTTGGGAAGCCATGCAATAAAACGATAACTGGGTTTGATGGATCACCAGCTTCACGAAAAAATATGTTGAGTCCATCTACTTTTTCATACCCATAATGAACATCTAGAAACTCTTCAGCAGAGACTGAAACATTATTTATCACTAATAAAAATACAATTGTTAGTGGCACAAATACCATTTTTCTTAATATATTCATATAACTACCAACCCATCAAAAAATTAACAACAATATTTATAACCTGTATAAATAATATTAGATGGTTAGAATATACTTTCAAAAAATCACTCTGTCAACATAAATATAACGATTACTATAATTTATTTTCTTATTTGTAAATATACTTTATTATAATTGTGTTGATGATATGAAAAATGTTTGCACGAATAATAGAAACATTGTGATTTCACATAGACTTACCTTATTAACAAAGCTCAGCCATATTATGAGATTTAAAGAGCTGTGTATTAATAAGCCACAAAGATAAAAATGAGGTGAGATTTAAACTTTGTCAAAACAAGGCCATTATCAACAATAATTATTGTCAGAACTGAACAAAAGAAGCCCTTTTTATCACTATTATTGTGTTTAAGAACTATTCACCTTAAAAAAATACCAGAGCTTTGTAAGAATTAGATAGGCTTAGGACAAATATGTTGAGTCATATAGAAATTGATATTACTTTAAAAGCTGAAAGACATAAGAATTTAACGTAAAGCTATTTTTAAATATCTTAGATTCAACTCATAAGTGCAACTTAACTTAGTTGTATTTATGATATTTGCTGGTTTATCATGAGCCAGCGATAAACCTGACGGCGCAACTGAAATA
>JADGEK010000134.1:3744-9009 GCA_016744395.1 Gammaproteobacteria bacterium | reverse complement strand
AGTCATGACCGTGAGTTTGTCTCATCATTGGCAACCCGTATCCTTGAAATAAAAGACGGTAGTATTGTGGACTTCAAGGGAACTTATGATGAGTATCTGACCAGTCAGGGGATTAGTGAATAAATTTTTTTCCTTCTAAAAAATGATATTCAATAGGGCTCAGTGATAATTTCACTGAGCCCTATTTTTTTAACCTATCTTATCAACTTATCTTATCAACTTATCTTATCAACTTATCTTATCAACTTATCTTATCAACTTATCTTATCAACTTATGTCATCAACATTAGAATAACTCTCATATGCGGTAATTTTATCCTGTAAGCGTGTAGCAAGAAACTGATTTGCTGGCTCAAGTTGTTCCAGAATTAATAATGCCTCTGCTCGATAGGCACTTATCTTTGCACAAGTCCAATGAACAGGAGGCGGTTGAAGATTGGTGATTCTATCGGATAACTTAACCATCCAGACTTCTTTGGCTTGCTGTTTTATTCGTTTTAGGCTGTCTTTCATTTGTTCTGTTTTACCAGAAAGGTTCACATTTTTACTCAGAGCCAATACTCCATCAGCCACAGCCTTGCCAAATTCAGTCAGAATATCATCATAAGTTTTTTCTGTATCTTCAATGACATCATGTAATAAAGCACATTGCACTAACAAGTCAGGATTTTTAATTGTTTTATCCTGTGAAATTGCGGCCATTGCTTCCATGGCAACCAGCCCTATATGATTGATGTAGGGGATATCAGTGCCAGGGACCCATTGTCCTTTATGAACGGCGGAAGCGTAGTTCCATGCCTTGATGTATTTATCTTGATTCCAGTGGCTCATTGAGTGCTCAATTATTGTTTTTCAGTTGTTGTTTATTGTCTGCTAAAGTTGAGACTTATTCAATATTATAGGATAAATTGTTTGACAATTAATCAGTGTTCAATTAATCTGTTTGTTATTATTAATGAATCCTTTCCTAATGGGATATAAAGAGTATTCATTGGACAAAAGCACTTTTTAGTTTATTCTGTTGTTCAATTATTGGAGAAAATCATGGAATTGGCAAAACAACTGGTACGATTTATTTTGAAGCTTCTGTTTCGAGTTGAAGTAGAAGGAATGGAAAACTACCATAAAGCAGGACAACGTGTCATGATTGTTGCCAATCACACCTCTTTTCTTGATGCGGTGTTATTATCCATTTTTCTTCCCCATCGACTGACCTATGCAATTGATACCCAAATTGCAAAAAAATGGTGGATCAGCCCATTTGGTCAAATTGTCCGATTATTCCCCATGGACCCAGTCAACCCACTCTCAATCAAATCCTTTATCAAAGATCTGGAGCAGGATAAACGCTCTGTTATCTTCCCTGAAGGACGCATTACGGTGACAGGCACATTGATGAAAATATATGATGGACCAGGTTTAATTGCTTTAAAATCCGATGCTATGGTATTACCCATTCGAATTGATGGTGCGCAGTATTCACTTTTTTCCCGCCTTAAAGGGATTGAGCGTCGCCAGTTCTTTCCAAAAATAAAACTGACGATATTAGCGCCACAAAAAATTGAACTGGATGATGCCATTGTTGGCAGACTCAGAAGAATTGAGGCGGGTAAAATACTGAAACAAATTATGACTGAAATGATCTATTCCACCAGTGATAATCAAATGACCATTATGGATAAATTACTCAATGCCCGTGACATTCATGGCGCTGGGCAAGTGGTTCTGGAAGATGTTGAGCGTCAGCCTTTAAATTATCGAAACGTATTACTGAAAAGCAGTGTGTTATCACGGTTGATGGCAAAACAAACACAAGAAAGGGATGTTGTAGGCTTATTACTACCGAATACTAATGCCACTGTATTGAGCTTTTTTGCCTTGCAGAGCATTGCTCGTGTACCTGCTATGTTGAATTATACCGCTGGTTATAAAGGACTTTTATCAGCCATAGAAACGGCTCAAATTAAAACAGTTTATACTTCAAGACGTTTTATTCAATTAGCAAAAATGGATGACTTGGTTTTAATGCTGGAGAAACAAGTGAGTATCAAGTATCTGGAAGATTTTCGTGAGAAAATGACCTGGCAGGACAAAGCTTATGGCATCATATGCAGTCTTTTTCCAAAAATTATTTATGCGCAACAGTGGAAATCCGTTCAGCCAGAAGATCCTGCAGTTGTTTTATTTACTTCAGGATCAGAAGGTGTACCCAAGGGAGTAGTGCTTTCTCATAAAAATATTATGAGCAATAACATTCAACTGGGTACTAAAATCGATTTCAACAAAAATGATGTTATCTTAAATGCCTTACCCTTGTTTCATTCCTTCGGTTTAAGTACAGCCACTTTAGTCTCGGTATTAAATGGCATGAAAGTGTTTCTTTATCCATCGCCACTGCATTACCGAATCATTCCTGAAGTGGCCTATGATATTAATGCCACGATGCTTTTTGGTACGAACACTTTTTTGAAAGGCTATGCAAAATTTGCTCATAACTATGATTTTTATAGTATTCGTTATGTTTGTGCTGGAGCAGAGGCAGTACAGAAAGAAACCCGAGAGCTTTATGCTGAAAAATTTGGCCTGCGAATTTTAGAAGGCTATGGTGCGACGGAAACCAGTCCTGTGATTTCAATTAATACTCCTATTGATTACAAGACAGGTACTGTCGGTACGATGTTGCCTGGCATGGAGTACAAGCTAAAACCAGTACCAGGAATTGAGCAGGGCGGGCAGTTATTTGTAAAAGGTCCCAATGTTATGAAGGGCTATTTACGCAATGAAAAGCCTGGCGTATTAGAACCTGCTGAATCAGAATATGGTTCAGGCTGGTATGATACAGGTGATATTGTTGATATTGATGCAGATGGTTTTATTCGCATTAAAGGACGTGTGAAGCGATTTGCAAAAATTGGTGGTGAGATGGTGTCTCTTTCTATGGTTGAAGAAATGGCCAGTCAATGTTGGTCTGATGATATGCATGCCGTCGTTAGTATTCCTGATAGCAGTAAAGGGGAGCAACTCATTTTAGTAACAACACGTCAAAACGCACAAAGAAAAGAATTATCTGCCTATGCTAAAGAAAGTAATATTGGCGAAATTAATGTGCCTAAAAAAATCATTGAAGTTGAAAGTCTACCTTTGTTAGGGACTGGAAAAACAGACTATCAAAGTGTCAAAGCTCTTGTTGTATAGTCACTATGAGTTGAGTCTAAGCAATAATTACAGAGAAAAATAAGAGAAAATATTAAAAATGCATTGATTTATAATTGCTTAGGGAACGACACTTTCATAGGTCTTAAGCGATAGCAGTATCGATATTTAAGGTCCTTGGAGTGGTTGCTTTTCGTGCGATGTCTTTTGGTATCGCTTGCCTTTTCTATAATTACTTAAATCAAAGTCGATTATATTGATTTGTTCTCATCTGATTTATGGCAGTTTATGCGCAACAAATGACATTATTACGCATTCTTTTGATTAGGCTCATCATTGATTGTTTTGGTCAGTATGGCGACATCTTTTTCAGGTATGGATAATGTTGCACCCCAATGATTAGCCAGCCATTGAAAGGTTTCCAAAGAATAAAAGCAAACGTGAGTGATATCATTTTTATAGTGCCAGTGTGAGAAGGCTTCCTGATTGAGTACTCGTTTAGTCATTATTCCTAAAGAACCATTGACTTTGAGGCATGACCATAATCGTTCAAGTTCTTGCTTTGGATGATGCAGATGCTCAATGACTTCAGTTGCAGTAATGAAATCATAAGCCTGTTTCGAATCACTTTTATCTAATAAATTGATATCAGGGGCATAAAAGCAATCATAATTTTCGACTGTATGGCCATTTTCCTCAAGCATTATTGATAGTGTTGGTCCAGGACCTGATCCAAAATCCAGCCCATAACTATGGGGCTTGAGATGCTGTAAAAATGGTTGTAAAAAACGGTTAAGAAATTGTCGGTAACCTGGATCATCAGAAGAATTTTCATGAAGATCATACATTGCTTTTTCTTCTTCAGCGGTGAGATATTGCTGTGGCGGCACAAAAACCAGTGAGCATTTAAGACACTGAAAATAGCTGCGGTGATCCTCAAAAAATTTTATACCTTTTGATAGTTGACAAAGTGGGCAGGTTAAATCAAAGGTGTCGTGTGATTGATTGTTCATACTTAAGCTCGAATTTAAACTTTAGCATTGATGATGCTGAGCGCATCTTGAACGGTTTCTCTCACTTCCAAGGTTTCATCATTGGCCAAAGATTTAATTGCTGTAATTGCATCAGGACTTTCAGTGAGTCCCAAATAATAACAGGCATCATTACGAATATTAGGGCTTTCAGATTGAATCAATTCGCCCAGCATTGGAATCAGTGCTTGAATGAATGTACTACCCTGAAACTCTTCAAATAGAGCACCAATTCCAATTTTAGCACCTAAGGATGTTTCGTCATTGAGCATCATTTTTGGGAGTATTGTAAATAACTCAGGGTCTTTTTTAAGCAGTTGTATGACTTTGCTCAATCCGCCCGCTTTCAGCAATTCATCAAAATATTCCTGCATACCTGTATCCGATTGAACTCGATCAATCCAGGTTTTCAGTTCAGCCTTAGTTTGTGAGCCAATCAGTTCAAAAGGACCAATTTTAGTCCAGGGTACAGAGCGAATATTAAGTGCCTGAGCTTTTTCAGGCACCAGTGCCATATTACTGATCTCCAGCTCAGCAATTTCTCCTGTTTTAATTAACTCAGAGAGCGCTTGTAAAACATTAGGACAGTGAGGACAGCCTGGCGCAATAAATAGTTCAACTTTTATCATTCCAAGTTGAGTCTTTTGGCAACAAAATCAATGTCTTTATCACCGCGACCGCTGAGGTTGACTAGAATTCGCTTGTCTTTACCCAGTGTTGCAGCAAGCTTCATTGCGTGAGCGACGGCATGGGCACTTTCAAGAGCAGGAATAATTCCCTCAAGTCGAGACAAGTCCATGAAAGCATCCATACACTCTTTATCAGTGGCGGTTTCATATTGAACTCGTTCGATGTCTTTTAGGTAACAATGTTGGGGGCCGACACCTGGGTAATCCAGACCAGAAGCAATTGAGTAAACGGGTAATGGTTCCCCTTCACTGTTCTGCAATAAATAACAGCTGAAACCATGAATGACTCCAGGAGAACCCTTAGTCATAGTGGCTGCATGTTCGGGGGTCTCTAAACCTTTGCCTGATGGTTCAACACCAATCATTTGTACCTTATCATCCTCTAAAAATGC
>JADGEK010000134.1:0-3644 GCA_016744395.1 Gammaproteobacteria bacterium | reverse complement strand
TTTGCAAGCAGTGCTTCACCCAGGCAGTGGTTAATTTTGTGAGCACCTGTATGATTTAAGTCTTCTCTTTTTAAGTATATCTGTGCGCCACCACACTTTTCACTGAGGTTTTTTGCATGATAGATAGGGCTGGGCCGGCCCACAAAATGAGTTAATAAATCTGCCAATTCATCTTTGAATGCATCCGTATCTTTTATTTCCAAGTAAGCATCATTAATACCATCCATTATTGCGATCAGTTCTGGTGGTAGCTGTTGCCCTCCATATTCTCCAAAAAAACCTTTATCATCAGGCATAGGAAGGAAGTCAGTATTGCTCATGGAGTGCTCCTCATAGAAATAAGTATTGCTTATAAGTGCTACTTATAAGCTTAAGTTGTTGGTTTTAGTTGTAAGTCGTTATATTATTAACATTCAGACATAAGTAAAGTTAACATATTGTTAGAAAATAGCATACACTATTCTTTTAAAAGAGTGTTTGTACAAGAGTATTGATTGAAAAAGGTGTTTATGAATCCACAACAACAATTGTTAAAGTCAATTATTGATAAAGAATTGCAAGAAATTGATGATGAGTTGGTGACAGAAGATAATTCTGATATTGCAGACGTTGTCAAATTTCACATTAAACATGGTATTCGTGACGTTGAGCAGCGAATTGCTGACAATGAAGAGGCAGAAATTGAATGTCCCCATGGCACTTCAAATGAATTGAAACAAAGTATGAACGCGGAATTGCTGAATCTTGAGCTGAATTTACAATATTATTACCGTGCTCGCTATTTTGGTACACAAGAAGAACAAATCAACTATAAGAATAAAATTTTGGCCATGCTCAGCTAAACTTTCACTTTATCTTTATAGTAAATACGCAAACCTGTAAAAAATTGCAATTTGTTAACTCAATTTAAGGTTGACTGCTCAGTTTGTCGTTTTTTGAATGTTCATTAAAAACACAAGAGGAAGAACACAATGAATGCTCATAAAATGCTGTCCATAAAGATGACGCTCCTCATAATCTGTTTTCTTCTTAGCCTGTCTTCAGTGCTTGAGGCCAATACAAAAGGAGAATCTACATTACTGGAGCAAGAAGATATTTCTGCTGAATTAAGACAGAAATTGAATGCAGCCTATAAGAATAAGGGCAATGCTTATCAACCCAGAACTGAACATTTCAATACAGATGGCTCGCCCAAATACACCAACCGCTTAATTCTAGAAGAGTCTCCCTATCTAATTCAGCACGCCCATAATCCTGTTAACTGGTATGCCTGGGGCAAAGAGGCGTTTGAAAAAGCACGTAAAGAAAACAAACCCATTTTTCTTTCTATTGGATACTCAACTTGCCATTGGTGCCATGTCATGGAAAGGGAAAGTTTTGATAATGAATTAATGGCTGGTTATATTAATAAGCACTTTATTGCCATTAAGGTTGACCGTGAAAGGCGACCTGATGTAGACAAAATCTATATGACGGCATTAATGATGACTAAAGGGAGCGGAGGTTGGCCAATGTCATCGATTTTGACGCCTGATGGCAAGCCTTTTTTCTCAGGTACCTATTTCCCGCCTGAAATGTTTATCCAGGTATTGCAACAGGCCTCTAAACTCTGGCGAGAAGAAGAACCAAAATTACGCGAAGTGGCTGAAAAAATCACCCAGGCGGTACAAGGTCGTCAACGAGGTTTGAAACAGGCAGAACATATTGGTAAAGAGCGCATACAAATTGCGGTTATTAATTTACTAAATCGTTTTGATGAACTTCAGGGTGGTTTTTCTGAAGCCCCTAAATTTCCTAATGAAACCTACTTGTTTTTACTCCTGGATACGGCTATCAGAGAACAGGATTCAGAAGTTCTGGAAGTACTTAAACTGACCATGAGTTTAATGGCTCAAGGCGGTATTTATGATCAAGTAGGTGGTGGTTTTCATCGTTATTCAACTGATAATGAATGGTTAGTCCCACATTTTGAAAAAATGCTCTACAATCAGGCTCATTTGAGTCGGACTTACCTGCAACTGTTTGCTATTACACAGGATGAATCATACAAAAGAATTGTGACTCAAACTCTGGATTATGTGTTACGTGATATGCGTGATGGTAATGGTGGGTTTTTCTCAGCCAGCGATGCCGATAGTGAAGGTGAAGAAGGTAAGTTTTTTCTTTGGACTCTTGAAGCACTTAAAAAAGAACTCTCAGAGAAATTAAGTGTTGATTCTGCTGAGCTGGCGATTGCTCTTTATGGCGTGACTCCAGAGGGTAATTTCAGTGAACAGCCTAAAACTACTTCGGCAGGCACTAGCATATTACATCTATCGCAATCGATTGAAAAATATGCACAGAGTAATAAAAAGGAACTGAAATCACTTTATTCACAGATTGATAGAATTCGAAGTACTTTATATAAAAAACGCCAGCAAAGAATTGCTCCATCCATTGATCGTAAAGTTGTTACTGCATGGAATGGCATGATGATTACTGCTTTTACTCAAGCTGGGAAACTGTTTTATGAAGAGAAATACATTGATGTCGCTAAAAGAGTCGGGGATTTTCTTTGGCAAGTTCACCATGTTGATGGGAATGTGACTGCATCAAATTCACAAAAAAACCGTCAGTCAAAACTATTACGTGCCAGCTTGAATGGTAAGCCTTCAGTGACAGCGACGCTTGCTGATTATGCGTATCTTGCGCAGAGTTATCTGGCATTATTTGATGTAACAGAAGATCCTAAATGGTTATCACGAAGCCAGCAATTGATGAAAGAAATGCTGTTTTTTTTCTGGGATAAAGAAGAGGGCGCTTTTTACATGACCCCTCTAGCTGATAAAAGCCTGCCTGATAATGAACAAGATGTGGTTCTTTTTGACCGTCCTAAAGACATTTTTGATGGTGCGATTCCATCATCTAATGCCGTTGCTTTGGAAGTCTTGTCACAATTGTATTATCGAACGGGTGATGAAAATTACAATACGAAAGCCTTAGCTCTGGTGGCCTCATTATCAGCAAAAATTAAAGTTTCTCCAGCCTCGTTTTCTTATCTTCTTATGGCCGTTAACCAACTTAACTTTGGTGAACTGTCTGATGTTCAATACGGAGGTAAGGGGCATGTACGGATCGAGAAAATAGATTTGTCTCAGCAACTGCTTCGTTCTGAAACAACACCTTTGAAGCAAAAAATTAAAACAGAAATTTATTTTACCATTGATGAACAGTGGCACATTAACAGCCGATACCCCAAGGATGAAGACTTGGTGGCTACATCCATCTCTATTGGTGAAAAGGCAAAGGGTCAGTGGAAAATTGTTCAGGCTGAATACCCTCAGGGAGAGGAGCTGAAACTCCAGTTTAATGACATGCCACTATCGCTGTATCAAAAATCAGTCGGGATAAAAGTGGCTTTGGAATCCACTCCTCAAGAGAAAGGGGCGGAAAGCCATAAGCCGCTTGTCGCCATTCCATTACATGTGGATTATCAAACCTGTAGTAATAAGGTGTGTCTGGCACCAGAAAGTAAAATATTCTATATTTTTCCAGAAAATCCTTGAATACAGTGTTTTTGATGGAATAAATTGCTTGTTTACTCTTTACTATAGTTCAAGGTATTTTTCTAAGTTGGAATCATTTAAATAAAGCAGCACTATATA
>JADGEK010000133.1 GCA_016744395.1 Gammaproteobacteria bacterium | reverse complement strand
TTCACAGGGTGAGTTAATTGCTTTTGTTGCCAGGCAATATGATATTTCTTTGACTCGTGCAGAGCAGGATATCGATGCGTTTTTTGATGGTTTTGAAACGGAGCTTTTATTTTTGGTGCCTGAGGATAAAGCTGGGTCTTTTTTAAAACCATTGGGTAAAACGGCAATGTTCAGCATTGAAGATGAAGCGATTGACAATAAAGGGGAAGCGCTTGTTTTTTCAATTAATCATCTATCATTTCACCTGAGTATTCACTCACTTTTATTACGAGAAGAATTTTCTCGAATTTATAATTATTTTCTTAAATCATTAACCCTTCTTAAACCATCGGAGAATATTCGGCGAATTGAAGTGCTCACTGATGACACACTTTATTCAATTTATGTTGATGCACTTTGTGTTTATACAGGGCTTCAGTTAAATGAAGTGGTGCCATTTGTCTTTGGGATTGTTTTTGAATTGCTTTGGAAGGTTGATTCTCAAAGGGATGAAATGAAGTTAATGTTTCATGCGGCGGTTCTGGGGAATCAAGAAGGTAGGATGTTTTTATTTCCTGGCGAATCAGGGACAGGTAAGAGTACTTTATCGGCAATGTTAGCGGCCAATCAGTGGCAGTTTTTTACTGATGAGTTGGCAATTGTGCTTCCAGATAAAGCGAGTGTGATTAGCTGTCCATTACCCATCTGTGTGAAAGAGGGGGCAACGAAAGCTTTGCTTGAATATTATCCAGATTTAGAGCGTTTGATGTTACATTATCGCCTGGATGATAAAGAGGCTCGTTATCTGCCGATGAAAAGTCCAGGAATGGTTACTGAAGCTAATATTCAGGCAATTGTTTTTCCATACTATGATGCAGCAATCAACTGTGATTTGAAATCCATAGAAAAAAGAGAAGCATTGGGACGGTTACTTAACTGCGGTTCCTCGGGACGTGCGATGAGTGCTGAAGAGCTTTCGTCTGTGATGAAAATGATTGAACAATTACCTTGTTATACTTTAAAGTACTCAAATATTGATACTGCGGTTAAAGGGTTGTTGGCTGTTTAAAAAGAAGCAACCCCCTCAGTCCCCCTTCTAAAGAAGGGGGAAGATAGTGTAAATCCTCAGTTTCCTCTGGATAAGGAGGAAGATAGGAGTGATCTTTAGTTTCCTTTGAAGGAGGGGGAGGGAAACCTTAGGCGGCAGTTATTGTTTTATATTTTTTTCCAGCTTTGTGAATGGGTTATTTTTTTTAGACAGAACTGGATTCTAGTGGGGATGTTTTTCCAGCCTGGTGCGTAGCATAAGTTTTTCCATGCCCATAGAGGGAGTTTTGTATAATAGTATAGGCGGTAAAAACGCAGGATTATTTTCTTCTGGAGGGCGATTGAGTTTTGTTTTTTTTGCGTCTCATATTCACCTATGAAAAGAATGCGGTTTTCATTAAAGCGAGATTGTTTTATTGAATTCAGTTCATTGGGTCTTGTTAAATTCATGAAATGAGTGGATAGACCCAGATAGGTTATGAATTCGGTAGAGACTGAAAATTCCTTTGCGGTCTTTATCCAGTTGATCCAATTGACAGAGTCAGAATAGCGTTGTGCTAAGAGAGCAAACTCACTGAGTTGAATGAGTGATATATGTCCGCGCAGGTATTCTCGATGTGGGATCATTGCATGGGCTGTGTTTAATAAAAGTTTGTGTTCAGGTGATAAAACGGAGGTTGCTTCTCCTTCTAATTTTGTCGGGACTCGCCCTTGCCAGGCAGCTTTAGGCGTGATCATTCGCCCAACCAGAGCGTATGAAATTTTAAAGTGTATTTCAACGACAATGGGTGTGCCTGGAATGTAGTAGCGGGGCAGTTGATGGTGACGCTCATCGGTTGGTTGTTCATCTTTTTTCATTCCCTTATTAGGTATTTCTTGATATCCCAGGTCTATTAATATTGCACGACTTTGCTCAACTTTATCTTTTGGGACTAATATATCCAGGTCGCCCATAAAACGGCTGCCAGGTGCTGCAAAAAGTTGATCACAGAAAGTGGCCGCTCCTTTTATTAATAGGGTGTTAATGGATGCAGCATTCAGTTTAGACAATAAATGAACCAGTCCTGATTTTAGTTGTTGATTTCTTTCCAGGTTGGCCTGATAGAGTTCTGCTAAGTATTCACTGAGTTCTTCGGGTAGGTAGGATAATAAATCATCCTTTTTAAGTTGCGTATACCAAAGAGGCGTGCACATTTGTATGTTTGCCTGATAGAGTAGTTTTTCCCATTGGATTTGTTGATGTTTGGATGCTTCAGTTAATAGGGACAGTAATTGGAGGGTTTTTACTGGGGTCAGCATTAGCATTAGTAAGGCATAAGTGTTGTTGAGTGGTAATTTCAAAGACAGGCTCGACTATTTTTTAAATTAAATGTAGTAATGCTGCTATTTTGTAAATACTATCTGACAAGTGCTTCGTATGTCCTTAAATATACAGGAGATTTTTTATAAAGAAAATAGGATAAATCGGACATTTTGTTCGATATAGTCGATAAAGTGTCAAGTTTTTTTACATTTAATGCCTTGTTTTATAAGGTGTTTTTTTGAAAGACCTTGGTTTTGTACAGTGATTGTTGTAGTATTACACCATGTTAAAAATTTTAAATGATAGGTGCTAAATTATGTCTGAGAAACAAGATCAGATTAAAAAGCAGGATAAGGATGTTCAGTCTCGCCGAGATTTTTTGAGAAAGAGTAAATATGCAGCATATGCAACTCCTTTAATGACTGGTTTGATTATCAAGTCGGCAGCCGCTGCCTCTTCTGGCTGTGTTGGTGATGGTGACTGTAGTAGTACTGGTTTCAATTAATCAAATTAAAGGTGTTCATAATGAAAAATCTAATTGGCAGTAGTCTCTTTGCTGTATTTACTTTGATTTCTTCTGTTGCTCAGGCAACTTTAGTTGAAATTTCAGCAAACCCTGCAGTGACCCCTGGAGTTAAAGTTTTTGTACCAAATAGTACCGCAAGCTTTCCAACTCCCTTTTATAATGTAACAGACGCTCCTGCACCACAAAATGATTTTTCTCTGTCAGATACTATCCGTGCTGCTATTCAGTTAGATCTCACTCAAATAGTTCAGGCAGATGTTTTAGGTGGGCCTGATATTGATGGTTTCCTTGGTGATGAGTTACTCAACTGGACTTATACTTTTGAAGCTTTATTTAACCCAACTCTTTCTTTTACAGGAAATGTTGGATATCTTTGGACTAGCGTACTAAATGCTCAGAATAATGGTTTGTTACAAGTGAATTTTGTCAGTAATGATGGATTTACTAATAGCGGCATATTGGCTGGTGGTGATTGGAAGGTGACTTCATATGCTGAAAACCAACTGATTTCAACTGAATACTTTTCTGTGCCAGAACCGGGTTCATTAGCTCTATTAGGATTGGGCCTTCTTGCAATAGGATATCGAAGAGTAAAGCGCTAAAGTTTACCACCTGAATCTTTAAAATTTTAAAAAGGGCCTTTATTAAGGCCCTTTTTTTTTGAACACTTTTATTTAATTTGAATGATTTTACTTTATGAAAAAAATTGATATTTTCAAAGATCCTTTTGTGGAAGGTTTGTTTGCACGAATGCCTGCTGATGAACAAGCACTTTTCACTGAAGAACAGCTTATTGCTTTAAAATCAGTAATGGGTGCGCGTCAATGGGGGGCTCATTCTGTTGATCTTCGTTGGACATTCAAGTTTTGGCGCTGGCGATATTACTTTGTATTTCTTTCCGGGGTTAACCGACGTCCTCCCAGTCGTGCGGTACACGAACTTGAGTTATTGGGTAAAACAATACTCCTTTTTACTTTTTTGTCTTTTTCAATAATATCAGGTTTACTTGCCGTGTATCTTGTTAAATCGGCACTGGGTATTGACCTTATTCCTGGTTTTTCACTGGGTATTTGGGGTTGGTTTCAAGAGACTTTTTTGAATTGAAAGTGTATTTTTAATATTTTTTATAGGAATGAGAATCATTATTATAGTTCAAATAGTATTTTAGGAAAAATTGAACAGAATAATGATGTGTGTATTATATGATTGAAGTGAAGTGATAGTAATTGTTCCTAATATACTGTAAGCTACACGCCCCCTGTTCTTGTGATTGGTTCAATACTTATCCGTGATTTTTTAAAAACAGTTCCCCATTTAATTAAGAAATATTAAGAGAAATTTATGAGTTTTACCTCACTTGGCTTATCCACTCCAATTCTTGAAGCAATTACTGAACAGGGGTATGACGAGCCTTCCCCAATTCAGGCTCAGGCAATACCTGCTGTACTTGAAGGTAAAGATGTTATGGCTGCAGCCCAGACGGGGACTGGTAAAACCGCGGGTTTTACGTTACCGATCCTAGAAATTTTATCAAGAGGTTCGAATGCCAAAGCAAACCAGGCACGTACTTTAATACTAACGCCAACTCGTGAATTAGCTGCACAGGTAGAAAAGAGTGTTGATACTTATAGTAAATACTTGATTTTACGCTCAACGGTTGTTTTTGGAGGGGTAAAAATTAATCCCCAAATGATGAAGCTGAGAAAAGGCGTTGATATTCTGGTGGCGACGCCTGGGCGATTATTGGATCTCTATAATCAGAAAGCTGTAAGGTTCGATGATCTGGAAGTCTTGGTGTTGGATGAAGCGGATAGAATGCTGGACATGGGGTTTATTCATGACATTCGAAAAATCATCTCATTTTTACCTAAAAAACGTCAAAATTTGATGTTTTCAGCAACATTCTCTGACGACATACGAAATTTAGCGAAAGGAATGGTAAACAATCCTGTTGAAATTTCAGTCAGTCCCAGAAATACAACGGTGGAATCTGTCAAGCAATGGATATGTCCTGTTGATAAAAAGCAAAAATCAGCCTTGTTAATGCATCTCATCAGTCAAAACCGATGGGAACAAGTATTGGTGTTCAGCAAAACCAAACACGGTGCCAATCGTTTGACTCAATATCTTGAAAAATATGGCATCCGAGCTGCAGCCATACATGGCAATAAAAGTCAGGGGGCCAGAACGAAAGCATTAGCCAATTTTAAAAGAGGTGCTGTTCAAGTTTTGGTTGCCACGGATATTGCTGCAAGAGGTATTGATATCGATCAATTACCGCACGTCGTTAATTTCGATTTACCGAATGTTCCTGAAGATTATGTGCATCGTATCGGTCGAACTGGCCGTGCAGGTGCGACAGGAGAAGCCGTTTCACTGGTCAGTGCGGATGAGTTTAAGCTGCTGACTGATATTGAACGCTTGATTCAACAATTATTACCGCGCGAATATATTGAAGGTTTTGATCCTGTTCACGATTTGCCTGTTTCTACATTACGTCCTGCAAAACATAACAAACCGAAAAAGCCTAAAAAACCGAGGGTAGGGCATAGTGATGGCCAGCGTTCGGGTGAGAATGCCCGTGGACATAAACCGACAGGTAAGAACAAGAGGCATGTTGGCGGTAAAAAGCGTCCCAGCGGTAAAACGGGTAATCAAAAGAGTTATTAGCGTCAAGGTGGTTCTAAATAATCGGCTGTTCATAATTTTTCAGCCATTGCAATAATTGTTCAGAGGGCATGGGGCGTGAAATATAATAGCCTTGAGCATTATCACAACCCAGTTCCGACAAAATATTCATGACTTCTTTTGATTCTACACCTTCGGCAATAACAGACATGTTTAATTCGTGACCTAACATGATACAGGTTTTAACAATGGCTCTGGAATTGTCATCTGTATCCATTTTCTTAACGAAACTTTGATCGATTTTTAATTCGGTAAAAGGGATGCGATGTAAGTGTGATAGTGAAGAATAGCCTGTACCGAAATCATCAATAGAGAGATCAAATCCTTTCATTCTTAGTCGAGTCAGAATATCAAGTGAAGTCACCAGTTCACACATCAATGCTGTTTCTGTAATTTCTAAAACCAGCATGGTTGGGTCAAGTTTGTTTTCCTGTAGTAATCGGCTTATGAATTCTGGCAGCGATAAGCTACTAATATTCTCCGCCGAAACATTGACTGAAATCGGAATGGTAAAGTGTAAATTAATGAGCTGACTGATTTGTACTATTGCCATATTAATGACTTGTTGCGTTAACTGCTCCATTAGGCCATGTCGTTCTGCCAGTGGAATAAACTTATCTGGGTTGATGAGTCCATAACGCTCATGTTGCCAGCGAACCAATGCTTCTGCTCCGATTACCTTTCCTGTTTCTATATTAATTTGCGGTTGAAAAAAGAGTATTAATTGTTTTTGATCTAAAGCATACTTTAGTGCTGCGATATCGGGTTGATAGTTTTTATGGCTTATTGAACTTGAACTTGATTTTGAAATGATGTCGTTAATTGGAATTATTGTTGCTAATAATTGTTTTAGCTGTGAAAGTTCAATGGGTTTGACCAGGCTGCCAATGACATTTAAATGATGTGCCTGTGCTAATTGCTCAGCAGAATGCAAAACACCTGTATCATAACCACTGACAAGTATTAATGATGCAGTGAGTTCCTTTTGTGCCAGCAGGCGAATGACTTCAACGCCGTCCATCTCAGGCATTTTAAGGTCTAAAATGATTAATGAATTTTTATCAATAGTCTGATTTTCATTAAAAAAATCAAGGCCGCTGGTATATGTTTTTGCATCCATATCCATCTCTTCAAGATAGAGTTGCAATAATTCTGACATTGCTTTTTCATCATCGATAATATAAATGTTGTTCATTTTAAGTCATCCTCTGAAAAAGAAGGGATGGTCGATTTTTCCATTGCTTTATTAATCAACTTACCTTTGTCTTCGCAATAAGTGCCAATAGCTTGATCCATTCCCGAGACATGATCCAGCAGCCAGTTTTTATACAGCTTTAATAAATCTTCTTTATTTAATTTCTTTGCAATAAAGTCATCAAAGTGTGCATGAATTTGTTGTTTAAACATTTCATGTACCTGCTGATGTTTTTTTAAACCAGGATATTGACAGGCGTGCATGATTTCTTCTTCGCGTTGAAAATGGTATTTAATATAGTTAATTAATTGTGTAAAACTTTTATGAATATCCTCTTTATTCTCCTGGTCAGTCGCTTTTTTAAAATAATTAAAAAGTTTGAAAAGAAATTTATGATCCTTATCAATGGCTGGAATATGAACACTTAAACTCTCATTCCAAACAACAGAGTCTTGCATTGATGTCTTATTACTTACTGAGTCATATGAATTTGTGTTCTGATCATCTAGCAAGAACCTTAAATTCAGTAATAAGTCATGAATTTTATAAGGCTTATGCAACAATTGTTTATGTAAGTCGGGGTCAATCAGTTTATTGTTTTCATCGATGTGCCTACCATCACTATAACCACTGATTAATTGTATTTTAATCTCAGGGTGCTGCTCTCTTACTTTTTTGGCCAGTTGATAGCCATCCATTTCAGGCATTATGACATCGGAAATCAAGAGATCAATGGAGTGATTTTTTATTGCATTCAATGCCTGTTTACCATTATAAGCATAAAGGATCTGATATCCTTCTGCTAATAAATATTCTCCAGTCATTTCAGCTAACATGGCTTCATCATCGACGATTAAAATAGTTTCACTTCCTTTTACTGATGCAGTGATTGTCTTTGATGTTTCTTTTTTTGATGATTTTTCAATGTAACGTGGAAAGTAGATTTTAAATTGGGTGCCTTGCCCGACTTCTGAGTGCAGCTTAATAGCACCTGATAATCGTCTAATAAAGCCATAGACCTGACTCATACCTAAGCCAGTTCCTTGTTCTCCTTTGGTTGTGAAAAAGGGGTCAAATATTTTTTCTTGAGCACTTTTATCCATGCCAGTACCAGTATCTGTTATGGTTAACTCAGCGTATTCTCCGTCTTTAACTTGCATTGCACTTGCTTGCGTTTTATCTAAGAGTGTATTTTTGGTTGTGATTCTAAGCTCACCACCTTCAGTCATGGCATGCATTGCATTGATACTCATATTCAGCAGTGCATCTGCAAAATCATCTTTATCTAATTTAACTTTCCATAAGTCTGTTTCTGCCTCAATAATTAGCTTGATACGAGCAGTGAGTGTTTTTTCCAATAAATGTTGTATCTCTACTAGTATGATATTTAAGTCCACCACTTCTACTTCAAGTGACCTCTCTTTTGAAAAAGCTAATAGCTTTTGAGTTAATTTTGCATTTCGTTGACCTGCTTCATGGATGCGTTGTGCATATGTAAGTAGCTTCGGGTGACCACTTAATTGTTGACTCAACATATTAGAATAACCCAGAATAATACCCAACATATTATTGTAGTCGTGTGCAATACCGCCTGTCAGTTTGCCTAATGCATCCATTTTTTGACTCCGACGTAATTGCTCTTCATGGGTTACTTCACTGGTAATATCAAACATGTAACCAGTGATTGATGTCGCTTTATCTGTGTTAAAGCTGACATTTATATAATTTTGAATCCAGACCGTACCACCGTTTTGGGCAATCATTCTATATTTATGGTCATAGTTACCTTCTTGCATTGTGGATTTGCCACAGAACTGAAATACCGTATCAACGTCATCAGAATGTATATGCTTGGCCCAGAAATTTTCTTTATACCAGTCATTAATTGGGTAACCTAGCATTTCAATGGCTTGATTACCCACGAATATAAAACGATCCAGCCATAAACTCATTTCCCATGGGATTGCTTCAGATGATTCGACTAATGATTGATATCTTTGCTTACTTTCTTGAAGATTTTTTTGAATACTGATAATTTCAGAAATATTATTGCCTTCTGCTATAATATTAATGATGCCATTATCCGTATTTGTGATTGCTTTTAAGGAGAAATCAAGATCAATGATTTGACCATTTAAAAGAATAATGCTGGTTTCGTAACGGATTACGGTGTCGGGGGTGAGTTGTGCAATGGATTGAGATAATTTGTCTTTTTCTTTTGTAGAATGTTGCCAAAGTGATAAATTTTGAAAAGGTCTGTTGAGATATTCATATTGACCATTATTGCACTCTTTTTGTGCTGTTTCATTGAGCATTTCTATTGAACCTTGAGG
>JADGEK010000132.1 GCA_016744395.1 Gammaproteobacteria bacterium | reverse complement strand
CCTGCCAATGATATGGAAAAAGCACGTATGCAGTTGGCTGCTCAAGGCCTGCCAAATATCAAACCAGAAGGTTTTGATATCTTAAATGAAGAACAAAGTTTTGGTACCAGTCAGTTTATCCAATCCGCTCGATATCAACATGCTCTTGAAGAAGAGCTGTCACGTTCAATTTCAGCGCTTAGAAATGTTCGTTCGGCAAGAGTTCACTTAGCATTACCTAAAGAATCTGTTTTTGTCAGAAATCGCAAAAAAGCCAGTGCTTCAATCATAGTTAATTTATATTCAGGTCATCGTATGACAGATGATCAAATATCTGCTGTGTCTTATATGGTTGCTTCCAGTGTCCCCAACCTTCAGGTTGAAGAAGTCACGGTGGTTGATCAAATGGGTCGTCTATTAACAGATTCGGGCGATAAAGAACAAGTTTTAAATTCAGAGCAGTTAGAATATACCAATCGTGTAGAGCATAACTATATTGATCGTGTAAATAATATTTTAAACCCTTTTTTGGGGGCAAATGGTTTTAAAGCCCAAGTGAATGCGGACATTGATTTTACTCGTATTGAAAAAACATCAGAGGTATTTAATCCTGATGCTGCAGCAACTCGAAGTAAACAGCAGTTGACTGAGCGTATGTCAGCCTCAGGTACTTCTGGTGTGCCAGGTGCATTATCGAATCAGCCCCCTGGGGGCTCTATTGCACCGGAAAATGCAAGTGGTGGTACAGATGAAGAAGGTGCTGGCGGAGGTTTTAAAAATAAAGAGACTCTAACGCAAAATTTTGAGTTGGATAAAACCATCAGCCATACTCAACTTTCGACGGGTAATGTCAAAAGAATTTCTATTGCTGTAGTCATTGATGATAAGAAAGAAGTTGCAGAAGATGGAACGGTTACATCCACACCTAGAACTGACGATGAAATAAAGCGCATTACGTCGCTGGTTAAAGAAGCGGTTGGTTTTAATGCTCAAAGAGGTGACTCAGTCAATGTCATTAATGCAGGTTTTGTCTCTCCCGCTACAATTGAAGTATTACCCGACGTACCAGTCTGGGAACAAGCCTGGTTTGCTCCAATTGTGAAACAGAGCTTGGCAGCGCTGATAGTTCTTTATATAATCTTTGGAGTCATTAAACCCGCTTTCAAAAGTTTATCTAAGCCACACAAAGAACTTGTCGGTATTGAAGGTGAAGCGGGAAGTGGTCAGGCCGCATTGGCTGGTGGAGAAGCGGGTGGTATGAGTGCAGAAGAAGCTGATGCCTTACCAAAACCACCTGATGATTATGAAATGCAGTTAGATATGGCTCGTAAACTGGTTGTTGAAGATCCAAAGATTGCTGCCCAGGTTGTTAAAAATTGGCTGGCAGCATAGCGTTCAGTGGCCTGTTCATGAATAGTTGTACTGAATATCGGAATGAGTAATTTATTTTTGGGTGATTTGACGATGTCCGAGCACAATAATAGATTACTCATTTCGATACGTGTTCTAACTAAATAATAATCACTATTTTGGGATAGTTATTTAGTTTATAGTAGGCCTTATAGCTAAGAGATAAAGGTAAGAAATTAACATGGCTGATGATGATAAAAAACAAGGCTTAGAATCTCTGGATGGTATCCAGCAGGCGGCTGTTTTTCTTATGTCAGTGGGTGAAGAAGAAGCGTCTGGTATCCTTAAACACCTGGGGCCTAAAGAAGTTCAAAGCCTTGGTGAAGCCATGGCCACTATGACCAATGTGGATAAAGGTAAGGCGGCTGATGTCTTACAAAATTTTAACACGATAGTTGGCGGGCAAACCGCTCTTGGTATGGGATCTGAAGATTACCTGCGTAATGTGTTAAATAAAGCACTGGGTAAAGATAAGGCGGGCGGTGTTATTGACCGTATCCTGTTAGGACGTCAATCAAAAGGGCTTGAAGCATTAAAATGGATGGAACCTCGATCTATTGCAGAAGTCATTCGTCTTGAACATCCTCAAATTATAGCCATTGTACTTTCCTATCTTGAAGCCGATCAGGCGGGTCTGGTACTGTCCAACCTTCCAGAAAACACTCGTTCAGACATTATGATGCGTATCGCCAGTCTGGATGCCATTCAGCCTGCTGCACTATTTGAACTGGATGAAATTTTGGAAAAACAATTTGCAGGTCATGAAAGTAGTATTCGTTCTTCCAGTGTTGGAGGGATTAAAACAGCGGCAGATATTCTTAATTTTGTTGATGGTACGTCTGAAGCAGCCATTATGGAAGGGATTAAGAATGTGGATGAAGATCTGGGGCAGGAAATTGAAGACAGCATGTTTGTCTTTGATAATCTCTCTGGCGTGGACGACCGAGGCATTCAGGCCTTATTAAGAGAAGTATCATCGGATATATTAATTGTTGCTCTTAAAGGTGCCGATGAAGAAGTGAAAGAGAAAATTCTTAAAAATATGTCCAAGCGTGCGGCTGAAATGTTACGTGATGATCTTGAAGCCAGTGGCCCCGTTAAACTGAGTGAAGTAGAAGATGCACAACGTGAAATACTCAGTGTCGCACGTCGTATGGCGGAATCGGGTGACATTGCTTTAAGTTCAGGTGGTGATGAATATGTCTAACTCTTCTGATCCCCAGGATTCTAAGGTGAGTAAAGTAATACCTGCGACAAGTCAAGTCACCTATGAGCGTTGGGAAGTACCCAGTGAGAAAAGATTAAAACAACACACTTTAGAAAAAGCAGGTTTGACCGCCAGACAGTTAGAAGCCATACAAAAACAGGCATATGATGAAGGTTTTCAATTGGGAAAATCGGAAGGGCATGAACAGGGCCTTCAAGAAGGTCATAAAGAAGGGCATCAACAAGGAATTTTAAATGCCCAGGAAGAAATTGCTCAAATAGTTAAAAGTTTTGAACAGGTAATGAATCTTCTTGCCAGACCCGTTAAGCAGGTGAGTCAGATTGTTGAAGAAGAACTTGTTCATTTATCAATGGCAACCGCTAAGCAAATTATTCGTCGTGAAATTCAAACCAATCCAGGACAAATTATTGCAGTCATTAAAGATGCTCTTTCAGCACTGCCTTCAAATTCAAAAAAAATAAAAGTTTACTTACATCCATTGGATGCACAAATTGTCCGTGACAATTTGTTAGGAAACACCGATGAATATGATGAAGAAACGTGGTCTGTTATTGATGAACCCAATATTACTCGTGGTGGATGTCAAATAAAATCAGAATCTTCACAGATTGATGCCAGTATTGATACACGCATTGCTGAAATTTCAGCACGTCTTCTTGGTGATGAAAGAGCTGGTAGTTCAGATGCTACTAATGTGCCTGATGAACTCACTGTTGATTATGAACTAGAAAATACTAATTCAGAAAACACTCATTCAGAAAAGAAAAATGACTGACAAGGTTGATGATCCATTTGGTTTTGCCAAGAAATGGGCACAATCTCTTAAAGATGGAAGGAAAAATCTTGAAAAGTCACCTGTTGCACTGAAAGTGAATGGTCGTTTAACCCGTATGGTTGGTATGACTTTAGAAGCAGTCGGGTGTCAATCCGCAGTTGGTGGGCGGTGTCTGGTTGAAAGCACAGACAACCAGTTTATTGAAACTGAGGTCGTTGGTTTCTCGGGAGATAAGCTTTATTTAATGCCAATAGAAGGCATACAGGGCATCTTACCTAATGCCAAAGTCATACCGACATCGAGCTCTCATCAAGTGCCAGTGGGTACAGAATTACTCGGTCGAGTGATTGATGGTTCTGGCAAACCTCTGGATGACATGGGGCCGCTGAAAAATTCACGTACAGCACCTTTGAGTGGCAAGATAATTAATCCTCTGTCTAGAGATCCTATCAATACACACATGGATGTTGGTGTCCGGGCAATAAATGCCATGTTGACAGTTGGGCGAGGTCAAAGGATGGGGTTATTTGCTGGTAGTGGTGTGGGTAAAAGTGTTCTACTGGGTATGATGACCAAGTTTTCAACTGCTGATGTCATTGTTGTTGGTTTAATTGGTGAACGTGGTCGTGAGGTAAAAGAGTTTATTGAAAATATTCTTGGTCCTGAAGGAATGTCTCGCTCTGTTATCGTTGCTGTACCGGCAGATCAGTCTCCAGTAATGAGACTCCAGGGGGCTCAAGTCGCAACCAGTATTGCCGAAGATTTCCGTGATCAGGGAAAACATGTTCTACTTTTGATGGATTCCTTGACTCGATTTGCTCAGGCCCAGCGGGAAATAGCTTTGGCCATTGGTGAGCCGCCTGCTACAAAAGGATATCCTCCTTCGGTATTTGCTAAATTACCAGGTCTGGTTGAAAGAGCTGGAAATGGAGAAGTGGGTGGTGGGTCGATTACAGCATTTTATACCGTATTAACTGAGGGAGATGACCAGCAGGACCCTATCGCTGATGCCGCCAGGGCAATCCTTGATGGGCATGTCGTTTTATCACGTGATCTTGCCGAGAGAGGTCACTATCCTGCCATCGATATTGAAGCTTCTATCAGTCGTGTAATGACTGATATTTCTGATGATTCTCATCTGGAATATGCAAGAAAATTTAAACAAATTTATTCTACTTATCAACAGAACCGTGATTTAATTAATATGGGGGCCTATACTTATGGTACAGAAAAATCAATTGATGAAGCAATTGAACTACACCCTTCTTTGATGGCATTTTTGCATCAGGGAATGGATATAGCCATGGAATTTGATGCTTGTTTACATGATCTTGAAGCGGTAATGACACAGCCAATTCAGTCGCAACAACAAGTGGCTACTCCATCTGGAATTACTCCTGGGGCTGCTTCAGCTAATATTTATAAACAGTAAGAAAAAGAGATGAGTGTTTTTTTATACCTTTTACACCTGTGCTTACTGTTAAATTAGAACAAATAAAATGCCAAAATTAAAATCTGATCGTATGAAGCCAATTAACCAACTGGCAGAAAAAAAAGAACAAGAATCTGCAGTCGTTTTTTCTCAATGCATGAATCAGGTGCGTGAATTAGAAAATCAATTAGAGAAATTATATAGCTATAGAGCAGGGTATCACCAGCAAATGACAGAAATATCGAGTCGAGGATTGGGGAGTAATCGTCTGCAAGATACTTTAATGTTTATGAATAACTTGAATAAAAGTATCGAAGGTCTATTGTTTCAAATTGATAAGCAAAAAGAAATTTGTGACGCCAAAAAAAGACTTTGGATGGCACAGCATAATAAGACAAAAATTTATACCAATGTGACTGAAAAGTACATTGTTCAAGAGCAATTTGCTCAAAATAAAAATGAGCAAAAGTTACTTGATGAATTTAATCAGTCCCTCTTTCATCGAAAACTTAAGTCCGATAAGAATTCAAATTCTTAGTCATTTTTGACACTCAAATGCTATATTGATTCAATTTTTCATGAGTCAACTATCAATTCGTTTTTTACTCTTTTAAAAACTCTCTTTTATATTCTCAAAATATCTTTCTTAAACAAATACTAGATCAAAAATCTTCCTCTTAAAGAAATTTCAATAATGTTGTTTCTCTATTGACTCCCTAATTCATTAATTAATAAGATTATTTTGAAAGTAAAAAGTTGGTACGGGAGTTGCATCCTCATAAGTTAAGAATACATAAGTTAATTTTTTGACGAATGAGAAAATGGAAACTACAAATTTATTAAATATCAAATCAACAGCGAGACAAAGCACTGATGTTATTACAGGGCAGGCTTTGGCTATGGTGACTTCTGATAAGAATAAAGTGGATGGCTTTAAATCTGCGTTTAGAAATCAGGTGGATAGTAATAAAAAGGATGTCCTCAAAAATAAAGATTTGCCACAAAACGGCAAGGAATTGCCAAAGAAGAAAGATGATGAAGATCAGCAAGAAAAAGTTGAGCTATCAGAAAAAAATAATAAACAAACTAAGAATGTTGAAAGTAATAATATACAGCAGACTGATGATGGTTCTATAAATGATCGTGAGCAAGCGATTAATGAAGATAAAGCAAGCACTCATGAACAGCAGTTGAGTAAAGCCGAGCAGGATAATAAGCAAGAGCACTCTCAAAGTGATACGAAAGAAAATAACTTTGAACAAGTGGCTTCTTCCGAAACAATGCTTAGTGAAACTGCTTTACCAGAAACAGCAGAAGAAACTACGGTGCAAAATGTTGTTTCAGTAAATGATGTTGCTCCACAGCAAGAACAAGTTGTTATTAATAATGCTCAGACCAGTTCTGAATCCACTCTTCAAGACTCATTAAATACACAGCAACTTAATACAAATGCATCAAAAACGGTTATCAACCCTGATAGTTTACACAGTGATAAGAGAGTTCAGTCTGATTTGGCTCAATCAACGTCAAATAGTAATTCTATATCACAGACAGTCACTACAGCAAATTCTTCAGCTTTTGACTCCAATTCAGGGTCTAACTCAAAAAATGAAACGGCATTAACGAAAAGCATCGCTGAATTTCAACAATTTATTGAAATGTCAAAAAAGCATTCAATGGCAGGTGATTCAATCGCCAGTGTTAAAACATTTGAACAGAATTTAAAAAACACTCAGTTAAATGCGCAAATCAGTGCTCAGATTAATGCCCAGGCATTACAAAGTGAGGCCAAGCTGTCTGCGGCACAAACCGCCAGCCAAAGTGCTTTATCCACACAAGCAGCAATACAGGCTGCTCCTCTGGACAAAGTAAATTCTTCTTTCAATAACAACTCTTTGTCTTTTATGAAAGCGGGTTCTGGTATGGAAGTTAAAACAACCGTTGGCAAGCCAGGGTGGAATCAGAACTTTTCAAATCAGATTGTCATGATGGCTAATAATGGTGTTCAACAGGCAAAGATTAAGCTCAATCCCATGAGCCTTGGACCTGTTGAAGCTATGGTGAAGTTGTCAGGTGAAACAGCTGTTGTCAGTTTAACTTCATTACATCTAACGACAAAAGATGCCATGGAAAGTGCAATACCAAGATTAAAAGAAATGCTGAATGAGAATGGATTTTCACAAGTTGATGTGAATGTATCTCATCAGGATAAACAACAGCAGCAGGAAGCTGCTTTAAATGCAGGTTCAAACAATGAGCATGGTAATTCCACTATGCCAGGTGACGAGCAATTATCAGAAGAAAATTCTGACTCTGAGGAAGATGTGCAAGTATCTGAATCAGGTGAGCAGGATTTAAATATTGTTGATTACTATGCTTAAGGAGAATAACAATGGCACAAGTAATAAATACGAATGTATTTTCATTAAATGCACAGAGAAATCTGAATCAAACATCAGGTCAATTAGCCACTGCACTACAGAGGCTATCATCGGGATTGCGTATAAATAGCGCAAAAGATGACGCGGCGGGTCTTGCAATTGCATCACGGTTTACAGCCCAGATCAGGGGTTATAATCAGGGTGTTCGAAATGCAGCTGATGCCATCTCTCTTGCTCAAACAGCTGAAGGTGCATACGATGAAATGGCCAGTAACTTACAACGCATTAGAGAGCTGGCAGTTCAGGCAGCTAATGCCACCAATAGTTCAACTGACAGGATGGCGATACAAACAGAAATATCGGATTTAAAAGCAGAAATTTCGCGTGTCACACATACACAGTTTAATGGTGTAGAAGTCATTGGTGTAGATGCAGGTTCATTTTACTTCCAGGTTGGACCCAATGGTGTAAGATCAATTGATGGTATTACTGTAAATACTGTGAATGTTGCTGGAACAGCAGAGTTTACAATGACGCAAGGCACTTCAGCTACGGTTTATACTGCTGGTGCAGGTCGAGTCGCCAATGTTAATGCTGCTTTGAGTTTAATTGGTCGTGTTGATAATCTGCTACAGGTCATTAATACCCAGCGTGCAATTCTAGGTGCCACTCAGAATCGTTTTGAATCTGTAATTAGAAATGGTGAAAATATTGCTGAGCAATTATCAGCATCACGTTCACGAATCGAAGATGCTGATTTTGCCAAAGAAACGGCTGCTTTAACTAAAGCACAAATATTGCAACAGGCAGGTACTACCGTTTTATCACAGGCTAACGCTGTACCACAAAGTGTATTGTCGCTCTTACAAGGGTAAAAAATGATCTTGGTTGATTAAAATGATTAGTTTGAATTGAGGGGGTAATATGACTGAAATAAATCAAAATTCTCTCGCCAGTCATCAATCAGTTGATGAAGTATCCCGACATCCTGGAGATAAAAATCAGGGTAATGGTACTCATGGCAGACAACCATTGAATGACAGTACTCGGGGCTTAAACCATGAGTCAGCATCGGGCTCTGTCAATATTTCATTTAATGCACATATGCGTTTAAGAGCGTATCAGGATCAAAAGGAACACTTGCCTGAGCAAAGTTTGATGGCAGATTCCAATTTATCCATGGAAGTTGTACCCGAAGGCCTTCATAATCAAAACCTGAAATCAGATTTGACTCATATGGAGTTGAGTGAACAGAACAGAGTTAGGAATAATCAAGAAACTGAAGCAACCAGCTTATCAAAAAACTCTGAACTAAATCATTTTTCTGAAAAAATGTCGAGTATGCTGACAGAAGTTGAAAATAATATTGTTCAAGCTTCTGAACCAGGCTATCGTTATCTGGTGGATATGTTGAACAACTATCAAACGACAGTAGGAGATACCCAACAGTTACAAGAGGTTATGCGCAAAGAAGAGTTTTACCTTTCCCGTCGGAAACCTTTTATGGACAGTGCTGATTTTCAAAGTTATAGCCAGGTACTGAACCAGTTTTCAAATATTATTGCCCGTCAACAATATATATGAGCCAGCTTAAACTGATGATTCATTCAGTCTTGCTCAAGTGCTCACTTTAAAGCATTATTAATAATCGTGTCATTAGAGTGATCTGTTTTTAAAATCCCACCTTATTTATATTTACAGTTAAATGTGATAATTAACAGGAAAAATCTATAATTTTGTTCTATAACTTTAATTGTATTAAGTTGATAAGAATTGAGTTCAGTGTCTTGAAAAATAAATGAAATAAAAAACATTTTTATTAAAGCTTTTCAAGCGACTGCCGAACCATACTATTGAAGCGACTTTATTATTACTCTCTGTTTTAACTAAAAAGCCCTTAGCTAAACTAAAATTTAGCGC
>JADGEK010000034.1 GCA_016744395.1 Gammaproteobacteria bacterium | reverse complement strand
TCTCCATAAATGGCAGACCTGGGGATATGTGGATAAGTCTACTCCCGAGATCTAGAATTGTACCTATTTCAGGCTCATTTCAGTATTGGAAAATACTTAGAGTGTCAATTTCTATTTATAAATGGACAGGATAAATAGTCATACACTACACATGACAGACAATAGCTTCCATAGACTCACGAATAACAACTGCCCCATCAATTTCTTCGGCACGAGACAAAAACGCCTGGCGTATTTGCTCTTGTTGATTTGTATTTAACTTCGATAAATCATTGACTAGGCAGAAGGACATTAAAAGCAGTGTATCTAACGACATTTCTTGTATAATAGAAATGTCAAAAGAAGCCTCAATCGTATGAGTGCTGAAAGTAATATTTTCAGCGTGCAAGAGTTGCTTGATGTGATCACTGCACTGGAATTTCTGATTGGGTAATATATCCAGAAATTCATCTTTTATTTCTGATACTCCCTGTTTGTTGTGCTGAACAATAAGCAACCTACCTCCAGGTGATAGGTGCTGAAGTGCATTTTGAATAATGGGCAGAACATCCTCAAAAGAATGCAAAAAATGAACCATGGTGATAAGGTCGTAACGTTCTCCCATATCGGTTAATGGTTCAAATTTTTTATATTGCAGGCTTACTCTTGATCGGGTTTCTTCATCCAGAGAAGAAAGATTTTTACGAAAAATTTCAAGATCCGTCTCGCTAAAATCCAGCCCGGTGAAAGACCATTGTTTTTTTTGCTGCTGAATAATCTTTATCAACGCAGTGTCGAATGTTCCTGTGCCACAGCCAAGGCTTAGAATTTTAGGTTTTTCTACGGCTAGAAGTTCAGAACAATTATCCGCAATCCAGTTTAGGGCATCCTGTTTAAAAGAGGCGTGTTTAAGTCTTAAGTTATAGCCACATGAATAGATGAATTCGGACAAACTGTAGTCACTGGCTATATTGCTTGGAGTCTTTTTCTTATTAATCATAGGATACTGTCTAGCTCATCAGGTCGAAGATAATTTTAATTGCGAATACGATAGATAAAATACCAATGGCATATTTTATAACTTTGTCAGGCAATATTGAATGTGCTGTTTTATTTCCCAGATAACCCCCGATTAACGCCGCCGCAGCAACTGTACCAACAATAGGCCAGGAGATATGTCCAGCAGCGGCATAAGTAACAAAACCGGAAAAGGAGGCAAAGGGAACTGCCAGAGCCGTAATCATGCTGATCTTTTTTGCCTGGCATCCCATAAGCAGCATGAGAGCTGAAATAATCCCCCCTCCACCGACAGCTAACAGTCCGGAAACCAGTCCTGCAATGGCTCCAATCACCGATAGATAGACAACCTTTGGCTGTCGGTCGTGACAGCTTTTTACATTGGATTTTTTAGGTATGAGTGCCGAGATTCCTGCATAGATAAGGAAAATGGCAAACATCCACAGTACTACGTCTCTTTCAATAAAGGTGGATATATAAGCTCCAACCGGGGCGAAAACAAACGAACCAATAATAATCGGCAGACCCAGTTTCAGATCCAGACGATTGGCACGAAAATTATCAAAAGTCGCAGCGCTCAAACTGATGGTGTTGGCAAGTAGTGCTACTGATTTGGCACTGTTGATTGGCATACCCAGCCAGACAAAAATAGGCATTTGAAAAGCGGCAGCGCCTTTACCTGAAAGTGCAAAAAAATAATTTAGACCGATAGTGACAAAAAATATCGCATATAACGACAGGTCATCCATTGCCTTCGAGCCCTTTAATGGCCTTTTCCAGCCTTGATAATCCCTCTTCTAACATGGAGCGAGGACAGGCAATTGTCATTCGGGCAAAACCAGCACCCTGTCGTCCAAACCAATAACCAGGATTAATGGCAATTCGTGCCTCCTGGGCAATAAATTTCTCCAGTGTCTTGGTCTCTATGCCCAATTCTCTGAAATCCAGCCAGGCCAAAAAGGTGCCTTCTGTTTTGATCAGTGTTACTTTTGGAATATAGTCTCTCAGATAGTTTTCAAGATAGTCTAAATTTGCCTGCAAATAGACCAGTAGCTCATCCAGCCATTCTCCACCATGGCGATAGGCCTCTTCCATAGCAATTGCGCTAAAGGCATTGTTTTTATGGAAAAGATAGCGACCAACAAAATTTTTATACTGTTCACGATACTGTTCATTGCCAATAACAATCATGGCATCTGTGACCGAGGCAATGTTAAAGGTTTTTGCTGGTGACAAACAACTAAAGGATTGTTGAGCTGCTTCCTCTGAAAGGGAGGCAAAAGGAATATACTGATGCCCTGGATAAACAATATCAGAATGAATTTCATCGGCAATGATTAACACCTGATGCTTTATGCATATTTCAGCAACACGCTCTAACTCTTCCCTTTTCCAAACCCGGCCAACAGGATTATGGGGATTGCATAGAATCAACATTTTGGTGCGTGGATTGGCAGCTTTTTCTTCCAGATCGTTAAAATCTATTTGATAATGATTATCGACCAGCTTGAGCGGATTTCGAACCACTTTTCTTTTATTGTCCATAATCGTCAGACGGAATTCAAAAAACACAGGGGCCTGAACAATAATACCGTCACCTTTTTCAGTGTGCAGGTTTATAAGAATGCTGATGGCATTCATTACACTATTACTGAAACAGAGGTCAGAGGACTTGATTTGCCACTGATGTCGGCTGGCATACCAGTGAAGAATGGCATCAGTCAGACTGTCACGTCTGTATTCATAGCCAAAGATGCCATTTTCAGCACGCTTTATCAGATGTTCGCAGACAGCAGGCGGTGCCTTGAACTCCATATCTGCAACCCAAAAAGGTAACAGCTCATCATCACCAAAATGTTCCAGCCAGTCTTCCTTGTTCCATTTTTCGGCGGCTGACAGGCTTCTGTCTTGAAATTTATCGAAATCGCTCATATGACTATTACTCTAAGTAAAATATAATAGTAATATATAACTTTATCCATATATTGTCGACATTTGATGTGCCTGGTAGAACAATTTAATTTAACACTTACTCCTTCCCACTTCTTCAAAATTTAAAATTTCCACCAAAAGTTTTCCATTGGCAAGATAAAGCAGATTGGTTGTAGTGGCTAATAATTTAGGTATTTCACAGAATTGCTTGATTTCCAACTGCCCGATTTACAGCCATGTGAGTCAATATTGTAAAAAGTAATTTAAATAAAGCTTCACTTAACGGTATCAATGAAGAAACAGAAAAACAGATCGAAATTCGCCAGTGAAAATATTTGAATAATATTACCGATTAGGATCATAGAAACACCAAACGTTGAATTTAAGTGGGCATATAACATACCCACTCGCAGTCGTGAACTTCTAATAGTGGATCAAACGTATTGTGGAGTCCAACTGTGTCCTCCAGAGCCCTTATTGGAGCTTTTATCGTGATCCGTTTCAGAATCATTTAAGGTACTTTTTTCAGAGTCCACATTGCTATCTTCTTCAGAATCCTTGTCAAATCCAAGTTTACGTGCAATGACAGCATCGGCACTGTAAGGACCAGGACCTTTGATGACTAACCATAAGAAAATGAGAACATACAGGACTTGAGGCAGATACAAAAACCAATCCAGCCAGTCAAGGGGGCCGAGTCCTGGTGGTATGACGAAGGGGATCTCAACGGTTATAATGGCGACGATCATCGCAAATGCCAGCCCAAGGGAAAAGAATGATGACATAAACCCGACGGTAAGAAGGGAACCACCGATAAATTCAAACCAGGCTAGAAAAAGAGCCATTAACTTAGGGAAGGGCAAACCTGTCGCAATCATGCCCGCTAACAGGCCTTTCCAATGTGCAACCGTGAATAATTTGTTCCAGCCAGAAATGGCAAAGAACAGGCCCATTGATACTCGTGCCAGCAGGACGGGAAACCATTCCCAACGAGGTTCTCCTAGCAGCATTACTTTCGATAAATATTTAACCCGCTCCATAAAGTTGAAAGAAGCAACTTCTTTTCCAGTGTCATTATCAATTAGTCGTGAACCTTCGGTTAACTTGGAGATCATTTTTCGTCCCGATAAATCGACGCTTAATACCACTGATGCCATCAGCCAGTTTCCAGTTACCAGAGAGCCTGCTAACGCGAGACCTGCCAGAATCCTCAAGGGCGACTGAGGTAAAGGTTTCTCGAATAGATATCGAGTTCGTAGCCAGTTGTATGCACTGTAGCCAATAACTGGCACAGAGACAAGCAATAGCGGTGGATACCAAATCCCCGCGGTTGATAGAGCCAGAGCAGTACTTGCGGCTATTGCTGAGCGCTTTATCTGGATAGGCTCGCCACTAGCCATGGCGGGTGTGTCTTGCTTTTCAGTATCGGAATGGGGCGAGTCAGTGGTTGTTTGTGAAGCGACTTGAGTGGCCAGATGCTTGCGGCGAAAGTGCTCCTCAGCGAGTCCGAACAATCCACCCCCCGCTATAGCCAGTGGTGCAAGTATAATAAAGGGAATCATCGGCACTTCCTAATCCAAAAAAGCGGCAAGAAATATAACAAGTGTTATAGATTTTTTAAAAAGCAATTAAAGGTAACGTATTAAATAACATACCTAAACATACATGCCCTCATGACAATTATAGTCATACTCTCTGACTGCGTATAAAAAAACACTAGCAGCCAAACCATCTCAGCGGCAGATTTAAATCTGCAAACCCAGAAAAAAGTCAGTAGTTACTTGTATAACAGCTTATAAAGAGTAATTTCCATAGTGGTGACATTCTTTCAATAGTCAAAATTAATCTCATCATTTTACTCTAACTTTTTGTTTAACATTGTAGAACAAAAATGATAAAGAGAATTGTAAGAATCAATATCCAAAAAATTTTAACAAATAATAAAGGCATTTTCGTTAATATAAGTTAACAAATATCAAAGATTTCATATAAAAATAAAAAGTATTGACATTTATGAGCATGAGCCATATATTTGCCAGAACATATACATTATAATTTACCACCTGTAATAACAGCAGAAAGTAATGGTTAACATGCTCAACTTTAAATGGTGACACTTTGAAAAAAAATCATTCTCTTGAACATTATAGGGTGCTTAACTGATTCAAATGTAGCCAGCCAAAAATTATATATTTAGGAGATCCTATGCTATCTGCAACCCCAACAAAAACAACCTGCTATCAATGCGAATTAAATTGCACATTTGACGTTCTCTACGATGAAAACAACAAAGTAAAAAAGCTCTCTGGCCCTGAATGTCCCCGAGGCCAGGTGCAACTTGAAATGCAAGACCATCCAGATCGCCTGTATTATCCGTTAAAAAAAATCAAAACTGACTCAGGTATAGAATACCAGAGCATCTCCTGGGATGAAGCCCTAGACACCACAGCAAAAGCACTAAACAAAATTAAGCAAAAATATGGTGCTGAATCTGTCGCATTTTTTAGTGGCTATACCAAAGAGGCTAGAGGCTATCTACAGCGTTTGACTCATTTATTTGGCTCTCCAAACTATATGACAGAGTCTGGTTGCTGTTTTACCTCAGCTCAGGCCTGTGAAGAGCTGACTTATGGCTATCATTTCAAACATTCCAGTCTGATGGCTGCGCCTGAAACCCGTTGTCGTCTTATCTGGTCTACAAACCCGGTTCATTCTGTAGTGCCATTTGACAAACATCCCATCCTGGAAACAAATGACGGGATGAAAATGATCGTTATCGATCCACGTCGTACCGAAACGGCAGAACATGCTGATTTATATCTGCCGATACGCCCGGGAACAGATGGCGCTTTAGCATTAGGCTTTCATCATATTCTGTTTAAAAATGGCTGGATTGATCAACATTTTCTCGACCAATGGTGTAATGGTGTCGATGAATTTAAAGAATACATTAAGGAATTTACCCCTGAACGTGTAGCTGAAATCTGTCAGATTCCTGCAGAAGACATCCTGCAGGCAGCCGAATGGTATGCAACGCTTGGCCCAGCTCAGATCGTCTTCTCTGCCTGCTCCACTACCCATCATACCAATGGCTTTCAAAATCATAGAGCATTGATCTTGCTCGCTGCCACCTCTGGCAATGTGGATATCCCGGGCGGGAATCGCTTTTTCTTTCATAATGCTTCTGCTAAATCAATTGATCTATATAAGGAAACCATTAATGACTTACCGCCCCGGATCGGTCTGGATAAATTTCCAATCTGGCTTAAATATGTTTCCGAAGCACAGCCCATGCTACTCAAACGTGCTATTGATGGCGATGAGCAAACCCAGATTCGAGCCGTATTTGGTCTCGGTATGAATCCCAACATGTGGCCCAACACCCCTGCCCTAATGGAATCACTGAAAAAGTTGGAGTTCTTTGCCTGTATTGATTTTTTCCATAACCCGGGCACCGAAATAGCAGACATCGTATTCCCTGCCGCCACTTCTCTAGAACGGGAGGCACTGGTAACATCAACACGTTGCCACTATCGCGGTACCGTACAATACCGAAAACCAATTGTTGAAGTAGCGGATGAAGGACCAAGGTCAGATGCCCAGATACTGCTCGATTTAGGCTGCCGTTTGGGCATGCCTGAGAAATTCTGGCACGGTGATATTGAAGCCAGCATCCATGAGCAGGCCAAAAATATTGAACCCGGACTTTGGGAAGCTCTGCAAGAGAAATCTGAAGATGCCGAAATTTTTGGCAAAGTCGTAATGGATGAATCACTGGATGGTCAAACCCATCAGGTCTATGAGAAAAAAGGCTTTTCTACCTTCAGCGGTAAGATCGAGTTTTATTCTGAAGAGTTACACAACGCCGGATACGACGGATTACCCGTTTACCATGAGCCAACTGAAAGCCCTGTCAGCACTCCGGAAATAGCAGAAAAATACCCTCTGGTCTTAACCACTGGCGGTCGCTCCATCGCGTATGTGCACTCACAACAACGCAAATTCAAGCAATTAAGCAAATTAGACCCTCACCCCCGGATACAGATTAATGCCGAAGATGCCAGACGGCGGGGTATTGAAGACGGTCAACTGGTTAAGATCACATCGCCTCGCGGCGAAGTCAAAATGATTGCCGAAGTCACCGATAGCATGCTCTCCAGTGTTGTCCATGCTTACCATGGCTGGGGATCGGCGAATATCAATGAATTAACGGATGACCAGCAACTCGACCCTATCAGCGGATTTCCCGCCTATAAATCAACTTTATGTGAGGTTTCAGCATAAACCCAAACCCCTTCTTGGATTAGGGCTCAGCGGGTCTTCTGCATGCGCTGCTGACAATCGACCCTGTCGATCTCTTTTTTGGAGTTACCAGTGAGCCCGATAAACTGGGAATGATTGCAGACTGCAATCAGGCCACTATATCAGGTTGTTCTTCTCGGATGAGCTGCCCTCAGCCTCTCCAGTATCAGTGATTATCAGTTGCTCCTTGTCATCTTCGGAAACATCCTCTAAATCACCGTTCAGATGCGAGTCTTGACTGTTAACTGGAAGCAGTGCATTGATGGTGCCCATGACGAGAGGAGACTGACTGATCAGCATGGAGGTTAAAGCACCAAAGTGGAAGAATAGAACACCATTAAGCGCAATTGCATTTGGCACGACATTCATCAACAGGCTGCGGGAAAGATTTTTTTCCAGCTTTTTTGACAACTCAAGTAGCCTTGGGAGATGCAACAGGCTACCATCCATCAAAACAATCTGAGCCACATCAGTTGCTATGCTTGAAGCGCCGCTTAAAGATATTGAGACATCTGCTTTTTCCATTGCAATGGCATCGTTTACACCATCGCCTACAAATGCAACCTTCTTTCCTTCATTTTGATATTTAGCAACAATATCTGCTTTTTGTTCTGGAAGAATATTGAAGTAATATTCTTCCAGTTGCAGTAAGTTTGCCAGTGCTTTAGTTGGCTCTTCCTGATCACCTGATACAATCGCCATGTGCTTGATGCCGCTTTGTTTAAGGATACGAATGGTGTCTACCACTTCCGGACGAATAATGGTGTGGATCTCAAGCAGGCCTTCCAGTCTAGAATCTATGGCAAGCAATATGACGGAGTGCCCAGTCAATAGTGCCGTCTCCATTTTGCTTTGAATTTCTGCAGAAATCCCGATACCTTTTATCTGCATGAAGCGCTTGCTGCCAAGTTGAATTTTTTTGTCATCTAGCTCAACTGAAATGCCATAACCAATGTCATAACTGGAGTCATGTATTTTGGGTAATTCCAACTTCTTTTCTTCGGCCTTATGTAGGATGGCTTTTGCTATCGGATGAACAGATTTTTGTTCAGCAGATGCGGCATAAAACAGAATATCATCCTCGCTGTAGCGGTCGGAACAGGGAATGATATTCCCCACTTCCGGGATGTCCTGAGTCAGAGTGCCGGTTTTATCGAATATAAAGGTATCGATATGTACCAACTCTTCAAGAACATGGCCATCTTTTACCAGAATATTATTTTTGACGGCAATATTCAGGTAGTTCAATGTACTAAGGGGTGCGACCACGCGGATAGTATTGGCAATATGGCAGTAAAGAATGCCGATGGTACCCACTGGCCCTAAAAACGGGCCACTGACAATGGCCAGTACAAGCATTGGTGTGGTAAAGGAATCAGCCCATTTTTCTCCTTTTAGTTCCTGGCTGCCTTTGAAGTCAATTGATTGATTAATGATGTCGCCGATCCTGGCAACCAATGTCTCCTGGCCAGAATTCTCCATGAGGATATTGATTCGGCCAGACAGCACCATGGTCGATGCAAACACTCTGTCACCTACGATTTTATCCGAAGGTTGTGCTTCACCCGTTAAGACTTTTTGATCAACAGCCGCGATGCCGTCAACCACAGTACCATCTACCGGAATCACATCTCCAGCATTAACAACCAGAATGTCATTTTCATTCACCTGATCAATCGGAACCTGAACTTCAACACCATTTTTCAGAATCCAGACCTTATCTGGCTGCTGGTTAAAGATATCAATCAGTTGTTTCTTGGATCGCTCCTTGGCATTACTGAGGATGTATTTAGATAAATGCAGTAAACCAATACCTACGGATGCAGAAGCAAAAGCACCAATCCCAAGTAGCATCATGTCGGCAATACTGTAAAGGACGTAGCCATCAACTTTTCTGTTCTTTATCAGAGAGTTTTCTGTTTGCCTGAGATAGGGAACAGCGGTATAGGTGAAAAGTAAGATGCTGGGCACGGCTAGTGGGACATAAAACAATCGAGCTGATGATAGCACGATGGATAGCCCGCTCAACTTTACATAGTGCTTATTCGTTTCATTTTCATCCGATTTGAATAACAGTGATTCTGGTTTGTGTTCTGCTTCTAATTTCGGCTTGTCTGTATCTACAGCTTGAACCTTTGGAGATTTTTTATTGCTTTTAATATATCGCTCATAAAGTCTTATCGATGCATAAATTCCCAAAACGGAAGTTAAGCCATATATCATTTTGTATCTCCTTCAATCAAAGCACTTAATCGAGTATCACTATTAGTATTTTATTATACCAGACCACAGATAATGCTTTTTAAAGTTCTTCACGTTAATGCATACTGTTAAATATTCTGGTTATCACTCACAAGGCAAGGCTTTAGCCGCACCCATTCTTAGGTAGAGGAACAACTACGTAGACTGGATTGAGTGCTTAAGTTGCCACTATGGTTGTAAATCTTGTATTTAACAAGTGAGCTTTATTGTGAAGAACCCATTTTAAAACTTACTCCTCCCCCACTTCTTCAAAATCTAACACTTCAAGCAAGAGCTTTCCACTAGCAAGATAAAGGGGATTAGTGGTGCTGGATAATAATTTATCATTAAATCTAAGAATCCACGGTAACAGGGAAAGTTGTATCAACGATGTGCCCAGTTTTTGTATCTCTTTATCATCTGACTGATAGACAGAACTCACAAAGTAAAGCAAAACCCCCAAGTGATCCTCAGGTAATTTAGAGAAACTTGCATCAATCACCGAACTATCAAGATCAAGTCCTCTAATAATAGTTTCAAGTTGCGCTAAGTTTGCAGACTCCTCACTTGTCATCCAATGACTTGCTCTTAATGACATGCCCGATTTTTTCGGTAATATAAAAAGATGGCAGTAATCAGAAGCAAGTTGCTCTATCTGATCATTATCCCACCTTGTATCCTGCAAATATTTTTGGGATCCACTCTGAAGCTTCTCAAATATTGATGAGATTTGCTGCTCTTGCAATGCTTCCAGACTTTGACGGTCAAGCTCACTGATAAAAATGCGGCCAAGTAAAGCATATATGGCCGCTTTTTGAGAGTATGTTTCAGTGCTCATCGTCATCATCAGGAAATCTTTCGAATCTGACAAATATTGTCAAACCAGTTTTGTCCACCCACTAAAGGCGATGGATTGATGGGTAAAACATCATTCATTGCTGTGGCACCATTTCCTGTCCCCCCCTGATCTTTTGACCACCATATCTCATTTGAAAAGTCTTTTTCCAGGCCACTTTTTTCCAGAGCACTTTTTTCCAGAGCATTTTGTGGTTCTTTTATGGGCAAGCTTTCTTTATTTTCCGCACGCGCAACGGCACCATGTTCCCAGTGTCCTCCTGCATGGGCAAAACAAACAACCCGCTCATGAACGCCATTGAGCAGACGCACTTTATTCTTGACGACACCAACCACTTCATCAATGCTACCACGATAAGTTAATCCTTTAGGTCGTTGTACAGTGACTTCTACCTCATCTCCTGTCTTCAGTCCCATTCGAGCGGCTGTCTTTGGATTAATAAATAATTGATTGGTGTGCACAATTTCAGAATTGAATTTCCATTGTGAAGAACGACCCTGAGTATGTACGTTCCATTTAAACGTAGTCAGAATCATGTCATCTTCTTTTAAATCATCAAACCCTGGAATCGAAAAAAGAGTGGGTAAAGCATTACCATTGGGATCACCTTCTGGTAGCCCGGCACTTTTTGCCGCCAACGGAAATATAGGGTCATGAACCTGTATTTTTCTGGATGGTGTCGGAAAGCCTCGAACTGGCTTCATTTCACCCGTAGCAGCATCAGTCATCATGATACCTATCGTGCGTTTCTTTCCTTTAATGACCTTAGTAATGACTTTTGTCTCGGGGTCAACCGTACTATCAACCAACTCATTGTCAGGAACAGGGCGTTCGTACAGTTCATAATCTTTTTCACGATTGGCATCTTGCCATATTCCGCGACGCTTAAATTCTTCCCAACCACCAGGAATTTGTGCCGATACGTTCTTGTACCATTCCTTATAGAAGTCTTCGACATTTTCATAGTCAAAATACTGCTCCATACCGCCACCGATATGGCGAGCGAGATCACGAAAGATCACCTGAAGCTCACGAGCTTCTCCCAATGGCTTCACTAGTGGCTGACGAATACCTGTATAGGGGATCAGCCCATAATTATTGGTTGAATGTGGATCCCAGCGTTCCAGGCTGGTCGCTTCTGGCAGGATAATGTCAGCCAGTGCAGCATGTTCACTATAATCAATATCAATCGCAACATGAAAAGGCACCAGCTTTTCATCCAGTAACACTTCACGGCAGACTTTAGCTTCAGGATAACCATAAGCCGCACCGTAGGCAAAGGACATATAAACATCAACCTTAGCCCGACCTTCACGGATATAAGGCTGTACCAGTTGCCCCACTTTCATGCCATACCAGTGCCATGCCAGGGGATATTCTGCAGGAGTTGCCAGTTCACCAAAATACTTTTTTTGCCACTTTGGATCCATTCGTGACACTTTTTCTTTAATATCGGCAGGTAGTTCTTCATAGGCTGCCGTACCAGGTAAAAACGCCTTTGGTTTAGGCGGTTTGGGTTTTGGCTGTGATACAGATGGCAAACCTTCCTGACCATATTTGCCACCGCCCCACATACGCCCACTACTCAAGCACAAACCACCTTCACGACCTACGTTGCCTACTAATACATCCAGCATTCTTAGGCCGCGATCACCTTGAGTACCATTATAATGTTTTGCTGAGCCACGAGCTGTCATAGTGGTACAATGAGGAGCAGCCTTGGCAAATTCAATGGCAATACGAGTAATGTCTTTTGCTGGCACACCACTGAGTTTTTCAGCATGTTCAGGTGTCCAGTCTTTAATGTGCTCTTTAATCTCAGCTAATGGAATATTTGCCCAACGTTTCCAGAAGGCTTCATCAACCAAACCTTCATCAATAATGACATTGGCCATCGCAAAACCAATGGCTCCATCAGAACCAGGCATCACTTTAAAATATTCCTCAGAGCAGTTGACCGTTGCTGTAGGTCTGACTTCAAAAGACACCATTTTGGCACCATTATCGACTCGTGCCTTTTGGATGCGGTGCATCATGAACAGGCCGCCCTGATAAGCCTCCATAGGATTAGCCCCGAAATTGAGAATATATTTTGTATTCTCCATATCCTGCGTTTCCCACTCAAAATCCCGGCCGTAAAAACTCATTAATGGCACACGACGATTTGAACTGCAAATTGCTCGTCTATTTAAGCGGTTAGGGGTACCAAATGCGTTAGTAAAACGTTTTGTAAAACCCTTTGTTTTATCGCGACCATAATGGAAAATAAAGCGTTCGGGATGACCTGATTCACGACACGTTTTTAAGCGATCACCCACTTCTTGAGTGGCTTCTTGCCAACTGATCCGCCGCCATTTACCTTCGCCCCGTTTACCGACCCGTTTTATCGGGTACAACAATCGCTCGGGATAATAGGTATAACTGATCATGCCATGCGTTTTAGAACAGGTGTTACCTTCACTGTTCGGATCGAGGGGATTACCCTCTATACGCCGAACCTTTCCATCTTGCACCCAGCCAATAACACCACAATGATTGGTACAACCAAAGCAAATAGTGGGGATAGCCTTAGCACGGGTGTAATCCACAAAATCTTTTTTTCGTGTTGAAATAAACTCATCAAGATCAAGCTGAATTTGCTCACCACTTAACTGCTTAAACAGTGGAGCTGCCAAACCGACTGTAGTGATACCGATAGTGAGAGCACCGCCTAATTTGAGAAAATCCCGTCTGTTGAGTTTACTTTCGTTTTGCTTATTATTGTTTTGATTCATCTTATTCAATGTCCTTATCTATTTAAGTACCAATAAATGCCTGTGCACCCTGACCACTAAAAACAATGACTGTTCGCAGTGAAAAGGCGCCAAAAATAAAGCACAGCTGAGTCAGTATTATTGCGTTGTTACTGCGTGAAGCAGTTGAGCTGGCAATAAACGGCAATGCCCAACCAATGAAAACAACACCAATCCAGAACCACAAGGCAAACTCACCAAAGAAAAGCTGATCTTTTCCAGTAGATGAAAAAGTGGTGGCGATGACTAACAAAGTAAATAAAACAACTTGTACTCCAATTGCTCCCAAATCCAACTTTCTGATTTGTTCAAGACTTTTATCAGTCCACTTATTGGATGTCAGTAATTGAACGAGTGCAAAACCACTGTGCAAACCAAGCAGCAGAAAAAGCGGCATCAATAAGAAAGGTTCCCACAGGGGTCTGGCAATCGTCGCCTGTCCTAAGACCTGAGCGGGATAAATACCGATAGCCAGTGCGAAAAGAATCAAAAAAGCAGTCAATATCGGACCAATAGGATTGCTCTTATCGTTATCATCCACTGTACCTAGTAAAATAAGACTAAATACACACAACATGACAAAAAGAGTAATGATTCGTGTTCCCCAAGCAATGGCAGATGCAGGGTTGAATTCCAGAAAATTCAAATAGAAACGGTCACTGCTTTTTAGATCAAAGACCAATAACAAAACACCAAGCATAATAGCCATAATAGCAATATATAAAGAGGTTTTAACAATTGCGTAAGACTGTCCTTCACAAGCTCTTTCTTTCGAGTGCAAAAAGAATACGGCACAAAATGTAGCGCCACACGCCAATCCAGCCAGCGTTAAATAAATAACAATTGGCCAACCAAAGGGAGTAAATGCATCGTAGGTATTCATGAAGTCCCCCTATTATTCTGTTCGTAAATTATTTCATCATCCTCAGAAGAAAGCTGTATACCTGTTGCAGCACTCTGCTCCATCCATTTTTCATGTTTCACATAAAGAATGGAAGGTTGCGTACCAGCATCTTCTTTAAAAGATTTGGCATTATGCTCTTTGGCATATTTTGCGAGAGGGTCATTTGGATCACCCAGATCACCATAACGTAATGTATCGGTTGGACAGGAGGCAACACAGGCTGGCTCCAGATCTAATGATGTGCGATGAGTACAAAGATCACATTTGTCAGCTCGACCAGATTTGGCATCTATATAGATTGCACCATACGGACAAGCTGAAATACAGGCTTTCATACCACAACACTTATCCTGATTAATAACAACTCGACCATCAGCCAATCGTGTTGGTGCTTGTGTAGGACAGGCACTCAGGCATGGTGCATCCTGACAATGCATACATAACATAGGTAAGAAGGAAAGTGTTTCCGATTCAGGTTGTTCAAGATAGCGAACTCGGTTACGAAAACTGCCCAGTGGTACTTCATTCTCGGTTTTACAGGCAACACTACAAGCATGACATCCGATACAACGACGTAAATCAATAACCATTCCGACGCGTTTTTTGTTCAGTGAACGTTGCTTGTTTTTTGTGCCTTCCCAAGGGATAGGTGGCAAATTTGTCAAGTCAAACTCCTTTTAGCTTTAAGCTTAAGTTTTAAGCCATTAAAAATTAATGACCCTATTTTCTAACTGGCAAATCATGACACCAAACTAAAATAGAAATATAATATATATAATTTTTTTGGTTAATTTGACAGTAAACAGAACTAACATCTGTAACTTTATATTCCATAAAACAGATATAATACGCACATACAAGAATATTTCTTTAAAACACATTAAGATTTTAAGAAGTTTTTTAGTTTTTTTAAAATTAGATAATACATAAGCAATTATAAAATCACTTCACTACTCTCGGAATCCTTTACCGACAGTGCATAAGGTACAGATTGTTAACAGCTCCAATAAAAGGTACTGTCTGGGCAGGTTAGGATAAGCAATTATTTATTATTCCTTGGCGGTACAATAATCATTTCTGGCACGACAATCAACATTGGTTCTTAGCCTGAGCTTTCCCCGTAGATAGCGTGATAAAGAGTCTACCAACACATTGAGCAATGCAGTAATAAAAATCAGAATCATTGCCTTGTCAAAATGTAACTCCTGTATTGAGCTATCAATATAAAAGCCTAATGTGGCAATACCCAGAATTCCCAAAATGGCTGATTCTCGCATGATAATTTCCCAGCGATAGAACAAAAATGCCAGAAACTGCCCATATAAGCGTGGTAATAGTTCATAAAAATAGCGGTTCAGTCCCCTGCTGGCATCCACTCTTAACTGAACTTCAATACTATAGCGACCAATCAGATGACCAATAATCGCTCCATTATGTAAAGCCAAAGCAACGATAGCAGGCAGCATGGAAGGCCCCCACAATTGCAGCAGGATATAAGCCAGTATATATTCAGGTGTTGTTCGCAAAATCACCAGAAGTACATGTCCGATAGTACGTCCGGCAGGTTTAAAAAAATGTGTTGATATGAGTGGAAAAAACAACAGAGTAAGAACGCCAGATGCAACCAGTGCTATCTGGGTTAAAATCACTGTATTAACAATTCCTGGTAACGCCTGATTTAAGAGTAAATCACTGAGCCAATGCCATGATTCAGATAGACTATCACCACGCAGTATCGGTGCAGGGATAATATCTTCAGTAAAAAAGCGCTGTACATTATCAAAAGAGATTGTACTGTCATTGGCAATAATAAACGGGGCAGCAATAATATAAACAGGCAGTAATGCTGGACGAACCCAATAGCGAATAGTGGCAATTAACAGATAAAACAGTAACAGCAATGCCCAGACAACAGAATAGTGTCCTTCCATAAAGGCAGAGCTGAGTGTATACCCAAGGGTTGGCAGGCCTACAAAGCCAAGTATGGCACTGGATCGCAGGCCGCATTCCAGCCTGTAAGAAGTGTAAGTTTTAAAATGTTGCCACAAGTCGGGCAGACGGGCATAAAAAAAGGTGGAAACCCTTGAGGCATCACGGCTAACAGCTTGCAAGGCTGATCTATCGCCTTCTTCCAGAATCTCGGCATATACTTTAGCAAAGGTGGCTGCATAGGGTAAGCCAATGGCCAATAAGCCTGTCAAAGGATGCAAACCAAAGATTTGTAAAAAAATCAGTGCCCAGAACAATTCATGAATGGCACGAATAAAGGCACAAGTCACTTGTATCCAGCGCCAGTGGAAAATCTGCGCCAGCAGAAAACCAATCAAACTGCCCCCGGCAACACCTAAAATAGCAAATGACAGGGTTTGCAGAAAGGCTTCACCAATTTCTGAAAGATTGGACCAGTCAGGTGTTAACAGACCCATAAAAAGTCTTTTTAATTCTTGCCAGGGTTCCAGGCTGATGATTTCAATATCAGAAAAAAACAGGCTAAAGCCTGCCAAAAGAACAAATAGCCAACTGACTTTCCATGAAGGTGAATGCTTGTAAACGCTATCCATAAGGAGTATTCAATACAGGCTCAAGAGATCTTTTTCTGTCAGCGCCTCGGCCGGGCTATCAAGAACAATTCGCCCCTTTTCCAGTCCAATAATACGATCGCAGAACGACAATGCTAACTGGGTGTCATGTAGTGCAAGCACTATGGTTGAGAAGCCATTTAACATTTCTTTTAGCACAATTCTGGACTGTTGCTCATCGACTGATGACACAGGTTCATCAGCCAATAAAAGATGTCCTTTTTGAAACAAGCTTCGTGCCACAGCAACCCGCTGCTTTTGTCCCCCGGACAAGCGCCCGACAGGACGAAACAGATAGTCTTCAAGCTGCAGGCCAATAAGGATAGTGCGTATTATTTCAACCTGATCAGATTTGGGGCGGATCAGGTTGACAAGATTATAAAAAGTGGAGCGTTGTTCTAAACGACCAATATAAACATTGTGAAAGACAGACAGGTTATTAACCAGCCCGTAATCCTGTGGTACCAATGCGGTATTCACAGGGTAGTGTTCGTAAATAAGCTTAATCAATGTTGATTTGCCCGAGCCGCTCTGACCCACAAGTGCCAGTCTTTCACCTTCGGACACTTGTAAATCGATATCATGGAGTGTTTTAACTCCCTGATAGCTGGCGGTTTCGGACTGAAGTTGTATCAATCGATTATTCCTATGCTTTTTGCTGTGTCCAGAATAGGTTGAAAATCTGCATTTTTTGCTTCAATAAAACCAGAACGGGGAAAGCGTCCAAGCAGATCAGGATCTTTCAAATCGATTAAGGCCGCTTTTACCTTGTCCGAAAAGCCTTTACCCCATGCTTTGTCAACATCACCACGAATGGTCCATTGATAATCAGGGTATGCGGGCGTTTTCCAGATAAGGGAAACTTTCTTGGTGTCTACCTTGCCTTCTTCTACTTCTTTTTCCCACACCTTAAAATTAACCGCACCGACTTCATAGGCTCCACTTTGTACCAGTGCAATGGTCTTTGAGTGATTACCACTGAATCCTACGCGTTTAAAGACATTATCCACCTTGTCACCCATGTTTTTTTCGATATAGTACTGAGGCATTAAGCGACCGGATGTTGAACCTTTGGAGCCAAAGGTAAATGTTTTTCCAGCAACACCTTTAGGAAACTCATCACTGGCTTTAAGCCCAGTGCTGTGATTGGCAATGATGTAAGTATGAAATTTGGGGTCTTCAACACCTTGTGCAATAGCCTGAGAGCCAGGAACCTTGAGTCGTGCCTGAACACCTGACAAGCCACCAAACCAGGCGAGTTGGATCTGATCATTACGAAAAGCAGTAACAACTGCTGCATAAGATTTCACTGGAACATATTTCACAGGAATACCCAGTTGCTTCTCCAGATATTTAGCCACATCACCAAAACGCTGCTTGAGACGGGTTTCATCCTGATCTGGTATCGCAGAGAACACCAAAGTTTTGGGTGAGGCAGAGAAAGCGATGTTTGAAAAAAGAATAAGCGCTGAAAATAATAAGCTGAGAAATAGTTTAAATTTCATAATAATCCTTTGGTTTTAATTTTTGATTTTTTAAGCGAAGCTTATTCTAAACAAAGCGATTTGATAATTCTTTAATCTAAATTAAAATTAAAATCAAAACACAAATCAATATCAATTAAACTGACATATGAATATTAGCTTGGCTTGTTCTTATTTTCTAAATAGTCATAATTACATTTGTTATATTCATGAAAACATATATTATACTTAAATTCAAATCATTTTTTCAGGTAGTAAATAATGAAAATTGCTATTATTACCCCGGCAAAACAAAAATCCCTGTCGGGCAATCGAGCAACAGCACAGCGCTGGGCTTTTTTTCTACAACAATCAGGGCATCAAGTTACTATCTCGGTACAGTGGGATAAAACTCCCTGTGACTTGATGATAGCCCTGCACGCATGGCGTAGTGCTGACACTATTAGTCGTTTTAAAGAAAAATATCCACAAAAGCCTTTGATTGTAGCCATGACAGGAACAGATCTATACCGTTTTATCCACAGCCATCCAGAGCCAACATTGGCATCAGTAAAAGCCGCCGATCAACTGGTTGTTTTGCATGATAAGGCTTATTTGGCATTGCCAGAGGAGGCCCGCCATAAGGTTCATGTTATTTATCAATCTGCCATTCCCCTGCCCTCTGCCATGCAGCAAAATAATAAACGCAGCCAAAGAAGCTTTGATATTTGTGTTGTTGGTCATTTACGTGAAGAAAAGGATTCTCTGCGAGCCGCCTATGCCGTGCGTGATCTACCTGAGTCCAGCCGTATTCGGATCAGGCATTATGGCAAGGCACATACTGAGGAATGGGCTGAAAAGGCACGGGAAGAAATGCGAATTAACCCACGTTATCACTGGTTTGGGGAGGTAAAACATTGGCAGATTCGGCAAGCCTATGTACGTTGTCATTTAATGGTGTTGTCCTCTATTATGGAGGGAGGTGCCAATGTTATTTCAGAAGCGACAGTGGCAGGATTACCTGTAATTGCTTCTGATATTATAGGCTCTGTTGGTTTATTGGGGGATGACTATTCCGGTTATTATCCAGTACAGGATACCAATGCCTTGCGTGAATTACTGCTTAAAGCCGAAACTGACCCTGATTTTACCCGATTGCTCAGGCAACAGGGGGAACAGAGAGCGAAGTTATTTCTACCTGAAATGGAAGGCCAACAGTGGCGAGAACTATTGACCTTTATGGGGCTATAGTAGAATCAGCAAATACTGATCGGTGCCTGATCCTCAGACAGGGTTTTAATCTGCCCTATTACTTGCGTATCCCGATAGCCAATAGCACGTAACTTTTCAACACAAGCATCAACCTTGTCCGCAGGCACACCCGCCAGCAAACCACCAGCTGTTTGCGGATCGAATAGTAATGGAAAAGCCGGGTGTTTTGCTGCAGCTTCAATGTCCTGCACCGCACGCCGTAATCTCAGGTTCGCAGGTTGCAGCGATGAGAGTATACCCGCCTTGACGGTGTCCATGGCACCATCAAGAAGCGGCAATGCGTCCATGAAGATCTCAGCATCCACCTGGGATGCTTTGGTCATTTCGATCAGGTGACCGATGATGCCAAAACCAGTCAGGTCGGTGCAGGCAGTTGCATCAAAGCTTTGCAGGCATCCTGCTGCTTGCTGGTTGGATAACAGCATCGATTGAATAGCGGCATCTACCCAGCGACCTTTTGCTTTGCCTCGCATCTCTGCCGCAAATAAAGTACCCGTACCGACGGCCTTGGTCAGTATGATCGCATCACCTGGCTGCAAGCCGCTTTTTCTCCATACCTTGTTGGGATCGATAATGCCATTTACGGTGAGACCGAATGCCAGCTCTGCGCCTTCACTGGAATGGCCGCCAACGAGCACGGCACCCGTTGGCTGAACAATAGACATGGCACCAGCCATAACATCGTACAAGGTTTCTTCAACCACTCGTTCGCGACCATAGGGTACAGTGGCAATCGCCAGCACCGACTGGGCTTCAGCACCCATGGCGAAAACATCACCTAATGCATGATTGGCAGCTATAGCTCCAAATGTATAGGTGTCTGCAATAAATGCACGGAAGTAGTCAACGCTTTGCACCATAACCTTGCCTTCAGGAACTGCCAGCATGGCACAATCATCAGGTGAATCGCGGCCAATCAATACATCGTCACGTTGTTCATCGGGTAACTGCTGCATGACCCTGGACAATATGGTCGCGCCAACTTTTGCACCACAGCCGCCGCAGCGCATTGCCAGAGTCGATAGCTCCTTGATCGCTTTATCATCGGCAATTCCCGAGGCCAGTTGAGGACCACTGTCATCTTCCTTCATCTCTGGTAATTCATTGAATTTGGCCATGAAGCGTACATCAATCCAGTCCTTGTATTGCCACAGCCAGGCCGACTCATAAGACCAGTTACCACGCGATGCGATGGCATATTTATCTCCAGTGCTGATCAGACCCAGAAAATTTTTCTGTGCACGATAAGGGCGTAAACGGTGACCCGTTGCGGCAGCCCGGACATTGTCAGACAACACTGGACCCTGGCGCACTGCAAATACACCCGACTTAGGCCTTGGATCGGGCAGTGATGCAATATCGCCTGCAGCAAATATACCCTCATGCGACAAGGATTGAAGATTGGCATCGACCTTGATAAATCCCCCATCATCGACTGCCAGTCCAGCTTCAGCTGGCCAACTGGGTGTCGAGGCAGTGGTCACCCAGATGACAGCATCTGCATTCATGGATTCACCATCCTGCAAAATGACCCGGTCTGATTTTACCTCAGTCACTTCGGTCGCGGTCTTGATCGTAATATTGCGTTCAGCAAAGATTCGTTCAAAGCGTTTGCGCACACCATCATTATGCATAAACATGATACTGTCGCTTCTTGCCAGCAGAGTATAGTCCAAACGTGCTGGATCCTGCCCAGCGTCTTTTAGCACATTCTGTAATCGATGTTGTGTGGACAGTGCCAGCTCGACTCCACCAGCACCGCCGCCGACAACAAGCACTCGAAATGTTCCCGTAGTTGATTTAATGCGTTCAATCAAACTTTCCCATTTCTGTAAAAAGATATCGATAGGTTTTGCCGCAAGCGCGAATTCATCCACTCCAGGAACTTCAATGCTGCTGGGTCTGGAGCCAGTATTAATGGACAGCAGGTCATAGGATATAGGGGGACGTCCAGGCGCATGAATTTTTTTATTTTTAATGTCCAGCTTGTCCACTTCAGCATGATAAAGCCTTGCCCCTGCAAATTGGGCCAATGGCCCCAGATCAATATGGCAATCATCATAGTCATAATGACCTGCAATGTATCCAGGCAGCATACCAGAATAAGGCGTATGGATGTCTCGTGTTATCAGAGTGATACGAAGGCCTGGAACTGGTTTCATACCCTGACGTTTTAATACGGTCACATGGGCGTGGCCGCCCCCGACCAGAACCAGATCCTTAACAACGGGCGATTGAGTATGCATTATAATTTCCTGTGTTGATTGAGCTGCATGCGAAACAGGTGGACGCTGAATAGTTCATTGGCTTCAAGCGGGTAAAACCAGGCGTACTACGCCAGCCTGAGACATGACTCTATTGCGTTAAATATTTGTCCTGGTAGCTTTTTATAATTTAAAGCACAAGGCGTATTAAGTATATCTTATTTGACACATATATAGTAAGGTTTTTGAGTAATAGAAGTGCCCTGTGTGAATAGTAAAGTTTCTCATGAAATAGAAAACTTAGTTGGGTTAAATGCGATAAATAGCCTGATAAATGTTATTCATATGATATTTTGGGCAACTGAGATTTTACAGGAATGAAATGCATAAATGAACTGTCTATATTGCCCTTCATCATGCAGTTATCAAGTTTCCCTATATCGGCAAGTTTTTCTTCACCGAAGATATATCACTCATCCTGGCCCCTTACCTTACTGGTGAGGATCAGGTAAAAAATTCCCGTATGGCTGATTCGATTTTTCTATTGGGTACAGCAAAAGGTTTCTTGGTAATTGTAATTTCAACTTTATCTTTAGACAAGACAACATACTCACCTTTGACCTTGCCAGAAAATCCACCTTTATCCATATCACCCTTGAATTTTCCACCGTTTTCAATAATCGCTTTTTCTACTTTCTTGAGGGTAGAAGAAAGATCAGTATTAATTAAAATCTTGAATGTGTGTGCCATAGAGTTAAATTTTGTCCCAGTAGTTTTCAGGCATTTCCTGACACATTTTCAGGCATCCATTGGCCCCACAAAATTCAACGTCCTGAATACAGCTTGCCTTGCCGCCGCCATAACTATCCAAGCTTTTTTCTATTGCTTTATCAATACCCATCAGACGAGAGCCACCACCAGCCACAATGATATTAGTGCGTAAGATCTCCTGAAAATCAGGATCAAAATCAGCCACCAGTGATTGCACTGCCTGACTAATGGCATCCGATAGCTTCAGGCAACTCTTGTGGAGTATTTCAGTAATATCGTATGAACTAGGCTGTCCTTTTTTGGTTAGGCTAACAATAGCAGGGTCATTATTATCGGAGACATAGCCATGTTTTTCTTTAATTCCCTTGATGATTTGGGGCGTTAGCTGGACATCAGGATATTGTTCATGAATTGCACTGGTAATCGCCTGATCCAGAAAATTACCTGCCTCGGTCAACGACCGCTGATCATCCTCGCCTGGTATTGAGCCCGACATGCGACATAGATCGGTGGTTCCTGCACCAATATCGACAACCAGACATTCATCAAAACGATCCATACCATATGCAACGGCAAAGGGTTCGCTGACAATTAATATTTTGTCAATAAAATCTTTGGTAATACTAATAATGGTTTTCTTATCTTGCACGCTTGCCAGGGCTGGCACACCAATAGTGGCATAGACCTTATCTTCCTTCTCCAACTCGGGCAATGTTTGCTGGATCAAGTCTTCCAGAACCAACCGTGTCGCTTCTTTGGAGACAGCATCATCACGAACAACCCCATCAGCCAGTGGCCAGACAAGATTCAGCGAAAGACGGTTCTTTAAGGCTTCCTCTCCCAGCAAATGACTTTTATTCAATCGCTTTTGTGAAATAACATCTTTGGGATGGCCCACACAGGTTTTTGTAGAAAGCCGTTTACCTGTTGAAGTAACAATAGAAGATTGACTGGTACCCAAGTCAATACCAATATGATAAATAGTTGAAGTTGTCATATCTATATCAATACCACCATAAAATGTAATTAATCAAAAGTATTTCACCTGTACTCACAAAAACAGTACAAGCATTGTTACTCACATTGTTACCCAGAAGCAAACACCTAAGAACTCGATTTCCGCAATTGAATATTGTCTTCAATCAGGTACTCAAATAGTCCCATTTTCTCAGGACTTTTAGCACTTTTTTGGCTCGTGTGTTGTGCAGCAGAAGGTGTGTTTACTGCCTGCATAGACCCATCAGATTCAGCCTTATTGTTGGCCGTTTGCAGATCAGCCATTTGCTTCTTAACCTGATTGAGTTCATCATTCAAAACATCCGTTTCAGTCTGTAGGCGTGACTGCTTATTATGCCAGATTCGCCAGAAAATGATGCCACTAACCAGTAGTATAGAACTGGGCAACAATGATGCGCCCAGTAATTTACCAGTACTTATCTGAATAACATTGTTTCCAAGCATGTAAAGTAATCCTGACCTTTAAAACCGTATTCGTAAATACATCGTTCAAATACACATCTGCACAATAAACAGGATATTTCGGGATCTAGTGTTCTATTGAACTTACCGAGAATAATGAGCTCATAAATAAGGGAGCATCTGAAACAGCATAACATTCTATTCTTGGGTAGGCTTCATAGTCTATATGATTAGAATCAAATAGTCTATATTCGATTAAATGAATATACTGTCATAAACCTGTCTGATATAAAGGAAGTTCAAAATGCTATCAAATACAACTCTTCTTAAACTCAGCTATTTGTATTAACTTTATCAAGACCGAGATTATTCCCATCGGCCCTCTCTCTCATTGAACGCCGTATTAGCCATAAGGCAATTGCCAATAAGACCAGAACCCCTGAAATCCACCAGAAAAAATAATTTTTATTCTGTAAATTACGGAATTTGCCGGGTAATATATCCTGATAATAAACTTTATAAGCAGGTGGTATTTCAGTCTCATTAACAGGTGCGGCATATAGGTACAAGTGCCTGGTGCCAGGCAGGTAAATCATTGACTGTAAAGTATCAGAAGCCAGTATTTCATAGTACTGGTTATGTGAATCCAGCATTATACCAGCGATATCCTGCACCCCTGCCTTTTTATTATTAGTGAATACAGCCTGCGTGCGCAGCCGTTCCCAGCGGTATGTGTCTTTGGCTCTTTCACAGCTGCCTGAGCGACGCTTCAATACATGACAGTCAACTACTGCAATTTGTGAGGGGCTATTCCACTGTTTATTTGGATGTGTCTCACTTTTCCAGCTTCGTAATTGCGCTTTTCCCACTGGGGAGTATTCCAATATTTGTATATCCTTTTCATCAGCAATAAGTATATTATTGCTGATGCCAAATGTATTTTTTTCCAGTACATTAGCAGCCTTACGTACAGAGGTCACACTCTCCAGTGCTGTTCGCAGGGCGAAACCAGTTGCTTGTACGGCTGTGTCTTGTCTGGCTGAATAGGGGTTTTGAAAGGATAAATCTGAAGCCGCATTAAAATGGGCAACGAACAAGCCGCTGTCATTAAAACCGCTCAGTACTGAGATAATACCAGCGAAACCAATATTAATGACAGCACGATTGCTGTATTGATAAACCGTAATTGCCTGTAAACCGCGCAACTCGGGTGTACTTTTCAGATCAAGATTGCGTCCAATAATCGTGCTTTTTTCTCTGGACACAGGATTTAATATACCAAACCCTGTGCCGTTGGCAGGCAAGCCAATGTCTGCCAACAGATTCAAAACCCAATATTCGTCCCATGAGAGATAGCCGTCACCCAGTTTATTGTCATGGATAAGTGTCCAACTGCTTGCAATCCCTTCCATTTCTTTCTGATAGGCATTGTCTATAGAGCTTTTAAGCTTGGGTAATCGATCCCTGAGTATGTCATTGAAGCCCATCTGATCAAGGCTTGCCTTTAAAAAACGGTCATAGCGATATTCAATATCGGGAAATAATTGTTTGCTTTGTCGACCAATTTCCAGTCCGATATCCAGAGGGGACAGGTTTTCGGCATGAATAGGGATAACAGGAATTTTATCCACAGGCGACGGAGCTAGGCCCTGACAAATGCCATGGATGGATAAGCCCGAGAGCAGGCAGAAGATTAATAGTCGTAGTGAAGTGATAAACATATTATATAGATTAACAGACTAATAGTAACAGTAACAGTAAAACTAAAATCAACTAATGGTTTTAATTCTGTCATTTAATGGACAACCCTTTGCCCGATCCAGCTAATTGCTTTGGCCCCTGCATTAGTTTTTGATTTACTGGCATCACACCATTCAGACATCGTTGTTTCTAATTGGCTAATATACGTTTTACTGGTAAAACTTATTCGTTATTCTGATCCAGGAAACTACTGGGTCCAATGTGAGGCAAACCATTTCTACGGGCTAGTAACGCGAGATCCGCAATTATTGTACTTGTCTTGCTCATCAGAATCAAAACATTACCGAAAACATATATTAGCTTGACGCATATTCATTCGGGATGGTATGCTTGACGCTTCTATAAAAACACTACCAAACAAGGAAAAATCCATGATTTCACAAGCTCAAGGGATCCTTTCAAATGTTAAGGCTTTAGTAGGCTCTCATCCAGTTGGTCTGGGCATCGTAATTGGTGTTGGCGCTTATTATGTGGTTAATAAATACTGGTTAAATGATGACGAAGATGAAGACACTGCAGTGGCTGAAGAACCTGAATCTGAAGAAGGTACTCCTGCCTAGATTGATTTAAGTATCACATCATAGGTATTGGGAAAAGAACTTGCTGTTTGATTCTCCGAAGCCATATAACATCTATCAAGTGACTAACTACGATGCACGTTATATTTAATTTCCATTGCAGTTGGTCTGTTGATTCCGTTAACCGCGTGTTTCGCTTTAACTCTGGATTAGTGTGCCTAAATCACGATTGAGAAATTTGGCAATCTGTTCTTTGACACTCCCTTTTTTCATTCAACTTCTATATAATGTATCACTTTAAGACCCAGACACTTATCGCTCATTATGTCGCATTGTTACCTTGGCTTGGGGCTTGCTTATTTAGAGGGTATAACGATCTGCTACTTATCAATCTTATGCACTTCATACAAACCCAGCCTATTTCTATCCTGCGCTGTTCTAAGAGTTGACTGTGAAAATATTTAATATATTAAAAGGTAAAGAGTCTATGCAATTTCGTTGGCCTCGAAAGAAAAGACACTACCTGATTATTTTCCTGCTAATTCTCGCAATATTAACCGTTTTGCTTTGGCATCGTATCGTTATTACTGCCTATGCGGGTGAAGCGGGCGTATTATTCCGTCGTTTTAGCGGTACAGAGATTGATGTGATATATAAAGAGGGTGTCCATATCATCAGTCCCCTGGATATCATGACCGTTTATGAAACCCGGAACCAGATTGCTCTACATGAGTTTGATGTGTTATCAGTAAAAGGTTTGCGTATTCATCTGGCCACTGCCATTCGTTATCGTCCCCGCTATGACATGTTAACCACACTGCATCAGCAGATTGGTCCTGATTATCTGCAACGCATCGTCCTTCCACAAATTGAGTCTGTCATGCGTAAGCAGCTTGGCAGCTATAATGCCGATCAGATTTATACCAATGAAAATGGACTGTTGAACAAAGCAATTGTTCTGGCAATTAACGAGGTAGGGCGTAATTACGTTGTTGTTGATGATGTCATTATCCGCAGTCTCACTTTGCCTGACAATATTGTTAAAGCGATAGAAGACAAGTTAACTCAGCAGGAACATCTAAGGTCTTACGAATTTCGATTAAAAACTGCAACAAAAGAAGCCCAGCGTAAAATCAGCGAAGCCAAAGGTATCAATCAGGCACAGCATATTATCGGTGAATCACTGACACCTGAAATATTGGCATTTGAGGGTATTAAAGCCACCAAGGAGCTTGCCAAATCACAGAATGCCAAGATTGTTGTTATTGGTTCAGGGAAGAATGGCCTGCCGCTAATTCTTGGAGATAACGCTTTTTCTACTAATCCCAAATCAGCTGATCCGAATATAAATAAGCAAGTAACGACCCGTTCTTCCATACCTTCTTCACAAACACCCTCTCCTCAACTCAATCAGACTCCTGTGCAGTGATGATTCTAAGGAGCCTTCAGCCAAACTTCAATTTGGCAGCCATTTGCAGCAACATTAAACTTCTACAGATAATGGCTGCCAAATTGAAGTTACTTAAAAGCTCTTTTCTAATAATTATCACTGCTTGTTTATTGACTGCCTGCAATGTTAACTATGAAACGATGGCATCAGAACGGGTTAAATATGCTCAAAAGGCTCAGGGCGAAATTATTATTGTGGCTCTTCAGGATTCCGCCGAGAGTCATTATATCAAGGGCGTTATCTTGGCTGTTGAAGAGATTAACCAACAAAAGGGTTTATTAGGCCGACCTCTTAAAGTACTTGTTGAACAGGATAGCCCTGATTTTTCAACAGCAAGACCCACTATTCGCCGTATTGTTTCCAATCCAAAAGTGTCCGCCGTCATGGGACATCGAAATACAGCGATTGCGCTTCCCGCTTCTGCCATTTATGAAAAAGCCCAGGTACTATTTTTCTCTCCTTTTGTTACTGAAGAGGAGCTGACTTCACATGGTTTTGACTATACTTTTCGACTGCTTGCAGATAATAAACAGTTGGTGAAACAGATTAGCAGCCTAGGTAAGACTCTGGGTTTCAAAAAAATAGCCGTACTCTATGCCCGTGCAGATGAACATCGCAAATTTTCTCTCCTATTTAAAGAGACGGCCCAAAATGATTTCAATCTGGTGTTTGATCAATCATTTCTCGATGAAACACTAGACTTCCGTTCTATTTTATCGGATCTAAAAGAAAAAGAGCCTGATGTCATTTTTCTCTCTGGTGGAGCAAAAACAGCATCCAGGTTAAGTAAACAGGCAAGAGAAATGGGAGTAGATATTCCTATCATGGGTTCAAGACACCTTGCTTCTGAAATATTTAAAACATCAGCAGGTGTTGCAGGAAATAAGACCATTGTTCCAACACCTTATAATGTGCATGCACAGACCCTGATTAACCAATTTTTTGTTGCCCATTATCGTAATAAATACAATCAGCTGCCTGATGCTGATGCTGCCCAGGGATACGATTCAGTTATGCTTTTTGCTGACAAGGTAAAAAGAGCTGGTTCAACCCAGCCTGCTTTATTGGCATCTATTGTGCGTTTCTCCCCTCCCTGGACAGGTCTTTCAGGAATGTACCACTTTAATAAAGAAGGAAATATTCAGGGGAAGCCGTACTTCTTTCAGGTGTTGAATAATGAAAACTGGCAGATGCTTTCTGTCGCCACCCCAAAAGAATATTAAGGAACGTGAACGGAATAACATCGGAAACTATAGAGCCCGAAATTGTTTCATGCACATTCTAAACTTGTTATAATTTATAAACATCGCTAATGATTGGAGACAACTTATGGATACAGATACAGCAAAGCAATCTGAAACAATTGATGACCTGGAAACTAATCTGCATACCGTAGCATCTGCGCTAAGACTGTCTGAAGCCCAGAATATTGTAAAAGCTAATGTCATTACCTCTATGGCATCTGGATTAATCCCTGTGCCTCTATTTGACATGATCAGTCTGACTAATATTCAGTTTCATATGATTCAAACCCTGGCAGAACATTATCAAATTCCAGCTGACAATATTAATAAGTCACTGATTACTTCTCTTATCTCTGGTTCATTACCTGTTGTTTCCGTACTTGGACTCGGCAGTCTTATTAAAAGTATACCAGGGATTGGATCATTGGCGGGTAGTGGCAGTGTCTCCGTTATTTCGGGTGCTATTGGCTATGCAGTGGGACAGGTTTTTATCAGGCATTTTGAGCAAGCTGGAACCTTAGAGGATTTTGATCCAGACTCTGTAAAAGAGTATTTCAGTGAACAGTTCAAAGCAGGAAAACTAATAGCAAGTGAGTTAATTCAAGATATAAAACAACTCAAAAAAGATAAATTATCCGACTCAGAAGAAACCAGCTCAGATTCAGAAACCGCCTGAATCCGGCGGTTTAATGATAGGGAAGATCCACTCAAGAAAAGAGCAATACCGTGTAACGTATAAGGTAGTGGATCAGAATTAACTATTGAGAGCTAACTGTATTTCACAAAAAGATCACCCGCAGCAACGACGGTATAGGTAAAGACAGGATCACCCTTCTGTTTTGGGACGACCTGTAAATATCCAGTCAAGGCAAATTGTTCTACCATTCCTTCCCCTTTAACCACTTCTCCATTCATTCGAATAACATCACCTGTATGCAACGCAGCAATGTCATCAGGTTGCAAATCAGTCTTATCAATCTCTACTTCGGTTTCATTACGTAATACCCAGATTTTTTGAAAATTTGGATCAAAGGCCTTACCCATACCAATAGATGTTATGTTTCCAGCCTGTAGAGCCCATTTACGAATACTGAAAGAGAAAGCAAGTAAAGTAGATAGCAACAGGTAGCGTCCTGTCAAAATTGTTCCTGCAACACTCGCCAGTTCAAAAAGAGTCAATGCTGATTTTTTACGCCTGGCATTGGAACGATGAATTGTATTAAGAAAATAGTATGTGCTGTAGCTCAACAAAGGAATACTGGTCAGTGTGAAAGGTGAAAAGACAAGAGCACCAGAACCTGAAAGAGCCAAGGCCATGAGTGAAACCCGCTGACCGTGTAAAACCTCAGCAGTATCATCGATAATGTTTACTTCCTTATTAATCTCATTTGAAGATCCATGGTCGGGAAGAATAGGTTGTGGGAAAAAAGGTGAGAGTACTACAGATGCCCTCTTTTTTTGATGCTGTTCCCGCCATAGAGCACTAGCGACTCCACCAATAACCAGTGGTAAGAACAATGCCATTTGTACCATACTATTGACCTCTATCAGCGGAAATGAAGTGAAAAGTCTGAATATAAGCTTTATTCGACAGTTCGAATATAGTAGCATAAATGTAGAGGCGATACCATAAAAGATCCCCTTATGAATTCATGATGACACCCTGCAAAAAATTAAAACCTTTAGCCGAAAATAAAAAATATTTGAAGGATAGAGTGACGTTTCAAACAATGGGCAATACTGTTATCTATAATCCCGTAAAGCAACACAAAGACCAAGGAGAGCGACATAATGAGCAATAATAATAGCTGCATTACCATTTTCAAGACCCATCAGGAGGCTGAACAAGCCATTATGGAGTTAGAGCGCGCTGGTTTTGATATGAAAAAACTCTCCATTGTTGGTAAAGGCTATGAGCGTAAAGAAAATGTCATCGGTTATTACAACGGCATTAACAGGGTAAAATTCTGGGGTAAACGAGGAGCCTTATGGGGTGGTCTCTGGGGAATGGTGTTTAATCCTGCTTTTATGTGCGTTCCTGGTGCTGGTTCGCTGACCGCTGGCGGACTTCTGTTTACCACACTTGGCAGTGGTATAAGTACGGCAATATTTACTGGTGGTCTTACTTCCCTTGGTGCTGCTCTTTACAGTATTGGTGTGCCCAGAAATAGCATTATTAATTATGAAACCGCTGTCAAAATGAAAAAATACCTGCTGATAGTTAATGGCACTGATGATGAAATAAAATACGCCAGTGATATTCTGAAGACAGACAATGAAGAAGTTGAAGTTACTGTCTTCACAACTGAATAATAATCCTGATTTAACGATGTTTCTTTTCTATGACCGCCATGGAAAGAGTTCAGGTAATTAGTCTGTCACCTGGCTCTTTCTCCAGAAGCTATCTATGTAACAGCTACTGTTTCTTACCCTGTTTGCAATGCCCAAGAACAGGACGCATCGCCACAGCAATACCCGCCAGCAAACCAATCTGAGGGAAGATAAAGGACTGTATCAAGCCAAATTTAAAGAACAAAATTGATCCACCAGCAGATACTGCGCTAGGGGTAATAACGGTGGTGACGACCTTTTTCATATGGCCGTTAAATTGCTGGCCCATGCCAAACAAATATGGTAACTGGTTAAGTGTTTTGCCCATTAATACAATTTGCGCCGCATCTGTAGCGACAGTGGATGCACCACGAATAGAGACAGAAACATCGGCTTCCTGTAGCGCAATAGAATCATTAATTCCATCGCCGACATAACAAACGGATTTACCTTCTGCCTGAAGCTGTTTAATGAGTTCTGCTTTTTGTTCTGGCAGAACTTCGGCGAAATAGTGATTAATGCCAAGCTCATCAGCCAGTAGACGAGTGGGAGCATCATGATCACCAGAAATAATATAAGTAGACTTGATGCCACACTCATGAGTTAACTCATGGATTAACTCTTTTGTACCAGGACGAATAGCAGCTGCCAGTTCGATGGTTCCCACGGCAGTATCATCAATGGCAACTGCAATCATTGGCGATCCCTGTTCTTGACAATAGGTTTGTGCCGTACGGATATCATCAGGGATATGGATATCTTCCTGCTCTAGAAAACGCACACTGCCGACACGCACAACATGCCCCTCAACACCAACAGTAAGTCCATAACCCAGCTTGTAGGCGGCTTCTTCTATTTCGGGTAATTCCAATTGTTGTTCTGTTGCCTTCTGAATAATAGCCTTGGCAATGGGGTGGCTTTGTTTACTTTCGGCGGCAGCGGCGTAACGAAGCACTTCCTGTTCGGAGTACTCACCACACAAATGAATTTTCTCTACACGAGGTTGAGCTTCCGTTAAGGTACCTGTCTTGTCAAAAACAACCGTATCGACTTTTTCCAGCAGCTCAAAGGTATGTCCATCCTTGACCAGGATACCATTATGGGAAGCCATATCCAGATAGTTCATCACACCAATTGCAGAAGCAATAGATGCCCGATATTTAAAGTGGGAGTTCAACACGCCCAATGCACCAATCGGACCTATAAAAGGCAAGGATACCGCGCTAATTGCAAAAGTAGGCAGCACACTCTTGTCACTGATTTCTCTGGACCAGAGCTGTACATCAGTTTTAGTACTAATGGTATTATTAAGAATATTGGCAATTTGCGCCGCTGATGTTTGCTGACCTGTCTCACGAGCATGAATATAAATTTTTCCAGACAACACCAGCGTCAGTGCAAACACCTCGTCACCTGTATGTTTTTCTACGGGTTGAAATTCACCGGTTAGAATATGCTGATCAACAGATGCAGAGCCTTCAATAATCTCGCCATCAACAGGAATTGTACTTCCTGCACCAACCATCACCATATCACCAGTTTTTAACTCTTCAAAAGGTATTTCCCGTTCAATACTATCATAAATCACCCATACGGTACTGGGTTGTTGCTTAAAGACATCAATGATATTTTTCTTTGAGTTATCAGTGATTTTAGAGAGTAATTTACGGTTCAGGCTGAACATAAAAACTGAGAAGCTGGCAAAAACCAGATAGCCATTAAGCAGCAGTAATACTTTCATCGTTGCTGAGAGAAAATCAACAGTCAGTTTTTTTTCCTTAAACAGTTCTTTAAAGGCCTGCATAATCGCGAAGTGGGTAATGTATAAAATTCCCGGCAAGCTCAGTAAGCCAATGGGAGCATAAATCAGCTTGCCAGCAGTTGCCAAGCCCAAAGAAACCACAGACACCGTCATATTACGATCGGTTAGTCTCTGTTGTGGATTTTTTTTGTCAAGATTACCAGCAGAAAACTCCTTGATCTGCTGATCACGTGCATTGCCTGTAAAAGGCATAACACGTGCTTTTTTTGGCTTTCTGGCACGTGCCATACGGAGTGTTTTTTTATTCTTTTTCACATAGCGATAGAGATATGTGCCCAAACCAGTGACACTAATTACTTCAAGAATCATTTTTTTCCTCGTTCGCCCATTTTTTTTCTATCATATGCCTATTCGGCTGTATTCTCTGACGGCCGGAACTCACATCAAAACTCACAACGGCCTTATTTAGGATAAGACTTTATTCAGATTATTTTCACTGTCTTCCAGTTGCCGATACATATCCATCAAATATTCTTCAGCAGCTTCACGCATCTCTGGTGTCACCTGTTTCTGTTTTTCCTTGCTGTCTGAAACAAAACGAACGGTTCCTGTATCATCCTTGGAATAGGTATCAAACTGCGCCTGCATTAAGGGCAAATCGGCCTCTGTCACTGTATAACCATAACTGGTACGCAAGATTTGGTCAATATTTTGCTTATTCATCTGTCGATAATTCAAATAGTGGGTATTCTTCATTTTAGTCAAACTTAAGTGCAGGTATTGTTTATAGAAACTAGTGAAATAATGCAGTGCATCCATTTCACTGAGTTCCTGCCTGGATCGCCCTGTAATAAAGGCCGCAGCACCTGAGTCGTTTAGCCTGGGCAGCCCTGTTGTAGGCTTATTCAATATGGAGGCCATGACTTTCACAGGTTCACGATACATAAACAAGGAAGGCGTATCTGGAAATGCCTTCTGGATGATTTCCGCAAAGGCAATACCCCAGCTTCTGAAACGGACGTAGTAAGATTTCTGTCCCGGTAATCGGGGCCTGCCCAGTAGTTGTATTAAGTTACGGATCAGACGCAGATTTTCTGCTGTTGGAGCAACAGGTTCTTGCCAGTCATGAGTCAAATATTGCCAAAGGTTTTCATGCAGCGGGGTAGCTTCCTTAACAATCATCTGAGTTTCAGGCTGATCCAATACCTTGGACATCAGGGTAGAACCACATTTGGACATATGGAAAACAAAACCTGCTGGATCCTGAAGGCTATCAAGACTAAGCGCCTCACTGGATAATACTTGAATGTCAGTCGTAAAGCAGTCACCAACGCCCTGTTTTTCAATCAGGTTTTGAGTAGCATAACGAAACTTCCATTCTCTATACGGATAATCGCCCACATCCATCCAGACAACTCTGTGCTCTGGCGTAATGGCAACAGGAATAATACCGATATTTTTCTTGATTATTTCAATGCCCTGTTCAGGCTGAAGGTATTTTTTATTAGCAGCTCGAAAGAGCTCAGGCACAGACTGTTCAAGTGATTCTACTTTCATTTTCAACTTTTGCGGATAGGTTAACAGGATTTCTGGAAGTAACCAGAATAGCTTCATTAGGGGGAGTACCGGATCGAGGTGCGATACACGGTACTTGCTGCCACGTTTTGCTGGGTTTATGCATACCCCACCCAGCATTTATCTTTCTCAACATTTCCAAAAAAAAGGAGTCATCATTTCCTTCAAATCGAAATAGAGAACTGCACTTTAATCATGCACTGGCAGGTTCTTCCTCACCTTCAGCAAGTTTTTCACCTTCTGCAAACAGTTCTGCATAATGCCCCCTGACCTTCTCAGGATCGAAAGTCAGGAAGGTACCACCTGATTCAAAATGCTGAATAAATAAATGCCCTATAGCATAGGTCGTTGCCGCTCCAAACATAGGTATAGTCACAACACTGATGACAGGTGCTGCCACAGGTAGAGCCGTACTAAGCCCCCAGATCAGTCTGCCTGAAATAGAGACGGTTCCGCATCCCCCCAAAAAACTACTGATAGCCGCTTTTCCAGCATCTTTTCTGAATTTAACATCATAGATAGAAGATAACTTGTGCAGCATTTTTAAATTATTGGCCAGAATAAGAGCCATTGTTAATGGTGGTAAGGGTACGACTCCCATTGCTGCACTGAGCACACTATGGTTTCTGACAAGTTTATTGGCTCGTGTCATCCGATACTTGTGTTTCACATTCTCCAAGGTACCATCTAGTGTTGTTGGTATATCTGTAGCTGTCATACAATACTCCTGTTAATGTTCGTTGATATCATGGATTTCCCCGGCTTTTCTTTCTTGTGTCTGATCATGCCTGCCACTGCAGAGGAAGATTTTTCATATCATAGACTTCATTATCAAACATATGAAAAAACGAATCTATAACCTCCAGCTGATTTCATCAGCCAATCAAGCAACTTGTCCAGCATGAATAAAAAAGAACACGTAATAAAGTAGCCAACTTGGTCTATATCATAGCAATAGAAAATAATAAGTAAAGTTATTTATATTACCAATAACATATATATCAACACAATAATCCTATTGTCTGTTATTATTTAACTTATGTTATAAAAAAATGCAATTTCATTGCCTGGAGTTTCAAAAAATCTGGACTGTACAATTGGCATAGAAGTGATTATGTTGAGCAAAAGACGCTTAATGCAGCGTAAAACGAAGAATGCAGCCTGGCCAGGCAGTAATTAAAGTCGAATTAAGCAAAGCGAAGGATGCCGCTCTACTTTAAACTCTAACATACATGATCCTTATGGCCTTTTCCTTTTTTCTGTGACAAAATCATTCCTTTTTTGAGTTCTTCGTCAAAGATTTCTTTTTCCACAGCAGGGTTAAAATCCTCCAGGGTTCCACCTTCATCAAAATGGCGCTTAAAGGTTTTTCCAACCGCATAGGTTGAAGCGCTGCCTATCGCAGCCATGCCAGTACTGCCAAACAAGACATTGATTCCAGGAATTACTTTTATTGCCATAGGGACGGCAGCTCGTGAGGCAATACCTCCTGCCAGTGTTCTTAGCAGGTCTTTTGCCAGACTGCGTGAGAATGGCAGGTCATAGAGCTTTGCAAGGTGGTGCAGCATCTTGCGCTGAACAGCCATAATGCCAATAGCATCCACTACAGGAAAAGGGACATAACCGAACAAACCAGAACCAAAAGCATATTTCTTGATGAGTTTGTTTGCCTGTCCTGATAGAGCGTGTTTTGATGTTTTTTTCTTCATTGGTCTGTAACGTTATAACCCCTGAGATTTCATTATTAATGGCGGCATAAATTGCTTTAATAAACTGGTCAATGCCAATAATTGTACACGATCCTAATATTAATGTTGAAGTTGAAGTTGAACCTTTCCAATCGAAAAGAGTCTGGATAGGCCAATTTCTTGATGGCAGCCTGCGAAAAAGAATGTAGAATAGAAGCATGACAGTCAGATACCTCTGGCTTTGCTTGAGGTCTATAACTTCACTTTGTAATAAAACATGATTAAACTCAAACCAGAACACATCGTACCTCAGACCCAGAACGGACGAAGTACTGAGCAATTAATAACAACTAACGCAAGAAACCTTTTAAATAAAAATAAACTCTGGTTTCATGACCTGCATTCAACAACCAGCGAGTTCGCCTGTGATGTTTTACAGGGCCTGGATAAACGACCTGCCTCCATCCCGCCAAAATATTTTTACGATGCCAAAGGCTCGCAACTATTTGATGCCATTACCGAACTGCCCGAGTATTATCAAACCCGTACCGAAATAGCTATTTTACAGGATAACGCAGATGAGATTGCTCACCATGTGGGCACCGATAGTCTGTTGATTGAACCTGGTGGAGGCAGTTGCGCCAAGGTGCATATACTGCTGGAGGGCCTGAGACCAATGGCTTATGTGCCAATGGATATCTCCAGTCAGCACCTGCAGCTGGCGACGGAAGAACTGGCCACGGCCTTTCCCTGGCTGGAGATCCATGCCACCTGCACAGACTTTACGCAAAACATGGCATTACCACCAACAGCTCTAGAGAAAGCAGAGGGGACAAAGGTGGCTTTTTTCCCGGGTTCGAGCATCGGTAACTTTGATCCTGGAGGCGCGGTGGAATTTCTGACCTCTATCGCACGACTGGTGAAGTCAGAAGGCTACCTGTTGATCGGTGTTGATCTGAAAAAGGACAAGAGCATCCTGCACGATGCCTATAACGATGCCGCTGGTATCACGGCGCAGTTTAACCTCAATCTGCTGCAGCGTATTAACCATGAGCTGGATGCCGATTTTGATCTTTCGGGCTGGCGGCATGAAGCAATTTATAATGAACAGGCCGGGCGTATCGAGATGCACCTGGTCAGCTTGAGAGAACAACAGATCAGCATCGGACCAAGCAGATTTGAGTTCGCCGAAGGCGAGACAATCCACAGCGAGAATTCCTATAAATATACCACACAGGAATTTATAAAACTGGCACAATACGCGGGCTTTGAATCCGTTGCACTCTGGGTCGATGCAGACAATTTATTCAGTGTCCATTTGTTTCGCGTTCAAACGGTTATGCCGAAGTAACCTCCTGGGTCACCTTAGAAGTTCTGGAATGTCTTCCAGGTCGATAGACGGCATCAATGGCCCTGTCCTTATACTGATTGGCATAGCGTTTGGCAAATATGGCGGTAACAGCACCCACCAGGAAGCCAACTGGAATTGCCGCAAGATGGGCACCTGGGACAGGTAGTACGGCAGCAAGGCGTATCGTTCTGGCTCCAGTAAAGACACCGAGTCTGGCTGATGTCCAGGATGCACTTCCTTCATAGAGACCAGTGGAGACAATATCGCCAAGCACGGTTTTGTTCGTCAGTGGCGCATCTCGTGTGATGTGGCCAAGTGCCGTGAAGCCCGCAGCACTGATGGCATCCACCGTAATAAATAACGGCCCCAGCAAGAGACTCCCCTGAGACGCAATGGCTCCCCCTGTGGCTTGCCTGGAGGCATGGATGGCGTCATAGAAGAAACCGGAAAAATCCATGGTTGGGCGACCGTAATTGGCATAGGCCCCTTGACCCGTGGTGGAAAATAAAGCCGCGGCCTTGCCTGACATGGTGTCAGGAAGCATGTGCCATTCCAGTTGTGATCCAGCCTCATCAGCCAATTCCCAGGCTTCATCTCTTGACAAGACCATCCCTTCCCCGCCAGGCAATGTCAAATGAATCTCATCTGGCAGGTCCTGTTTGGTCAGATAAGCATTGTCAGTAGTATCATTGGACTCTTTTAATGCCTGCAGCTCAGGCGGTAAAGCACTCAAGTGAATAGCAATGGTTCTGGCAGCAAACCTTTTGCGGATAATCCGATTCTTAGGCAGCCCGATTTCGGAAGCTATGCCCTCCTTCCCGTCTGGAGCAATTTCATTATTCAATTGCTGGTAGTCTCCTGCAGTATTTTCATACTCATTGCTGACATCCGTCATAATCTTCCCATCTAAAACAAAATCTTGCATTATCGTTTCCTAAACTATTCACTCTTGTTTCTGACATGCATTAACTTGCAGGAACTGTGCAAAAAAAAAGTTTCTGCGCAATTTCTGGCTAACAAATTCAGCCTTATATATTAACAACCATCAATTTATGTAGCAAGCCAATACATTCATCATTTCACATATAGGTCATTTATTACCACTCATACTCCATTGAATAAGAGGCTGATACAATCAATTTTTTTGGGGAGTTGATTCTATATGAGTGACTTTTTTTACACCTTTATATTCAAGAATCGGCAGCATGGCATTGAGCAAAGCTAAGGCAAAACTGGAATAAACGATAAGAAAAGAACCACCCAGTCTTAAGCCCATGAACAGCGCGCCGCCTAAACTAATGGCGGTAGGTACAGTGATAAGCACCAGGCTGCGACGTAAATTGTTTTTCAGCTTGTGCGAAGTATCAAACAAATCACATAAGTGGGTTAAACTGCCATCCATTAAAATGGCCTGCGCCGTATCCGTGGCAATGGATGTGGCACCACTCAAAGATACGGATACATTGGCGGTGTTCATCGCGATGGCATCATTGATCCCATCACCGACAAAACAGACTTTTTTGCCCTGTTGCTGTAATTGCTTGACGATGTCAGCTTTTTGTTGAGGCAGTACCTCATAAAAATAACTGTCAATACCCAGAGATTCCGCCAATTTTTGGGTTGGGATTTTATGATCGCCAGAAACAATAGAAATATGTTTAATGCCGCGTTTACGCAATCCGCTCAATAACTCCTTGACCTCTGGACGGAGCGTAGACACGAGTTGAATCGCACCTGCAATGTCTGCATTGATAGCGACAAGCACCAGTGAATTCCCTTCGAGATGGGCCTGCTCTATAGCTGATTGTATAGACTGGGGAATGACAATATTCTCCAATTCCATAAAACGGGCACTACCGACGCGAATGAGCTGATTATCGATAGTGACCATAATTCCATAACCCATTGTAAAACTGGAATCATCAATAGAGGGTAACACGAGGCTGGATTCTTTGGCTTTTTTGAGAATGGCCTGAGCCAGTGGATGGGTGAGTTTTTGCTCAGCCATAGCGGCATAGCTTAAAATTTCATTGCTGCTGTATTGATCATTACTACAGATAATTTTGCCAACCTCAAGCTGGTCATGAGTTAAGGTTCCAGTTTTATCAAATAATACCGTGTCTACCCTGCCTAATTCTTCAATCACTCGTCCGTCTTTGATTAATATACCTTTATTTAAGGCTGCATGAAGATAATTCAGGGTTCCAATGGGGGAAACGATTCTCAGGCGGTTGCCAAAAGTACTATGCACCACCGTAGTCGCAGCCATAAGCCCCTGGGTAGGAATTGTCAATATCGTCAGTGCAACAATAGGCTTGGCAATAATATTCGCCCACTTCTCTCCTTTTAATTGAATAGATGATGTATAAGCTGAGGTATTATTAAGAATTTCGGTGATTTTTGAAATGTTTGTATCACTACCAGCCTTTGTAACTTTTGCATGGATCTGACCACTGACGATGAGTGTCGAAGAGAATACCTGGCCGCCGATTTCTTTTTCCTCTGCTTGCGATTCTCCCGTCAGGGCATGCTGATCTATCATCGCAATGCCTTCGGTAATAGTGCCATCGACTGGAATAATTTCTCCAGCCCTGATAACAACAATATCACCGATCATAACCTCATCAAGTGGTGTTTCAATTTCAATGCCCTCTTTTAAAACCCATATATTATCGGGTAACTGTTTGATAAGATTGCTTATCATGGGCTTGGACAGGGCCTGATTCATGGCCAGCATTTTTGCGCCTGAATGATAAAAAAAGACACCCAATGCGATAAATATTTCCTGGTGGGTCAGAAAAGCCAGGATAATATAAATACTATAAAGAACATCATGCCCGATGGTGCGCCTTTCCTGCAGTTGTCTTTGACCACGTTTCAAAATGGGTATGCAGGAATAAAAAATAGCGCCGAGGCTTACAATATAGAGTAATGGGAGGGGTCCGCTCAAAACAGCAAGACCCAAAGAAACCGTGCTCACCTTAAAATAATGATCACACAACTTTTCCGATTCATCGATGTTAGTCATCCGGGCTAATAACTTCCGGGATTTTACAGCAAGTTTTGGCTTCTTTTTTGAGTCATTCTGATTGTTTCTATATTTGCCATAAATTTTAGCCCCAATGAAAGCAGCCAAAAGAACACCCACTCTAATTAACATAACCAAACACCTCCGTTTAGCCGATCAAGTAACCAGTATAGTATAAACCTCAATATTATCCATAAAGTGCAAGTATCGGGAACTATTCCCACTCAATAAGAACAATCAAAATATAACCGTGAAATTCTTTTCAGTTTATAAATATAAGGTCATCAGTGTAAATAAAACTTGCTTATTATATACGAATAGGTATATATATAACTACAAGTACAAATAAAAAACTTAATACATATGTAAAAACAGATATTAAATAATGATAGACAGCGAAATTGCCACGCTTAAATCTGACCAACTGTATTTTATCAGGAACCAAATCATAATCTTGACAATATACAAATTGTTCATACAGCAAGGTAGTTCGCAACAAGTAATAGAGTTAAGGGGGGATAAATTCACATGCCAGCAAATAATAATGAGCTTGGAAGCTCGGTGCATATCAGTAAAGAGCAAGAAGCAGGAATCATACTAAATGAATATACCGTTGCGTCGATGACAATCGGTTTAATACCCGTACCATTGGCAGATTTTGCTGCTTTGAGTGGGCTTCAGTTCAAGATGATCCATAGCTTCTCCGAGCTTTATGAGCAAAAATTTTCGAAAAATCATAGCAGGACATTCATTACCTCGTTGTTGGGTGGGGCTCTTCCGTACACATTCTTGCGAATGGCGAGCCTGGTTAAACTGGTTCCTGGTGTAGGCCACGTGGTCGGTACGACCAGTATGGTTACCATAGGCGGTGCCTCAACCTATGCTCTGGGAAAAGTGCTCACACAACATTTTGAAAGCGGAAAAAGCCTGGAAGAACTTTCACCTAAAGCAGCCAAAAGTACGTTTTCTAAAGAGATGAAAGCTGGCCATAAATTTATTTCAAAACTGCAAAAAAACAAAGAGGATCATGGCGAACATAAACACCCTCGTTATCAGATGCCCGACAATGATCATAATCACAACCATGATCACGCTCATCATTCTCATGATTGCGCTCATGAACATAGCCACGATCATCATTCCCACGATTGCGATCATGCTCACGACCTTGAACACAATCATGAGCATGGTGCTTCTTGTGGTGATGATAGCTGCGGCCATGAGCATTCACATGATGATGCAACATTAGCAAAATACAAACACAAGATTATTCTGGGCAGCACAACATTGCTTGGCCTGGGCGCACAACGATTATTTTTCCCTGCTTTGGTTGCCAGCCACCTGCCTGTCTTTATCGTTGCAGGTACGGTAACAGTCATAACGGGTTCAAGCTATATAGGCGGGCTATGGCGTTCAATTACCAAGCGTAAAATTAATTCTGATACCCTGGTGGGCAGCGCAACTCTTGCCAGTCTTGCAATGGGCAACGGTCTCACAGCACTGGCCGTTTTGCTCCTGCTTAATATCGGTGAACGTTTTGAAGCGGTCACATTGCGAAAAACCCAAAAAGCCATCAAGGATCTACTGGAAATAGATGCCAATGAAGAAGTCTGGCTGATCAGCTCGACAGATGATGGCAAATTGATAGAAACCCGACAGCGTTTATCCAGCATAAAACCTGGGGATAAACTGGCGGTTTACGCAGGTCAGCGGATTCCAGTGGATGGTGCTGTTACCGAAGGTGAGGCTCGGGTAAACCAGGCTCCAGTCACAGGAGAAGAGCTACCTGTGGAGCTTGCTGCTGGTCAGCATGTCTATGCAGGATCCATTTTATTAGTAGGAAAACTCATCATTTCGGTTGAAAAGATCGGGCAGGATACAGTGGTCGGACGTATTATCGAACGCGTGCATAAGGCCGAGGAATTACGCCCTCCCATCCAAACGGTGGGAGAACAATTTTCCAAACGTTTCGTGCCCTTCTCTTTTGCAATGTCGGGCGGTGTGTTATTACTGACACTTGACCCAACACGTGCCCTGACTATGTTACTCATCGCCTGCCCCTGTGCGATCGGTCTGTCCACCCCTACTTCAGTCAGTGCTTCCGTGGGTAACAGTGCCAAACGGGGAATACTGATCCGCGGTGGCACCTTTCTTGAATCAGCCGCCCAGGCCGATGTCATGGTTTTTGATAAAACCGGCACATTAACCAGCGGCATACCCAATGTGATCAGGGTCATTTCGTATGATAAAAAATACGATGCAAATGCTCTTGTTGCGATGGCGTCATCAGCTGAAGTGCATTCCAACCACCCTTTGGGCGGTGCAATCCTGGCTCATGCAAAAGATAACAATATCGAGATCATACAGCCCGAATGTTATCAAAATATAGATGGCAGCGGAATGCATGCCACCATGGCGGATGCTTCTAATGTTTATGTTGGCAACCAGAAATTAATGGAAAAATTTGGACTACAGGTTCCCGTCGAGGCTGAAGAACAACACAGGAGATATACTCTTGAAGGTGAAACAATGCTGTATATTGCCTACCATGAGCAGTGTGTCGGTTTGATCGGAATACGCAATACTGTACGTCCCAACGTGTTAGAAACCCTCCATCAACTACGCCAGCGAGGTATCCAGAAAACGATAATTCTAACAGGTGATCTGGCTTATTCTGCAAAACAGGTCGTCAGGACTGCGGGCCTTGATGAATGGCACGCCGAGCTGATGCCAGAAGATAAGTACCGTATCATACGCGAGCTTCAGGCACAGGGGCTTAAAGTTATTATGGTTGGAGATGGTATTAATGATGCACCTGCACTGGCTATAGCCGATGTCGGCATTGCATTAGGCACTGGATGTTCAGATGTGGCCATTGAGTCAGCGGACATCGCTTTATCCAGTGATGATTTCCGGAAACTGGACGAAATGCTGCAAATTAGTAATAAAACCATCAAAACCATTCGCCAGAACTATGGCATGGCTCTGGTCATCAATGCAGGTGGGCTGGTGGCTGCCGCCTTTGGTTTGATCAACCCGTTTATCGCTGTGGTTTTACACAATGCTTCAACTGCAGGCGTATTGCTTAATTCATCACGGCTGGTAAATTTTGAGCCCGATGAGGTTGCAACCCAAAAGGATAAAAACGTCCCACTAGAGTCACGCAAGAGTGTTGCCTGACCCGGAGTTCCGAGCAGAGTGACACAAAGTCGCACTGACGAAACGTAATTCCAACAAAAAAGAGGGTTAACTATGTCAACCTGGCTGTTATTGTTCGTATATTGCACACTGATCCTATTGTCCTCCCTGGCGGGCGGCCTGGTTCCCCTGAAGCTTCGCATGACGCACCGACGTATGCAATTATTGGTCAGCCTGGTCGCTGGCGTAATGCTCGGTGTGGGGCTTCTGCACATGCTGCCTCATGCTCTGATTGAGGCACCAGATCAAACCGAGGTCATTCTCATGCTGGTGCTCGCAGGGATCCTTACCATCTTTTTCATCGAGCGATTTTTCTGCTTCCATCATCACGATGCACCCAATATTGCTCCCATGAAAGGACAGACAGGGCAAAGTGTCGAAGAGCATCACCATGATCACGAGCATTCCCACACTGGAGCACAAAATAATATCGGGGACATCTCCTATGAAGCCCACAATATGAATTGGATAGGTGCCGCAACTGGACTCATATTACACACTCTCATTGCTGGTATCGCGTTAGCCGCCAGCGTGGAGGCGGGAAGCCAGGGTGATAACCTGATCGCCCTGGCTGGCTTTGGTACTTTTTTTGTCATCTTTCTGCACAAACCCTTCGACGCAATGACAATCACCACCTTGATGGCCATGGGTGCCTGGAAGAGTTCCACGATACATCTCGTCAATGCCCTTTTTGCACTGGTAATCCCTCTGGGTGTGGCCTTGTTCTATCTCGGTCTTTCTCAGGCTGGTGAGAACGTCAATCTGGTCGCATATGCCCTGGCATTCTCAGCGGGCTCATTCTTAAGCATATCGCTGAGTGATCTCTTGCCAGAGCTGCAATTCCACGCACATGATAGAGCCGAACTCTCCACCTCTTTGATCTTCGGGCTATTGATATCTGTTGTCGTTAGTTTCTTTGAACCTGGCGGCCACAACCATGAAGGTCATGGCCACAGTGTGGCTGCCATACAATACAAGCATGAAGAACATGAAGAACATGAAGAACATGAAGAACATGAAGAACATGAAGAACATGAAGAACATGAAGAGCATGAAGAACATGAAGAACATAAAGAACATAAAGAACATGAAGAGCATGAAGAGCATGAAGAACATGAAGAGCATGGAGAACATGAAAAACATGAAGATCACGGCACAGCATGAATGTTATAGAACACGAGCAGGAGACAGAATTCGGTAGAGCTATCGGCATCAGCCAACAGCTGATACCGTTGGACAGGAAGCTGATACCAAATTTAAATGCTGTATA
>JADGEK010000200.1 GCA_016744395.1 Gammaproteobacteria bacterium | reverse complement strand
ATATCTGGATGACTGGGGACTCCTCTGTCATGAGCATTGTATTCACTATATATTTTGTTATTGCGGGCTTTGTTGATAATGTACTTAAGCCAATCTTTCTTGGCCGAGGTGTTGAAGCACCGATGCCAGTTGTTCTAATTGGTGCATTAGGTGGTATGATGTCCGCTGGGCTCATTGGCCTCTTTATCGGGGCGACATTCCTGTCATTGGCTTATGTTATTTTTATGGCATGGGTTGATGATGACACTCAAGATTCTAATGATAAAGTTGAAAGCTCAGACTCAATAGTTGAAGAGGCCTAACAAGTATCTATCCGTTTATTTTCTCTCATAAAGGGAGAAGTAACTTACAAAATTTACGGAAACACACTTAATTCAGTCAATGCTAATTTTTTTAGGCAAATTGAAGACATTACTCAAAAAATGGTTAAAGATAGTTATTAATGCATACTTTGGTTCTTAAACGTTTATATAAAATCCCTGTTCTTTTAGGACTGTTAATATTATCTGCCTGTACAATGGTTGGCCCTGATTATGAGGAGCCTGTTGTTGATTGGTTACAGGAATGGCAGCCAACAGTGTATGGGAATGCCTCTGGAAAGGACTCTTCTTTACAAAAAAATTTAACTTATAATAATCAAAAAAAGACTGAATTTGAGTTTTGGTGGCGTCTTTTTAATGATCCTGTCTTAAGCCAGTTAATTGAAAAAGCGAAACAAGGTAATCATTCACTGCGAATTGCAGGTCTAAGGATCTTTGAAAGTCGCGCCTTGCTTGGCATTGCCAATAGTAGTCTTTACCCCCAATTACAGCAAGTCAATGGCAGTGCCAGCTATGTGAATAATCAATCCCATGGTGGTAATGCTCCAAAAAGTCAAAGCTTCACAAGTTATCAGGCAGGTTTTAACCTGGGGTGGGAGCTTGATTTCTGGGGGCGATTCCAGCGTGGCATTGAATCGGCGGATGCTGCTTTTTTTGCTTCAATCACCAATCAGCAAGATGCACAGGTTTTATTAGTTGCACAGGTGGCTAATGCCTATTTTTCTTATCGAACCACACAGGCGCGTATCATCATTGCGCATCAGAATGCCAAAATTCAAAAGCGCAGTTATGAAATCACAACCAATGTATTTAAAAGCGGCGAAGGTTCAGAACTGGATTTGCAACAGGCAAAAACACAATATTTAGCCACCTTATCGACGATTCCTGAACTGGAAATAACACTTGCTCAGACGCGTAATGCCCTTGCGGTTTTATTAGGCAAACAACCCAGTGTACTTCTGGAATTGGAAAACTCTACATCCCAGTATGTATGGCCTGCTATTTCACCGGATTATTTTCAATACATCCCTGCAAATTTATTGACTCGTCGACCTGATATACGTACCGCTGCATGGCAAGTGGCTGCTCAGTCAGCACAGGTTGGCGTGGCTGAAGCCGACTTTTATCCTGCTATTTCTTTGTTTGGTACTATTGGCTGGTCAGGCAGTGATTTAGCAGGTGCTTCTGATACCAGTAATTTTGTTTTTGGTCCGAGCTTTACCTGGAATATATTGGATTATGATCGCATTGAAAACAATGTCCGCATACAAGATGCTCGGTTACAGCAATTAATGGGACAATACCAAAGTCTGGTTTTACAAGCAGCCAAAGAAGTGGATGACGCTTCTTATAGTTTAGTGAAAACAAATGAACAGAAGCTAATTGTCGATCAAAGTCTTAAAGCATCACAACGTGCGTTGGCATTGGCCAATATCCGATACCGTGAAGGTTATTCTGATTTTCAACGAGTGCTGGATGCTCAGCGTGCTATGTTTTCTCAATCTGAGAGGCAGTTACTGACCCAGGGCAGTTATGTCGCCACTATTGTCAATTTATATAAAAGTCTGGGAGGTGGCTGGTCAGAAATGTCAGTAGATGAATTAATTTCAAAGCAAGTAAAAGAAACGATGCAGGAACGTACAGACTGGGGTGATTTATTAACGGCACCTGTTTATCAACCCAATGAGCCATCGACAAGCACATCAGAGGCGTCACAGAATGAGCAATAAAGAACAAGCTAAGAAAACTGAAAGTGCCGCAGAAACTCAAGTCTCAGATGGAAAGCCGTTAGAAGGCTCTTCTGTCGACTCTTTAGTCGAAGAGAATACGGCTAAAAAATCCGTTAAAATGGGCACGATTTTTATTTTATCGATGATTATTCTCAGTCTGCTTTGGTATCTTGTTAGTGATCGATACACACCTTATACTCAACAAG
>JADGEK010000131.1 GCA_016744395.1 Gammaproteobacteria bacterium | reverse complement strand
TCTAAGCAATAATTTTACTCTGTTCTTTGGTGGTTCTGATAAAGCAATTAAGTATTGATATTTAATTGCTTTATTTAGTTATTAGCTATTTATTTTTTCATCAATCTTTTTTTATAAATTGATGTTTATCAAGGTAAGCACTTCATTTATGTGGAAAAATACCGCCAACTTTTACAATAAAATTTATTTAAGTAATTATTTCAATCATAAGGGAGCTTTCCAAAAATGAAATTAAAATCAGCGATTAAAATGCTGGCATTCTCAACAGCAATTGCTGTTAGTAGCTTAACATTTGCCTCTTCGCAATCTGATGAGCATGCAAAAGCTGCAGGTTGGAATAAAGGCGGTGGTGAACAAGATGCTGCTTTGACTTTAAAGCCTGATCTTGAGAACGGACTCGATGTTTATGAAGTTTGTTCTGCTTGTCACCTACCAGAAGGTTGGGGAACAAAAGAAGGTACTTTCCCACAATTAGCGGGTCAGCATAGAAAAGTATTAGTAAAACAGTTGGCTGATATTCGTGCTTTGAACCGTGATAATCCAACCATGTATCCTTTTGCTTTACCAGAATCTATTGGTGATGAGCAAGCAATTGCTGATGTAACGGCATACATTCAAAAGCTATTGATGAATCCAGATAATGGCAAAGGCCCAGCGACAGCGGATTTAGCAAAAGGTAAGCAACTATATGTTGATAACTGTGTAAAATGTCATGGTGATATTGGTCAGGGTGATGCTGATAAATTTTATCCAAGAATTTCTGGTCAACACTATAACTACATGTTAAGACAGTTTGAGTGGATTCGTGATGGTAAGCGTCGTAATGCAAACCCAGACATGGTTGAGCAAATTAAGGGCTTCTCTAATGAAGATATGGTTAATGTCATTAGCTATGTTTCTAGCATTCCTTTACCAGAAGGTGATGCAGCTCCATCTCCTGAATGGCAGAATCCTGACTTTGACTAAGTCTTTATTCTAAATAAGCAACACCTAAGAGTTTGTTGAATGCTGTCTATTAGCGACTACTCTTAGAAATGAATTGATGCTTATTCAATCTTATTGGATAAGCATCAATTCAGTATTTTTACCAAATGATTTTCTTTTTTTGTCGCTTTTATCTTCAGTCACAAATCTGGAAAGTAATTTTGTAAACGTACTAAAAGCGTTTAGCAAGGCCTTGGGGAGGGAAATGCTATAGCAACACTATTAAGGATTTTCTTTCATGAATGACACAAAACGTTCTTTACTCATACCATCTCTTTCTGCTGCATCTGTAATCATTATGATTATAATGTATTTTAATCCAATTTGGTGGGTGGCTCTGACTGCTCCAAACTATCCTGAAACAGCCTTCCCTGAAGGTGTGCGTATTAACTTTCATATGAATGGTGTCTTCAATGGTTGTACTCTGATTGAAAAAGAAGAGGTTGTTGAAGAAGAAGCATTAGATTGTGTACATGAGATGGATACTATCAACCACTATGTTGGTATGTACCCAATTGCTGCTGGTGGACCCATCGAGCGTGGCTTTTCACCTTTTTTAATTACCTTGCTTATTATTATGGTCATTGGCTTTGCCATTTCTGACCCGAAAAAGCGTCGACTGTTTTTAGGTGCTGCTTTTGCTATCAATGCTGCCTGGATGACTATGACCATCTATAAATCAAATGGCTTAAACTTCCAGAATGAAGGCTATTTATATGCATTAATGAATCAACTGGATCAAGATGCAAATGATACAACGCTAGGCTCTGTAAAAATGGTGGATTCTGATCGGGCTTTGAGGCAGTTGCGAGATTCAATTGCTGGCCGAGAAGTTGAAGATATGGATGATGAAGATTTGGCAGAAGAGAATGCCACTGCTTCAGAGCCTCAGGTTGCAGAAAAGCAACGTCTGATCACTCAGCTTAAAGAAACATATGACATTGACCAGGCCAATAATCGTGTTACCGATGACTGGGCAGGTAATGGCTATCAGTTAATGGCTTGGCATTATGGCAAGGTTTTAGGCCGTTATTTTAATAACCAAGATGAAATTCAACCGATGGTAAAAGTACTTAGGATTGCCACTCATGTTGTTTTCTTTGGTTTGATTGGTGCAATGTTATTGCTCAGTATTGTCGGAACGACTGCAAAGGCTAATCTTGTTTACTGGTTAATGATTCTGGTGCCAATAGCATTACCTGTTTTCTTTATTATTGATTATGCATCATGGTTATGGTGGTATGGTCACACTCTTAACGACATGGGGGCCTTTGCTGTAAAACCCTTCATGCCTACCGTTTTTGGTGAGGGTAAAGTGGCTCAATTTGCAACTTTCTCATATCCCAGCATTGGCTTTGGCTTAATGATGCTAAACTCTGTCATATTAGCAAGTATTGCTTTAATGCGTCGTAAAGAATCTTTATAATAAGCCAGTTTATGTGACTCAGTGAACTTAGTAAGTGTCTGCTTTTTTGCAAGTAATAGATTATAAATTGCCTTGTAAAAAGTAGGTGCTTTGGCTTTTACCAAAAGACAATCTACTACGATGATATTACGATTTATTTGCTTTTCTCTCATCTTTTTTAATTCTATAAGCTATGCTGCTTTTCCACCATTACAACCTCTGGTTGATGAAATTGAAAAGGGCGGGGTTTTAATTATTCCCCCAGGTACTTATTCTGGCCCAGTTGTCATTAGTGAAGCAATTACTTTAGACGGCCAGGGAAAAGTGACTATCGACTCAGGTGGTAAAGGAACGGTCATACTTCTTGATACAGATGGTGCGGTATTAAAAAATTTACATCTTACGAATTCGGGTGACCATCATAATGATCTGGACTCAGGTGTTCAGGTTCGTGGTAATTTCAACGTGATTAAAAACAATACGATTGATAATTGTCTCTTTGGTATTGATTTGCAACAATCAGAAAACAATATTGTAAAAAGCAATACCATTAGTTCAAATGGTGATGAATTGGGGATGCGTGGTGATGCCATACGTCTTTGGTATAGTTTTGAAAATAAAATTACCCACAACATTATTAATGATACTCGTGATATGGTGGTTTGGTATTCTAAAAATAATGTGATAAAAAATAATATTACCCATGGCGGTCGCTATGGTTTGCACTTCATGTATTCGCAGTTTAACGATGTTCAAAACAACGAATATTATGACACTTCGGTGGGTATCTTTTTGATGTACAGCGATGGTGTTATTATTAAAAATAATATCATTTCTCATGCTACTGGCGCAGCAGGCGTTGGTGTTGGTTTTAAAGAAACCTCTGATATTATCGTTGAAAATAATAAAATATTATTCAGCTCGGTAGGCTTATCCATTGATGTTTCTCCCTATCAACCTGATACAAAAAATCATTTTACCAACAATTTAATTGCCTTTAATGGCATTGGCATCCGCTTTTTGGCCAATTGGAAAGATAATATTTTTAAAAATAATCATTTCAAGGCGAATATTACTCAAATAATTGTTTCTGGTGGAAAAACGGCTAATCGAAATGAATGGACTGGTAATTATTGGGATAACTATGAAGGCTTTGATTTAAATAAAGATAACATTGGTGACACGCCCCATGATATCTATGCCTATGCCGATCGTATTTGGCAGGATGTTCCTGGAGCACAGTTTTACAAAGGTTCTGCCATGCTAGAACTGATTGACTTTCTTGAACGTCTTGCGCCTTTTAGTGAACCGGATTTAATTTTACGGGATAAAGCACCACTTATGGATGTCAGTTTTATGAGTGCAAAGAGTGAAGACGTCCAAGCAACTGATAGTGAACATGTTCATACTAGTGGTGAAGAAACAGAGTTGGAAAAAAGACTGAAAAGGTACTTGCAATGAGCGATTCAAGCAAAGATAAGTCAAGCGATATAGGTTCAGAAAAAGGCTCTAAAGTGAGTGCAAGTTCTCCCACTCAAGTGAAAAAGAGTAAAGGAAAGAAAAAAAACATTACTCGTGGTCCAGGGCGGCGGGCACAAGAGGCTAGACGGCAGTTTCTTCGTTCAGTCGCACTGACTGCTGGTGTTACTAGTATTTCTTTGCTTGGTTTTATGCCAATCCCCTCAGAAGGTAAGCGTCAAAAATTACGCCCGCCTGGTGCTTTGGCGGAAGAAGATTATCTGTCATCCTGTATTAAGTGTGGTCAATGTGTCCAGGTTTGTCCTGTTAATGCCGTTAAGCTGGATGATATTGGCACTGGTTTTGGCCTTGGTACTGCTTATATCGATGCTCGTGAACAAGCTTGTGATTTTTCTTGTGATGGCCTGCAATGTGTTTTGGCCTGCCCAACAGGTTCCTTAACTCATACTTTGGATTACACCCACGATACTCGCATGGGTTTTGCCATATTAGACAAACCTAAGCTTTGTCTTGCCGTGGCGGGTAAAGGCTTTAAGGGGCAAGCCAGGGGGCCAGACTATGAAGGTCTGCTGCGTTATGAAGAGATTGATCGTTGGAATCCCATTCCCTTAAAAGATCATCCTTATGATGTTGAAATTTGTGATCTGTGTGTACAGGCCTGTCCTATTGAGCAACGTTATAACCAGTGTAAAGATGGAAAATATCCTTCGGGGGATGAAAATCAGTGTCCACCAGAGCGTGCTATTGGCCTTGAACTCATTGAAGAAAAAAATGGCGTCAGGCATATGAAACCTGTTATTTATGACGGCTGTGTCGGCTGTGGTGTTTGTGAAATGATTTGTCCTACCAATGAGCCTTCTATCATCATTGATTATGATAAGCTCACTAAGCGACCACTGAGTGAACAATATATTGCTAAGAGCAAAAAGGCAGGTCACTGATGAATACTTATTTAGAGTCTTTGGCTCAGTTATTTGGGCGTGCACCACGTAAACCACGCAAAGATGAATTATCACCTGCTGCACAAAAAATGTACTTTTATAAAAAAGGTGAAAAAGTAACTAAAGCTCAGCTCATTGCTTTGCATGATGAGCACCATAAAAACAGTAAAAACAAATGGCGTAAACGCCGTTGGCTGACTTTAATTGGAGTGAATTTACTTTTTGTACTGTCCTTTTCACTGGATATTCAATTGTTGGAAGGGGCATTAACTGCTTCGCGTTTTGCTGGTTTTCACATGGCGGATCTAAACTCTGCCCTGCAAGTCATGCTGGCTCATAAAACAGTATTGATCAATCTCCTCATTGGTGTTGTTACTGTGTTTATTATGTGGATTATTCTTGGTGGTCGTACCTTCTGTTCCTGGGTTTGTCCTTATCACCTTGTGGCTGAGTGGGCAGAAACATTACACCTTTGGTTGGCAAAGCGTGGTTGGGCAAAAAATTACACCTTTCACCGTGGTGTTCGAGCCGTTTTCTATGTAATTTTTGCTCTATTGGCTATTGTGACAGGTTATACCGTTTATGAGCTGATTTCGCCCACAGGTATTTTAAGCAGGGCGATTATTTATGGTCCAACAATGGCTCTGGTCTGGGTGGCTTTATTGCTCCTGTTTGAAATCTTCCTTTCTCGTCGTGCCTGGTGTCGCTATATTTGTCCCATTGGTATCACCTATGGCATTGTTGGGGTGTTGTCACCACTTCGTGTGACCTACGATATGACTGATTGTAAACATGAAGGGGATTGTCGTGCTGTTTGTCTGGTCCCTCATGTGCTGGACTTGACCATTAAAAATCGCAGTATTGATGTTGAAGTGGGCCTTGGTGCAGATTGTACTCGTTGTGGCTTATGTGTTGATGCTTGCCCAACCAGTTCCTTGAATTTTGAATTTAAGGGTTTGACTCATAAACCTGAGAAAGCAGTTGAAGAAAGACCACTTATGCCTGAAAGTCACTCATCTTCAAAAGAATCTGCAATAGATGAAGCAGCTCTTATTTCTAAAAAAGAAAAAGCAAAAGAAGAGAACGTGTAATGATTAAATTCGATAATGTTAAAAAGACCTTTCGACGCACTGAAGTGCTCAAAGGGATGGATCTGGATATCCAACAAGGTGATCGAATTGCTTTAGTGGGTTCAAATGGTGCGGGTAAAACCACAATGATTCGTTGCCTTCTTGGTGAGTACACTTGTGAAGGCCAGGTGCGGGTTAATGGTATGAACCCGCGAGAAGAACGTAAACTGGTTCTCAAAGACATCGGTTTTGTACCGCAGTTACCACCACCTCTAAAAATGCCTGTTGGTCAGTTATTTGAGTTTTCTGCCAGTTTATGTGATGCCAATTCAAAGGATATGATAAAAGTTGCTGAACGTTTAGGACTTAATTTTGATGAGTTAAAATCACGTCCATTTGTAAAACTCTCAGGAGGTCAGAAACAAAAAATACTGATCAGTATTGCTCTGGGGCGTGAGGCTAAAATTTTAATACTTGATGAGCCTGCGGCCAATCTTGATCCCGATGCTAGGCACATTTTTTTTCAATTACTAGCCGAGAAGAAAGATGAAGCTGTGATGTTAATTTCCAGCCATCGACTGGATGAAGTGGCAGCTCTGGTTAATCGTGTTATTGAAATGGATCAGGGTATTGTTGTTCTTGATGATCGTGTTGAAGATGAAGTTGATTTGGACAGCGTGCTCAAAAGTGAAATTAAAATTAAACGAGTTGATGAGGCTTTTTCCAAAGCAATCAAGGCCTGGAGCTTTGAGTCCGACGATGGTACCTACTGGCAAGGTCAGGTTGCTGGCCCCGATCGCTTAAGGTTTTTAGGTGTTCTATCTCGTTATGCCGCCATATTACAAGATATACATATGGAAGAACAAAAGAAATGATACCTGCTTTGTTAAATAGAAAGACCGTAACTGTTCTTCTTTTCATTTTAGTTCTTTTTATCTCCGCGTGCAGTGGTGATAAACAAACAGGGGCTGTAGACGTTAAATGGGACCGCGATTCCTGTGAACGTTGTCAGATGATGCTCAGTGAACGTAATTTTTCTGCTCAAGTGCGTGTTTTTCCTGAAGGTAAGCGCTCAAGAGTGTATAAATTCGATGATATGGGATGTGCAGTGCTTTGGTTGGATACTCAAAGCTATAAAAGTGATCCAAAAACTGAAATCTGGGTGAATAATTATAAGACCAATGATTGGATCAATGCTAAGCAAGCCTGGTTTACAAAAGGCCTATCAACGCCCATGAACTATGGTTTAGGTGCTCAGCCTGACAAAGTGGAAGGTGCTTTAAACTATGAGCAAGCCATTGAACATATCAATGAGGTTGAAAAGAAATTTAATATCCACGGTGGTAATTTAGAACATTAAGATAGGATATTGTATTCCTGTTTTTTATGTAGAGACGTTGCATGCAACGTCTCTACGAATAGTTTAATATCTAATAGAGTTAAAGTAAGAGAAAATTAAATGAAACATTTATGGTTAACAGCCTGGGCTGATATTATTGAGTCACTCAGAGCGAAATGGTTTATTGTCTATACCAGCGTGTTTGGTGGGATTGTTGTGCTACTGTTTGTTTTTGGCATCACAGAAAGCCGTATCATGGGCTTTACGGGTCTAACCCGTTTATTGATTACTTATATTCAGTTAACTATTGCCATTTTACCCGTATTTGTCTTGATTACCACGGTACGTTCAGTGGCAGGTGATAGGGAAGCAGGGGTTTTTGAATACCTTCTCTCTTTACCCATTTCTTTAGCGGCCTGGTTCTGGGGACGGTTCCTGGGACGTTTTATTGTGGTCTTTCTCCCGGTATTTCTCGCTATGATTGGTGCGGTTATTTGGGCTTCAATTAAGGGCGCTGATATTCCCTGGGGACTGTTTTTAAGTTATACAGGCTTATTATTAGCGGTTGCCTGGTGTTTTTTAGGCATTGGTATGTTGATATCGAGTATTGCGAGAAGTTCTGATATTGCTCAAGGCCTCGCTTTTATGATTTGGCTGACGTTCTTACTTTTTCTTGACCTGATTTTGCTGGGTATTATGATCCGTGAAGGTTTACCTTCGGATACTGCCGTTATTTTATCTTTGATCAATCCTTTGCAGGTCTTTCGTACGGCAGCCATGGTGTTGTTTGATCCTCAATTGGTCATACTTGGCCCATCTGCTTACATTATTCTAGATCATTTTAGTGAAACGGGTTACATCATCTGGTCTATATTTTATCCTGTCTCTTTAGGCACACTGAGTGCTTATGCTGGTTATTATCTTTTCAAAAAGGGTGATTTACCTTAGGTTGGTTAATCAGATAAGGCAAGATGTTTCATTATGAGAACTTTTATATTTTTATTATTTTCACTCTTATTATCTTCTGTTCATGCTGAAGAGCCCGAGATAGATCTCGATCTCGGTGAAGAAATTAATCAAGTGTGTGCAGGTTGTCATGGTGAATATGGAGAAGGCGGTAAAAATGGTGAATATCCTCGTTTAGCAGGCTTACCTGCCACCTACATCAGCGCACAGATTAAACTGTTTAAAGAAGAAAAACGCAAAAACATGCCTATGCGTCCTTATGCCAATGATCGTGAACTGCCTGATGAAGACATCCCTTCTGTTTCTGCTTTTTTATCACAAATTAAATTAACCAGCCAAATGCCGAAGTTTGATGAAAGTGTGACAGCATACGAAAAATTATTAATAGCAAAAAAAGTATTCAATATCCCCAAGCTAGAAGGAGATCTTGAACTGGGCGAAGAACTTTATGTGAACGATTGTCAACTGTGTCATGGAGTCAATGGGGCAGGCAAAGATGATTCCGATACCCCACCTTTGATGGGGCAATATACTCAGTATATGACTAAGCAAATTACACAATTTGCCAACGGTGAACGCTGGCATGAATATTCAGAAGAATTATTTTCAGAATTGGAACCTGATGAAATTCAGGCAATTATGGCTTACTTATCCATTACGGATGATTAGCAACTATTGGAAATTTATTTCCTTACAGTTTCTAATCTCAGTGAATAGAATTCTCTAAGTAGTACAAATAAAACGATAATAATTATAAAACTACCTTTTTTATTGCTCAATTTGGGTGAGGTTGACCATGTTTAAAATATTTACTCTAAGCATTTTATTGTGCTTTGTTTCATTAACTCATGCCAAAGAATTTGAAATAGATCTTGAGCTTGGAGAAGAAATTAATGAAGTTTGTGCGGGTTGTCATGGTGAATATGGAGAAGGTGGTAAGCAAGGTGAATACCCCCGATTAGCAGGGCTTCCTGCTGATTACATCATTCAGCAACTTAAACTGTTTAAAGAAGAAAAACGCAAAAACATGCCTATGCGTCCTTATGCTAATGAGCGTGAATTACCCGATGAAGACATTCCTTCGATTGCTGCTTTTTTATCACAAATCAAGTTAACGAGCCAAATGCCCAAGTTTGATGAAGATATGCCTGCCTATGAAAAATTACTCATTGCAAAAAAGGTCTTTAATATTCCTAAAGCCGAAGGGGATATCACTCTTGGGGAAAAAATCTATAAAAAA